>JBEBHO010000280.1:0-2542 GCA_040081095.1 Nitrospira sp.
GCCAACCGTTGGGCGAGCACGCCGAGCATGGCATCGGCAAAGCTGAAGGGGTCGCAGCCCATGTCCAGGAGACGGGTCACCGTTTCCACGGCGCTATTCGTGTGCAAGGTGCTGAGCACCAAGTGTCCGGTGAGTGAGGCCTCAATGCCGGTATCGGCGGTTTCTTTATCGCGCATTTCTCCGACCATGATCACATCCGGATCGGCGCGGAGGAATGCCCGCATCGCGGTGGCAAAGGTGAAGCCGATCTTGGGCTGGACTTGGACCTGGCGCAGGCCATACTGGGTGATTTCGACGGGGTCTTCGGCGGTCCAGATCTTAATGTCCGGAGTATTGATGTTTCCCAGCACGGAATGGAGCGTGGTGGTTTTTCCTGATCCGGTCGGTCCGACGCAGAGGATGATGCCGTAGGGTTTTTCAGAAATATCTTTAATGCCTTTGAGATTGCGGTCCGAGAACCCCATCTTGTCGAGCGGCAAGGGTTCACTGGCGGCCAAGATACGCATGACGACATCTTCGTTATACCCGGATGTCGGAATGGTGGCGACGCGGAGCTCAATCTCTTTGGTCTCGCTGAGCTTGAATTTGATTTTGCCGTCCTGCGGCTTTCGCCGTTCGGCGATGTCCAAGCTGGCCATGATTTTCAAGCGGGACACGATCGCACGCCGGTAGCTCTGGGGGATTTTCATGTATTCGAAACAATCGCCGTCGACACGGAACCGGACGAGTGTCTCGCGTTTTTCCCCGTAGGGCTCGATGTGAATATCCGAGGCGTTCTGTCTGAAGGCGTCAGCAATGATCTGGTTGGCAAGGCGAACGATGGCGCTGTCGTTTTCATCAAGGCCGCCGCCGGCCGAGGCCTCTTCCAGCGCTTCGGCTTGGGATTCGGTGACGAGTTCCCCGAGAATGTCTGAGACGTTTTCGTCGAGTTTTCGGCCCCCGCCGCCCCCTCCGGTATCGGTTTGGCCGGTGGCGGAAGCCAGGAACTGTGCAATGTCCCGCCGTAAGCTGACCGCGAAGCGGATGTTTAAGCCTGGGAATGTTCGCTTAATGTCTTGAACTCGGTCGAGGTCACCGGGATCGTCAGTTAGGATCTCAATGGCGGTGCGATCCCGTTTCAGCGGCATCCAATGATTTTTTCTCAGGTAGTCGACATTCAGGTTCTTGAGGAGTTCGATGTCGACCAGGGTGCGTTCGCTGAACTCGATATACGGACACTTGTAGAATTGCGCGAATGATTTGCCGATGTCGAGCTTCTGCACCTTATACTTTTCGATCAAGATGCTTTCGAGATCGCTGGTGCCTTTGCGGGCCTCGGCGAGTACGTTCTCCAGATCGTTCTGTGTGATCTTGCCGCCGCTGACTAAGAGGTCGAATTTCGTCGGGTTTTTCTTGGTCGTTTTTCGCAAGTTGAAGAACGCAATGCCGAGGGCTTTGGCGATTTCGGCTACCGACTCTTCGTCTTTTCTCGTGAAGCGGCTGCCGCTTTTCTTGTTCAGGAGCTGAAGGACGCCCATGAGGTATTTATTGTCGGCGACGATGGGGTAGGTCAACACTTGCTTCGTCTTGAAGCCGGTGCGTTTGTCATACGACGTGTCGTGTAGTAATGAGGGGTGAATGCTCTGAAGTTCAGCCATATTGTAGGCGTCGGCAATGTTCACGGGCCGGAGATATTTGGCGCAGAATCCGGCGAGGCTCTGTTCGGTAATGGGGATCCGCACCTCTTCGATGCTGTCGACATGGGGGACTTTGGAGAAGATTTCCTTCTTTTCTGAATCGAATGCAAAGAGGGTCAGGTCTTCAGCGTCGAACAGGCTCAGGATGTCTTTGTGCAGGTCGAGCAGGATTTGATCGAGATCGCTGGCGGCGTTGATTTGAGCGGTGATCTTTTTGACGTGTTCGGCGAACTCGCCTTTCTGTTGCAGTTCCTGGAGATTATTGGGCATCGGCTTGGACTGCATTCCTGGTTCCTTCTCCGCTCAGCTCATGATCCGAGGTCGTCGAGGCGTGGCAGCAATCAGATCGCTGCGAGTGCCGGCTGGGATGGGGTGATCCCTAGAGAGTGAGTGTAGCCCAATCAAATGAGAAGGCAAGGAAAAGACAAGTTTGTTAGCGTTGAATCGAGCAGGTGTGGCAGCGGATGAATTTAGTGAGCGGACGAGGACGCGTCGAGGCCGGGGACGGCTGCGCGCAAGTGCTGAATAAGTTCAGCTGGCGCCACCCGTGTCTTGACACCAGTGCGCCGAACTTTTACTTCGATCACGCCCTCCGCCAATCCCTTGTCTCCGACCACGACTTGGAACGGGGCGCCGATGAGATCCGCGTCATTGAATTTGACTCCGGCCCGATCATCGCGATCATCCCAGAGCACTTCGAATCCCGCTGTCTGTAGTTCGGCATACAGGCGAGTCGTCATTTCATTCGTCTTGTCTGATTGGCTAACGGGGATGAGGTGAATGTGAAACGGGGCAATCGGGTAAGGCCAGATGATTCCACGCTCGTCATGATTTTGCTCGATGGAAGAAGCGGCAGACCGTCCAAC
>JBEBHO010000344.1:0-33450 GCA_040081095.1 Nitrospira sp.
GTCCAGCTGGGCTGGGATACCAAGTGCCCGTTCATGCGAGAGGCGGTCCCCAAGGAGATTCACCAGCACGGCGAGCTGGTTCAGGCGCTCCTTCGGCAGGACCGCACGCTTCAGATTCTTTCGAGCAATCCCCGGCTGATCGGGCGCTTTCAAGATGACGTGATTGTGCTCGCCTCGCTTCCGGAGGTGACGCAACGGGTGCGCGAACAACAGCCGGACCGGCGGCTATCTCCGCTTCGACTGGACGATGCCCCCCGAATGAGACAGGCGCTCGAGCAGGCCAAATGTCCAGGCCAAGCGGCACTGGCGGCCCATGCGTTTGTGTATCACTATATATGGACGACGACCTTGCCCTATTGGTGGATGGAGCGGGACGGTGTATTCTTCCTGTTCGCCCGTTCTCACGATGGGTGGTTTATGCCACTGCCCCCGCTTGGACCAAGACCGCTTGAAGAATCGGTGAAGGAGGGGTTAGCCGATTTGCATCGATGGAATCACGGTTCTCCAGTCAGCCGGATCGAGAACGTCACAGATCATCAGAAGGCGCGTCTCGCCGGCAGTCATCTACAATGGACGGAGAAGTCTCCGGACTATCTGTACCGGAGCGACTCGCTGGCGCAGCTCGCTGGAGATTCCTATAAGTCGCAACGTGCACTCTGTAATCGGGTTGAGCGAACAGCGTCGGTGACACTCCGCCCTTATACGGTGGCCGATCAGTCCGCGTGCCGTGATCTGTTCCGCCGATGGGCCGCGCAGAAGCGAGAGGGAACGCTGGATACGATGGGACGGTATCTCTTAGAGGATGCTGAAGCCGCGCATGAACTGATCTGGACGCTGGGCGATCGGCTGGGGCTCGTCGGTACCGTGGCCTGTGTCGCGGATCGAGTGATGGGCTATACGTTTGGGTATTGGCTTGAGTCCGAGACCTTCGCCGTGCTGGTCGAAGTCGCTGATCGGACCGTGCCCGGGTTGGCGCAGTATCTCTTCCGTGAGACCTGTCGCGGCGCGCGCGACGGCGGTGCCGGCTATATCAATGCCATGGATGATGCAGGCCTTTCCGGCCTCAGGGACACCAAGCAGGCGTATCATCCTGTGGCGATGATCAACACTTGGATTGCGAGTCCGGTGCATTCATGAGTTTTCCTGTCGCGTCACCAGAATTACAGCGTTCACGCCGGTACGGGTGGCTTCCGCTGTTGATCATCTTGATGACGGTCCTGGCGGTGGGCATCGGGGCGGTGCTGTTGCGGTATGTCGAGCGACGATTGGTGTGGGCGTCGGGGGAACAGTTGACGCTGGCGGCGGCGGAAGTGTCGGATAAGCTGGACCGGCTCTTGTTTGAGCGCTACGGAGACGCCCGGATGATGGCCAGGGCCTTCGCGCTCCGCTCGTCGGACCGACGCTATTTGAGCAGTTATCTCACCTGGATGAAGACCGCATATGTCCCCATGTATCACTCGCTTGCCGTGACCAACTCGCAAGGAGTGATCATTGCGGCCACAGAGTCGACCCTTATTGGACAGGATGTCGGCCAGACCGAGTGGCTTCGTGGGGCGCATGACAGCCGCCAAGTCGTGGTGGGAGAGGCGCGGAGTCATGAAGCCGATGCGGGAGTAGAGAATGTCGCGTTCACGGCTCCGATTCTCGATGCCGAAGGGACGTTTCTGGGGGTGGTCACGACGCGAGTGGCTGTGTCGGTGCTGGAGGACGTGACGACGCGGACGATTCGTTCGTTGCAACACCATGAAGGGTTTGCGGGCGCGGTTGAGTATCAGATGCTCACCAGGTCCGGCGAGGTGTTCGTCGATTCGGATCTTCGGTTGCGAGGCAAACTCAATCTGCTTCAAATGGGATTGCCCTCGGCGAAGCTGAGCCAGCAGACGGAGGATCCCGGGTACGTGATCGAAGAGCACCTTCGCCGTCACGTGGAGGTCGTCACAGGCTATGCGGTAACGAAGGGCTACGGGGAATTTCCCGGCCTGGGCTGGACAGTGCTGGTGCGGATCGACCGTGACGCGATTCTGGGGCCGATACGTTCCGTCGTGCTCTGGAAGGTCGGCGGTGCGGCGTTGGTTATCTGGTTCCCGCTCCTGGTGCTGCTGCTATGGTCCACGGTTCGACTCCGGGCGGAGTATCGCCAGGCCCAACAGGAGAGTGCCTGGGCTCGTGCCGCCGAAGCCGCGCTGCTCCAAAGCCAGGAGCGCAATCGCGCGATTGTGGATACGGCGCTCGACGGGGTGATTACCATCGATGCGGCGGGCGTCATCACCGATTGGAATGCCCAGGCGACGGCGATTTTTGGCTGGTCTCGCGATGAAGTGCTGGGGCGGATTTTGTCGGAGACGGTCATCCCCGAGCGTGATCGCGACGCCCACAATCACGGACTTCGGGAGTTTCTCCGGACCGGCGTCGGGCCGGTGCTCAATCGCCGAATTGAAATTACGGCCCGACACCGCGATGGACGGGAGTTTCCGGTGGAGTTGTCCGTGTCTCCGGCGCGGATCGGCGAAGCCTACATTTTTAGTGCCTTCGTTCGGGATATCACTGATCGCCGGAAGGCTGAGCGGCGCCTGGCGTCGCAATATGCGGTCACTCGGGTCTTGTCCGAATCATCGACATTGGAAGAGGCCGTGCCGAAGATCATTCAAGCGGTCGGCGAGAGTCTTGAATGGGATCTCGGCGTGTTTTGGCGGGTTGATCGGCAGACGAGCGCCCTTCGATGTTTGGATCAATGGCAGGCCCCGACGTTCAAGGGCGATGAGTTCGCGTTGGCGGCGTGGCACCAGTCGTTTGCATCAGGGGAGGGACTGCCCGGACGAATCTGGGCAACCGGCCAGCCCTGTTGGATTGCGGATGTCTCGATGGATCCTCAATTTCTTCGAGCGGGTGTGGCGGCTCAAGTCGGTTTGCACGGAGGGTTCGGGTTCCCGATCCGAATCGCCGGCGAGATCGAGGGCGTGGTGGAGTTCTTTAGCCGGTATGTGCGTGAACCGGACGATGAACTGCTGAAAATGGTGACGGATATCGGACTCAAGATCGGCCAGTTCGGCGAGCGGACCAAGGCCGAAGATGCGCTGCAACAGACCGAGGCGCAACTCCGGCAATCGCAGAAGATGGAAGCGGTCGGCCGGCTTGCCGGCGGTGTCGCCCACGACTTTAACAATCTGCTGACGGTCATTCGCGGCTACAGCGAATTGATTTTGAACCGCCTGGGGGCCAGCGATCCCGCCAAGCGCGAAATGGAAGAGGTCAAGAAAGCCGCGGATCGTGCGGCCGGTCTCACCAGTCAGCTCCTGGCGTTCAGCCGCCGCCAATTTGTCGCCACCAAAATCGTCGACTTGAATTCGATCGTCACCAACATGGACGGCATGCTCCGCCGCTTGCTCGGCGAAGATATCATCGAGCTCTGTTCCGAGCTGGACCAGAGCGTGGGTTCTATCAAGGCCGACCCGGGACAGATTGAGCAAATCGTGATGAACCTGGCGGTGAATGCCAGGGATGCCATGCCGACCGGCGGGCGTCTGACCGTCGAGACGCGCAATGTCTCGATCGGCAAAGGCCCGCGCCGGGAGACGATGGCGCTGGACCCGGGGGACTATGTCCTGTTGGCCGTGAAGGATACCGGACACGGGATGGATGAGGAGACGCAGTCGCATCTCTTTGAGCCGTTTTTTACGACCAAGGCCAAGGGCAAGGGGACTGGGCTGGGACTGTCCACGGTCTACGGCATCGTGAAGCAAAGCGGCGGTACGATCGGCGTCGAAAGCAAGCCCGGCAAGGGGACGACGTTTAAGATTTACTTCCCGCGGGTGGACGGGGTGGCGCAAGGCGGTCAGGTTGCCTCAGTGAATGCTGACCGGGTGCATGGACGGGAAACGATTCTTCTCGTGGAGGATGAACCGGCCGTGCGGGGGTTGGTGCATGAGACGTTGCGATTGCATGGCTATACGGTGCTCGAGGCCCGCCACGGTATCGAAGCTCTGTTGACCGGCACGCGCCATCTCGGTCCGATTCATCTCTTGCTCACCGATGTGGTGATGCCGCAGATGAGCGGTCCGGAAGTCGCGGAGAAGCTCGTCACGGTTCGGCCGGAGATCAAGGTGCTCTATATGTCGGGGTATCCCGATCACCCGGTGTTCGCGCAGGGCGGGATCAAACGGGACACGGCATTTCTCCAGAAGCCGTTCACTCCCAATGTGCTCGTACAGAAAGTTCGTGAAGTGTTAGATGGGGTCAAGGTCGCGTAACCTGGTGGTTTCGTTTCCCCGCCGATTGGCTTGATCTTCCCCCTCAGTTCCGTTTATCGTGCCGGAAAATGTTTCATTCTAGGATCAATCAGCTATGAGCCAGCCAGGACGAGAACTCGATATTCAGGCCTTCCGCATTGACCGGGAACCGTTTTACGCCGAGGTGCGTGGCGAGGTCGGTCTGTTTACGATTGCCGCCAAAAGCAAGATGCCGGTGATGCTCAAGGGACCGACCGGCTGCGGGAAAACCCGATTCGTCCAGCATATGGCGCACAAGCTGGGCCGCCCGTTGATTACAGTCGCCTGCCACGAAGATCTCACCGCGTCCGATTTGGTCGGGCGGTATTTATTGAAGGGGCAGGAGACGGTGTGGGTGGACGGACCGCTCACGGTTGGGGTGAAACACGGCGCGATTGTCTATCTCGACGAAGTGGTCGAGGCGCGGAAAGATACGACCGTCATCATCCATCCGCTCAGCGACGATCGCCGGGTGCTGCCGATTGAAAAGAAAGGCCAGATCATCGAAGCGGCTGATGACTTCATGCTGGTCATCTCGTACAACCCCGGCTATCAGAGCGTCCTGAAAGATTTAAAGCAGAGCACCAAGCAGCGATTCATGGCGATCGAGTTCAACTATCCCTCGGCGGCCATTGAGACCACCGTGGTTGAGCATGAAGCTGGGGTCAGCCGCGAGATCGCTGAGAAGCTCGTGAAGCTCGGCGGGAAAGTTCGCAACCTCAAGAATCACGGGTTGGAGGAAGGTGTGAGCACTCGATTGCTGATCTATGCCGGAACCCTGATTAAGCAGGGGGTCGCACCCGACCAGGCCTGCGACGTGGCGATCGCCCGTCCCATCACCGATGATGCGGATATGCAGCGCAGTATCCTTGAGCTCGTCAAAGCCATCTTTTAGCATCCATCACCACGATTTCCTTCGCGCATGACTCATCCGACCGTGCAGGACACCAAGGACGGCGCGATTCTCACGATTCAGGTTCAACCGAAAGCGTCCAAGTCCGAGTGCGTTGGCCTGCACGGGAACGCGCTCAAGATTCGCATTGCGGCGCCTCCGGTGGAGGGCCGGGCCAACGAGGCGCTGCTCGCGTTTCTGGCGAAGCGCCTTGCGGTGCCTCCGTCCACGTTGGCGATTCACTTCGGAGCCGGGGGGCGGCACAAGCGGGTGCTGTGCAAGACCCTGGCAGCGGCGGATGTGCTGGCGCGATTGGGTTTGACGGAGGGGAAAGGTCCGGTGGTGTCATGAAAGGGTGGATGCCGTCTTTGTTCGTGTCGCTCTTGCTCGTGACATCGGCTTGTTCGAGTGCCAAGCCTGTTTTGTATCCCAATCCTCGTTTGCAAGCAGTCGGGAAAGAAGGAGCAGAGCAGGATATTGAAGCGTGCAAACAACTGGCTGAGTCGGCCGGTGCGGAAGAAGGTAGCGGAAAAGCCGGGCGTGTGGCCGGGGGGACTGCCGCTGGTGCAGGGATCGGGGCTGCCGCGGGCGCAGTCGGCGGCGCCATCTCCGGCGCGGCCGGGCGTGGCTCCGCGATCGGGGCTGCGAGTGGCGCGGTCTGGGGACTGCTCTCGGGCCTGTTCAGCGCCGCGTTCGGTCCGTCTCATCCGCCAGAGGCCTATACGAATTTCGTTAATCGTTGTTTGCAAGAGAAGGGGTATGAGGTGACGGGCTGGCAGTGAGGGAGAGGGCCGGATGAATCGGTCGGTCTCCTTGCTCGCTGTCCGCGCACAATGGGAATGTGCTCGGACAATGCGCGCAGGTGGAGACTCACCGATTTATCCGGCGAGGGAAAAGAGAAGAAAACGGAGGGTGTGAGTGGTGTCGAATCAATTATGGCGGACATGGGTTGTGGTGATATTGCTCGTGAGTCTCGGTGCTTGTGCGGCCCCGACGCCGGCATTGCGTTCGAATAAGTATTTGCAACTGAATGGAAGAGCAGGGGCGGAGCAGGATATTGTCGCCTGTCAGGATCAAGCGGAACGGGCCGGATTGAAATCCGGGGTGAACCGCGCCGGGAATATCGCCAGCGGCGGAGTGTTGGGATTGATTGTCGGCGCAGCAGGCGGGGCGTCGGCTGGATTGATCGGGGGCGGCGCCGGTGTGGTGATTGGAGCGGCCGCCGGTGGCGGGTTGGGGCTGATTGGCGGACTAGCCGCAGGTGCCTACAAACCGGCTGACCCTGATCCGGCTTACGCTGACAGCGTGGTGCGTTGTCTGATCGGGAAGGGCTATGACGTGAGTGGATGGGAGTGAGGGAGTAGCCTGAACATCGTGGCTGTTTCCGTGCTCGCCCAACGCGCGGCCTGAGAAGGCCCTCGTTGGATGCGCGCAATGGAAACGAACCCCGCTGCTCAGGCTGGGTAGAAGAGGGGGTAAAGGCGGTGGTCGGTCAATGCGCGCAGGGGAGCGTCTTCCGATGCAGCCCGCTTTGGAAAAAGAAGAGAGAAGACTAGTTCAAGGTGTCTGATTAACACAGATTGGTTTTGCAGTCGGTGACGACAAGATTCGTCGCTTTTTCAGCCGCATCCAGATCAATCGTGAGCCAGGCGATTCCTCCTGGTCCTTCCTCTTTTTGCGAGCCTCCCTCAATCACGCTGATGATGTAGTAGCGGCCTGCCGGAACCTTAGTGAACCAGAAGTGGCCGGTTGGATTGGCTCTGGTCGTGCGGAGATACGGCAGGATTCGCTTGTCTGCCTCCAGCTGTCTGAGGGCCTCATGCGCGCAGTTCACGGGTTGGTGTTCAGACCCCGTGCTCTCCGAGGGCGCCGCATTATTCGGTGACGAACAGGCCGTCGCTTTCACGGTGCGGTCGAACCACGCACGGGTATAGCGTGTGATCGGAATCAAATGGACCGGCACGCCGGCTTGGGTGATGGCCTTTCCTGACGAGGCTCCGAGGAAGACTTGACCTGCCAACGTGCCGTGGCCTTTTTGTTTATAGGCCACAAACTCTTTTTCGTTGAAGATCGGAGGGGCCATGGGGCTTGATTCCACGGCAGCTCCGTAACTCAGGCAGATGCCGCTGGCCAGCAGGAGCACGGCTATTCCGAGCAAGAGTCGGTGGCCTGGTCGTAGGGTGATCATTTGTCAGCAGGCGTGGACCCGTCTGGAGGAGCAGTGATCGGGGCAGCCTTATGTTTCAGCGCGCGGCCTTTGTCTGGTGTTGGATCGGTGATGAGGCCGTAGATGTCCCGTCCCTCGTGGCCTTCGGGGAGATATTCCGTAATCGGCATGCCGTCTTCCCGGACAAACAGGAGGCAGTGGCAGTACTTATAGATCTGCATTTCATCGCACGCGCACATCCACCGGCGGAGTTTCGCTTCGGCCTGCTTATCCTTATAAAAGTTGCAGGGGCAGAGCGGCTTGCCGAGTTCCTCCACATGCATAGCGAGCCCCTTCACCACCGCTTCGGTGACGGCGGGATTCGGATGCATGGTCGTGCCGCTCTTATCGGCGAAGCCCTTGACGTATTTCCACATTTTATCGAGGCTCTCTTGCTTGGGCTCGGCCATTCCAAAATCCTTTCGATAGGCGAGGGGCCAGAGGCTAGTGGCGAGAGGAAATGTAAGGACTTCTTCCCGCTAGCCCCGCGCTCGCGCATAGTTTACAAGCGCCAGGGCGTCCTTTACAATCCGCCACTTGGCAAATTTTGGTTGATGGGGCATGGCGGCATCTCACGCAACAACAGCACTGATTACTCGGTTGACCGGCGACCTGGGACAGGCGTCGGCGGAGCAACTGATTGCCCAATTGACTCAGGTTGGAGGCAAGCCCGAGCCAGTGGCGGCGGTCTTGTCCCTATTGGAAGAATTGAGCGATGTCTCGGAGAAGGTCGGGCGTGCCGCGGTCGAAGCGCTGCCTGAATTGGCCCGCCGCGCCGGTCTCGCGCCGGTCGTTGCCTGGCTCAATCTCGGCATTGTCCTCGTGGAATCTTCCGGTGCCTCGGCACTGAAATACTTTAAAGAAAGTCCGCGGATGCTCGGAGTGGTGGATCAACCTGAGGCCCGACGTGCGATTCTCGCCATCGGGGCTGAGCTGGCTGAGCAAGATGCCAATGTGACCCTGGAATATCTCCGGACGGCGCCGCTCCTTCTCGATGTCATTCCTGCCGAGCAGCTACAGCCCTGGCTGGAGGTCGGGGTGGAGCTGACGCAGATCGATGTCGTTGTGGGGCTGGAGTACATCAGGCAACTTGCCGCAATCGCGCCGGTCCTGCCACTGAGTGAGATACGTCAGTGGGTCGGGTTCGGGATGAAACTCATTCAGCCGAATGCGATCGGCAATCCGGACTATCTCGGCACGATTGAGTTTCTCCGGACCAGCCCGGCAATCCTCGGAGACCTCGATCATCCGGCATTGCGTCCCAACGTGTTGTCGCTGGGGGCCTTGCTCGCAGACCATTCGCCGGAGTCGGCGATTGCCTGGCTGGCTGAGTCGCCGGCGTTGCTGCGAGCGTTACCCTCGGTCGAGTGGCAGCTCAAAATGGTTCAATACGGGGCCTTACTTGGCGAACAGGATGCGGTGTGCACGCTCGCCTATCTTCGCCGCGCCCCGGAGATCGTGGGCATGATCGGAGCCTCAGCCGACGCCAGCACGCGATTTGAGAATTGGTTCAAGGCCGGCATGGAAGTGGTCGCCTACAGTGTGGACGGCGCCCGGGCCTATTTCGGGCTGGAGTCTCAGCGGTCTCTGGCGTCGGTTGAACAGGCGTTGAGCGGTGTGCCGCTTCGGCAAGTCGCCCGAACCATCAAGCTATTTGTGCAAGGGCTCTGCGGATCAGATGTGCAGATTCAGGCGCTCCCGGAAACGGTGAAGGATGTGCCTGCTCGCGCAACCGTGAGCGCCGACGGACGAACGATAGCGTTGCCGGCTCTGCTCCGGCGGTATCAGACCTACGATGAAAATGTGCGGCTCTATTTGGTGATGGCGGCGCATGAAGCGGGTCATATCGAGTTCGGAACCTATCGGCTGACGCTAGACGCTCTTCAGGATGTGGTGACGGCGGTCTGTGAGCGGTATGGACGGGGTGCGCAACAACCTGCGTCGCTGGCGGCGTTGTTCCGGCTCTATCCTCACCCGCGTCTGATTCAAGATCTCTGGATGGTGCTGGAGGATGCGCGAGTTGAGGCGCATTTGCAGCGGGAATATCCCGGCCTTCAGCGGGATCTTCAGCGGGTGGCTGGAGAGGCTGTAACCCCGCGCGATCCGGCACATGGACTGACTGTGAAGGAATTGCTCGTCGATGGCCTCTTGCGGCTCTCAACCGGCGAGTCGATCGAATCGGCGGTGCCTCGTGCGGTGCAGGGCGAAGTCGCGCTGCTCTGGTCGATGTGTGCTCCGGTGTTGGCGCCAGATGCGTCGGCGGAGGAGGCGTTGCGTACCGTGCATGCGGTCTATGTCCGTATGGAAGAACTGCTGAAGCCCAAAGCCGAGATGATCCAAGGCGATCCGGTTCAGGACAATTCCGAGGAGATAGGCGTAGGGCCGACGGGGTCTGAAGACACCGGCGATCCCTACCGCCCGATGACCAATTGGGTGTACCGGGGAGAGATGAATCCCGAGTTTATTTCTCGAGATCAGGCGAAAGGCCAAGAAGAGGCCGAGTCGCAGGCACCTGGAGAGCGAATGGCCAGTGGCAGCGGGGGTTCCAAAGAGCAGGGTGGCAGCCAGAAAAGTTCAGGCGGTGAACGGCACGATACGATGAGTGAGGTCATGGGCGGTGGGCGTGCATTGCCGTCGGTTGTGGATGAGTTGCTGGCCTTGCCGGTTGAAGAACGACCGTTGGCAGAGACCCGCGGCCTTGGGGTGAAGCGGATTCGGTACCCCGAATGGGATGTGACCATCCAGGACTATCGTGTCCAGTGGTGCCAGGTTGTGGAACAGGCGGCCGAATCCGGGTCGGATGAAGCCGTTGAGGCGGCGCTTACGACCCATCGAAGTGCCGTGAAAGCGCTGCGCCGGTTTTTTGAAAGCCTCCGTCCACCGGCATTCCGGCGTACGGCGGCGCAGGCCGATGGTGAGGATTTGGACATCGATGCGCTAGTTCGCCGAGTGGCGGAGCAGCAGGCGGGCATGGAAGGCAGCGACCGCATCTATGTCCGGCATGAGAAAAAAGAGCGGGATGTGGCCGTAGCGTTTCTGGTGGATGTCAGCGGGTCGACCAGCCGGCAGTTGGAAAACGGGCGGCGGGTGATCGACATCGAGAAGGAAAGTCTGGTACTTCTGTGCGAGGCACTGGAGGCGGTCGGCGATCAGTATGCCGTCTATGCTTACTCCGGGCAGGGCCGGGCGCAGGTCGAGTTCTCAGTGGTGAAAGAATTCGATGAGCCGTTAGGACGTGCGACAGCACACCGGCTCGGCGGCCTCGTGCCGCGGCAGCAGAATCGCGATGGTGCGGCGATCCGTCATGCGACAGCGAAGTTGCGGGCTTGCGAGGCTCGAACGAAGTTGCTCGTGCTGGTCAGCGACGGTCGCCCGCTCGACGGGGATTATAAAGACGACTACTCGCTCGAAGATACGAAGGTGGCGTTGCGCGAGGCCCGGCAGGCCGGGATCAATCCCTTCTGTGTCACGATCGACCGGGAAGCCGATGCCTACCTCCGGCGCATGTATGGCGATGTGCGGTTTGCTGTGATTGACCGGGTGGAGTCTTTGCCGGCCCGGTTGCCACGAATTTATCAACGATTGACGACGTAACCCTATGTCCGATACATCTGCACGACCCGTGGTTCCGCCCTGGCTCTACAAATTGTTTACCGGGCATCAATATCCCTATGTGCGTCGGTTGGCGAAGTTTGCCCAGCCGGTGAATCCGGGCGAAGATCGCCAGGAGCCGACGAAGGACATGATCGACGCCAAGTTCTGGGAGGTCTATCCGCGTTGTTGGGCGAAGGTGCTGCAAGAGGTGAAGGTCGGGATGATCGTGGTGTTCCACGATCTGGGCGAATATCCGGCGGGCGGCTATCAAGCCCTAGTGGACGATCCGGAAGGCTTCTTGGCGGCGACCTACGGGAAGAAGAAGATCAAGGTCAATTTTTACGACGGGGATAATTTTGTCTGCACGATCAATTTCAAGGTAGCGGGTTGGACCGAACACGAAGGTGGGCACTAGAAACGGACGTCAAGCGCCAATCGTCAATCGAATGAATGAGATACTCGATTGGCCAATGACGATGACGGTTGACGGGAGGATGTATGGGGCGACCGAAGATTACAGTGGTAGGCGCGGGTAATGTGGGCGGAACGGCGGCGCAACGGTTAGCCGAACGGGATCGGTACGATGTGGTGCTGGTCGACATTGTCGAAGGCGTTCCGCAGGGGAAAGCGCTCGACATGGCGCAGGCCGGGCCGGTCTGCGGCTACAGCACCAGCGTGGTCGGGACCAACGGCTATGAGGAAACGGCCGGATCTTCGGTGGCGGTCATCACGTCGGGGATCGCCCGGAAGCCGGGCATGAGTCGGGATGAACTGCTGACCACCAATGCCAAGATCGTGCAGTCGGTGGTGAAAGAGCTGATTGCGCGTTCACCCGAGGTTATTTTATTGCTGGTGACCAACCCCTTGGACGCGATGGTGCATGTGGCCTTGAAGGTCAGCAAGTTTCCCAAGTCGCGGGTGATCGGTATGGCTGGGGTGCTCGATTCGGCACGCATGCGCACGTTCATTGCGCAGGAACTCAACGTGCCGGGACCGGATGTGGAAGCGATGGTGCTGGGTGGCCACGGCGATACGATGGTCCCGCTTCCCCGATACACCACGGTGAAGGGGAGACCGGTCTCGGAGTTGATTGCCAAGGACCGGCTCGATGCGATCGTGAAACGTACCCGCGAGGGTGGTGCGGAGATCGTGGGATTGTTGAAAACCGGCAGTGCTTTCTACGCGCCGTCTGCTTCGGCTGTCGATATGGTCGATGCGATCATGCAAGACCAGAAGCGCGTGCTTCCATCGGCGGTGCGTTGTGAGGGTGAGTATGGGCTGAAGAATGTCATCGTCGGGGTGCCGGTGAAATTGGGCCGCGGCGGGGCAGAAGAGATCGTTGAATACGATTTGACGGAGGACGAACGGGCGGCGCTGGACGCATCGGCGACGGCTGTTCGAGAGTTGTGCGCGAACGTGGATCGATTGATGGCATAGTGTCAGCGTGCCGGCGTGGTGTCGGTGGCGTGACAAATTTGGAGGGACTGCAGGACAGCGTGCAGTCGAGCAATAAACCGTTTGAGGAGAGGAAACTATGAAATTTCTTGAAGATCCGATGCAGACGATCGGTGCGGGATTCGCGCTGGCCGTTGTGTTGATAGTCGTGTTTCTCGGCCTGTCCGGTGTCGGCGCGGGAGAGATCGATTGGGTGGGCATGATCATGCGCTGGGTGCACTTCCTCGCAGGCATCACCTGGATCGGGATTTTGTATTTCTTCAACCTGATCAATGCGGGCTTCCTCAAGAGCCTCGATGGTCCCACGAAAAACATCGTGATTCCGAAGCTCATGCCGGCGGCGCTGAATTGGTTCCGTCATGGTGCCACGGTCACGGTGCTGGCGGGGATCGGGCTCTATGGCTACATGTACGCCAAGGGTGGAACGGGAGCCATCGCGCTGGGAATCGGCGGTTTGTTGGGCATTATCATGATGGCCAATGTTCACGCGATTATCTGGCCCAACCAGAAGAAGATCATTGCGGCGGTGACGGCAGCGGCGCAGGGAACACCGGCGCCGGCTGAAATGGCCCAATGGGGACGGACGGCACTGCTCGCATCCCGTGTGAATTTCATGTTGTCGATCCCCATGCTGTTTTTCATGGGGGCTGGCAGCCACTTCAAGTAGATCAGGTTCAGCCATTGCGCCGGCAAGGGGTAACCCCTGCCGGCGCAATGGATCCTCGCTTGCCTGGTGCCTTTCCCCATGGCCCTACATGCCTATGCCTACTATAGGGCCCTTGCCCTAACCGCTTGAGATTCAGGCCTATTCCCCATGTGTTGCCTTGACGGAGGCGCGCAGTCAGCCGTATAGTACAGCTTCTAAACTCGCGGATTTTTTCGAAGGAATATCTATGTCCATTGCGACTGAACCCCGCCTGGTCCAAAAACTTGAAGGGGCTCCATGGGAAATTGATGGCTACCTCAAGGTGGGGGGGTATGAGGCCTGGAAACGTTGTATCGACGGCTTGAAAGCCGACGACGTTGTTGCCGAATTGAAAAAGGCCGGCTTGCGAGGGCGGGGCGGTGCCGGGTTCCCAACCGGGGTCAAATGGGACAAGGTCCTGAACCATCGGGTCAAGGAACACTACTTTGTCTGCAATGCAGGCGAGCATGAGCCGGGGACGTTCAAGGATCGGTATTTACTGAAGACGCTTCCGCACCAATTGATCGAAGGCTGTTTGATTGCCGCGCATACGGTTCAGGCGAAAGCCGCCTTTATTTATGTGAATCATGAGTACGAAGAAGAGCGGGAGAATCTGAAGAAGGCGCTCGTGCAAGCCAAGGCCCGAGGGTTTGTCGGAAAAAACGTGCTCGGGAAGGGCTACGACATCGAGTTGCAGGTATTTGACGGCTACGGAAGCTATGTCGCCGGTGAAGAGACGGCGATGTTGGAGTCGATGCAGGGTCGTCCGGCGATGCCCCGGCAGAAGCCGCCGTTCTATCCGACGGATTTCGGTCTCTACGGAAAGCCGACGTTAGTGAATAACGTCGAGACGCTTTGTAACATCCCACGGATTTTGTATAAAGGCGCAGCCTGGTTTACCCAAATTGGGACAGAGAAGTGTCCTGGCACGATGATGTTTTCCCTCAGTGGTTCGGTGAATCGGCCTGGGGTCTACGAAATGCCGATGGGCGTGACGATTCGCGAGTTGATCGAGAAGTGCGGCGGCGGCGTTGCAGGTGGCCGGCAGATTAAAGCGGTGTTCCCCGGCGGCCCGGCATTCTCGATGGTGACGGCCGATCAGCTGGATTTGCAGATGGATTTCGATTCGCTCAAGAAAGCCGGGACCGGGCTGGGATCGGCGGGAACGATCGTGATCGACGACGCAACCTGCATGGTCGCTGCCACGCTGAAATACTCCAATTTCTTTAAGGGCGAAAGCTGCGGACAATGTCCGCCCTGCCGGATGGGGACGAACAATCTGGCGACGTTGATGGCGAAGATCGAAGAGGGCCAGGGTACGCAAAAAGATATGGATAGCCTGTTGCAGCTCTGTGGATTTGTAAAGGGAACGGGCTACTGTACGTTGGTGACCGGTGCAGCCGTGTTGGTGCAGAGCAGCGTGAAGCTCTTCCAGAAAGAGTATGAAGAGCATCTCCGATTGCAGCGCTGTCCGTTCAAGCCGGCGGCGGTGAGTGCACATGTCTAAGGAAACGCCGTCATGCCGCAGGTGACGTTCATACATCCTCAGGGAAAAAGCGGCACGGTGACCAGGAACCTCACTTTGCTGGATGCCGCCAAGGAGTTGGGTTTCTCGCTGAATCATGATTGCGGTGGCAATGCGTCTTGTACAACGTGCCGGGTTGAGGTGCAGTCCGGCAGTGAGCATCTTTCTGAAATTGACTTTGATGAACAGGATTTATTGGATCGAGAAGACTTGAGTGAGCCCTGGCATCGATTGGGCTGTCAGGCGCGCGTGTTAGGTGATGTGGTGGTGCGGGTGCCAGAGTCCAAGTTTGCTGATCCTAAGTTTGAAGCGCCATCAGCGATACAATCAGAGGCTCGGGGAGTTGATATTCGGTAGAGAGGTGTTACACTAAGCCAACCCAGATGGCAGGTTGTCGATCTGGAGATACAGGAGGAAGACTATGGTTACGATTTCAGCGGTGGCAGAACAGAAGATTAGAGAGCTCATGGCAGAAGAGAAGGATGTGGTCGGCCTTCGCGTCTACGTTCGGGGCGGCGGTTGCCATGGCTATCAATATGGGATGGCGTTTGAGTCTAAGATGGCCGAAGACGACACCGTCATTGAAAAGGGTGATGTGAAGGTCATCATGGATTCCCAGAGTGCCCCACTCTTGCAGGGAGCCGAAGTCGATTACGTGGACAGCGTGCAGGGGTCCGGATTCTCGATCAAGAATCCACAAGCCAAGACGACCTGCGGCTGCGGCAGTTCCTTCAGCGCCTAATCAGGCTGACCGGAAGGAAGAGGAACGCGTACTCTGCCTAACGTGTAGCGATAGTGCAAAGCCAGGGTTGCCCGGTAACGGGGAATCCTGGCTTCGTCTTTTTAACGGGCTTCAGTGTGAATGGTATGGGACGGAGTAGCATTACGAGACGCTATCGATTCTGCGCCGCCCATCGGTTGCACACCGACCATTTGTCGGTTGAACAAAACCGGGTGGTGTTCGGCAAGTGCAACAATCCCAACGGGCACGGGCACAACTATGTCGTGCTGGTCACGATCGGGAGTCCTGATTCTGTCCAGGGCGGTCGAATGGTCGGCATTGATGAGCTTGACCGGATCGTAACCGAAAAGATTGTGAACCGGTTCGATCACCACGATCTGAACCAGGATCCTGAATTTGCCACGCGAACGACGACCGGGGAAAATCTGGTGTTACTGATCTGGGATTTACTAATTGCGCAAGTTCCTGACGGGCAGCTTCAGAAAGTCGCCGTCATCGAGACCAGAGACAACTATTTCGAATACACCGGGTCGGCATCGGTCACAGCGAGATCCTAGGGAGACATTATGGCCAAGCGAGCGTCAGGGAAACGGCGAAAGCCGGTTGAGGAAGTGAACGGGACGGGACGACCGGCCGATTTGGCGGTTCTGCAGTCACTTGTCACGGAGACCTTGCTGGCACTTGGAGAGGATCCCGGACGGAACGGACTGCTTAAGACCCCCGAGCGTGTGGCCAAGGCCCTGGCGTTCATGACGCAGGGATATCACCGCGACATCGATCATCTCTTGAACGGGGCGCTCTTCCCGATTGAGTACGATGAAATGGTCATCGTGAAAGATATCGACTTTTACAGTATGTGCGAACATCACCTCCTGCCGTTTTACGGCAAGGTCCACGTGGGCTATCTGCCGAACAAGAAAGTCGTTGGGCTCAGCAAGATCCCTCGCATCGTCGACACGTTTGCACGGCGCCTGCAAGTCCAGGAACGGCTTACCGTCCAGATCGCTGAAACCTTGAAGTCCAAGCTGAATGCGCACGGTGTCGGAGTGGTCGTCGAAGCACGACATCTCTGTATGATGATGCGCGGCGTGGAGAAGCAGAATACGGTTGCGGTCAGCAGCTCCATGCTCGGCGCCTTCCGGACCCAGCCGCAAACGCGCCTGGAGTTCTTGAAGCTGATCCGCCGTGGCGGCGTCGGCGCCACCGACTAGAATCTTTCGTTTGTGGCCGCCAGCTAGTTTTTTAGTCCTGATACAAATCCAGCGATGATGCGATTGAAGACTTCCGGCTGTTCAAGATTGGCCAGGTGAGCGGCGTTGGGAATCATCGCTAGCTGCGATCCTGGTATCTGGTCTGCCATCAGTTTCGCGTCAGCCGGCGGGGTGGCGTGGTCCAATTCGCCGACGATAATCTGAGTGGGGCAGGTGATCTGTTTCAAGAGCGGAACTGAGTCAGGTCGCTCGGCCATTGCCATTAGGTCTCCGGCGATGCCGCTGATCTGATGGCCTTCGATTATCGCTCGGACCCTCTGAACGATCTCCGGTCTCATCTGAATCGTTGCGGGGCTGAACAGTTTAGGGATCATAATATCGGCGATGGCGGACGGTCCCTTTGTATAGGCGATCTGGGCCATCTGAAATCGTCCAGCTTTCCCCTCAGTGGTATCTGCCTGCGCTCTGGTATCCGCGAGCACCATCGCCCGCACCAGCTCCGCGTATTTCCGGTACAAGGCAAAGAGAATATAGCCGCCCATTGAAAGGCCGACGAAGACGGCTTGCCGAATGGCGAGGTGGTCGAGAAGTCCCTTCACCTCGTCGGCGGCTTGGTCGAGGCTGTAATGCCAGAGCG
The DNA here is from genome assembly GCA_040081095.1 of Nitrospira sp. Classification (GTDB taxonomy): domain Bacteria; phylum Nitrospirota; class Nitrospiria; order Nitrospirales; family Nitrospiraceae; genus Nitrospira_D. The sequence goes on from JBEBHO010000344.1 coordinate 17,213, forward strand.
GTGCGTCGGATTCGCCGTGGCCGCGCAGGTCAATCGTGATAACTCGATGGTGTGGAGCCAATGCGGCTTCTTGCGCGGCCCACATGGTCCGGTTCAAGGGGAAGGCATGCAGGAAGACGATTGGAAGGCCTTGGCCGAGATCGTTATAAGCGAGCCTGATACCGTTGATGGGGACGTGCATTCTGTTCTCTCTTGGTCGCGCATCGTGGAATTATCACCACGGGTAATTTGCGTCAAGCAGGGGGCGTTTGCGAACCGGTCTGTTGGCGTATACAATTCCAGCCAATCGTGAGGGTCTGTAATGTCGATACCGGACGAACCGCTCCCTGATCTCTTTGCTCCGACCAGCGTGGCCCAGGCGTCTCCCGCACCGCTTGCGGAGCGTCTCCGCCCGCGCGAGTTTGCTGATTTTGTGGGGCAGGATGAGATTGTCGGGTTGGATCGTCCGCTTCGAAAAGCCATCGAATCGGATCGTCTATCGTCGGTGATCTTTTGGGGGCCGCCGGGCTCCGGCAAGACGACGCTCGCACATCTCATCGCGCGGCATACCAAGGCGCACTTCGTTTCATTTTCAGCCGTCACGAACGGCATTCCTGAGTTGCGCGAGATCATCAAGGCGGCCGACCATCGCCGTGCGCTGGGTCGTCAGAAGACCGTGTTGTTTGTCGATGAGATTCATCGATTCAACAAAGCTCAGCAGGATGCGTTTCTCCCGCATGTGGAGCGGGGCACCATCATTTTGGTGGGTGCGACGACGGAGAATCCGTCGTTTGAAGTCATTAGTCCGTTGCTATCGCGATCGTTATTGGTCGTCCTGAAGCCGCTTTCCGAGGAGGCGCTCGGTCAGATTCTGGACCGCGCGCTGACGGACAAACAGGTGGGATTGGGCGAGCTCAAGGCCCAGGTCACAGCGGGGGCCTGGCAGCGGCTCATTGCGATTGGGAATGGCGATGCGCGGGCGCTGTTGACGGCGCTGGAATTTGTGGTGGAGCAGGCGCCGGTTGGAACGGATGGAACCAGGGTGGTCGATGAGGCGCATCTGTCGGCGGCCTTGAATCGCCAGGCGCTACGCTATGACAAGGCGGGCGAGGAGCACTATAACGTCATCTCCGCTTATATCAAAAGTCTGCGCGACTCTGATCCTGACGGCGCGCTCTATTGGTTAGCCCGCATGTTGGAAGCCGGAGAGGACCCCAAATTCATCGCTCGGCGCTTGGTAATTTTTGCCTCAGAAGACGTCGGCAATGCTGATCCTCTGGGATTGCTGGTGGCGAATGCCGTGGCTCAGGCCGTGCAATTTGTCGGGCTTCCTGAGGCGCAAATCAATCTCGCTCATGGTACGACCTGCCTTGCGACCTGCCGGAAAGATAATGCGTCGTATGTGGGCTTGTTGGAGGCCAGGGAGGATGCTCAAGCCCATGGAAATCTTGGCGTTCCGCTCCATCTGCGAAATGCGGCGACGTCCCTGATGAAGGGACTGGGATATGGGAAGGGGTATCGGTATGTGCATGACGATCCGCAGGCGAAGAGCGAGCAAGCGCATTTGCCGGATCGTCTGAAGGACCGGAAATATTATCGTCCGAAGTCCTAGGGATTAGGGATATTTTTGGTGGTTTACAAAGATTTCTAATCGGTTATACTTAGGCCCATGAAGCGAGGGGACCCGAAGCAATCGGCCGCATCTGCCGTCGCCAGCGAGCGCCGGAAGTTTGTCCGCGCGACATTAGTCGGTTCGGCTCTCATTGCGCCAAAGAGCGGCGGTCGTGCCAGTACGGCCGTGCTCGACAACGTGAATAAAATCGGCGCCGGTCTCCATACCAAGGATCGCTTCCCCATCAATGAACGAGTGACGGTGTCTCTGGCGTTTTTGGATTCAGATGGGGCCGACCAACAGGAAAAGCTTGAGGGAACGGTCGCGTGGGTGAAAGACTGGGAAAAGGGATTCTTGACGGGAGTTGTCTGGGATGATCTGGTGACCAAAGAAAAAAATCGCTGGCTCTTCTATTACCTCGAAGAAACGATCAAATCCTCCGTCTAGCGAATCTGATACGCGTTCGCTTTTGTCCCGTTCAAACCGCTGTTACTGCATTCCAGGAGTTTGCTAGGCGAAGGCCGTGAGTTTCTGCTTTACCTCTTCCAGTTCAGCTGAAAGAGTTTCCCACCGCGCGGTGAGCCGCACGAGATCTTTTTTCCACCCGTCATATTCGATCTGCAGCTCGCTCCAGGTGGTGGACTTGTCTTTGTAGAGAGCGGGGTCGGCCAGTTCAAGGTCCCTGGCTTTGATCTTGGTTTCACACTCGGCGATCTCGGCTTCGGCTCGCGTGACCTGCTTTTCCAGCCTGGCCTGGGTCTTGTTCAAATCCCGGCGGTCTCCGGCTGAGGACTTGGCCGAGGTTTGCGATGCCATCGCCTTGGTTGGTCCGGCATTTTTCCCGCGATCCGCTCCCTTCAGATCGTCGCTCGATTCCTTAATGGAGTCGAGCTCCTGCGCTTTCTTCCACAAGTAATACTCGTAGTCGCCGGTAAAACTGCGGGCCTTGCCATCTTCGATTTCAATGACGCGGGTGCAGACTCTCGTCAGAAATGTGGGGTCATGCGAAATAAAGATGATCGTGCCGGGGAAGTCCGAGAGGGCATCGGTGAGCATATCGACCGACGCGGGGTCGAGATGGTTGGTCGGCTCGTCGAGTAACAAGGTGTTGGCCGGCTCGACCAGCATGCGTGCGAGCGCGACGCGGTTGCGTTCCCCTCCGCTCAGCGCCTTGATCGGTTTCTTTTGATCGTCGCCGGTGAAGAGAAAGGCGCCGGCGATCCCACGGAGGAAGTTCATTTCCGCTTGGTTGGACACTTCTGAAAGGGATTGGAGGATCGAATGTTCGGGGTTCAACGTTTCGGCCTGGTGCTGGGCAAAGTAATGCAGGGTCACGCCATAGCCGACCGATCTCTTGCCTTTATCCGGCTCCAGCGCGCCGGCCAGCATCTTGAGCAGCGTGCTTTTCCCGGCCCCGTTTTCTCCCACCAATGCGACGCGTTGCCCGCGTTCGATCGAACAATCGACTCGGTCGTAGACGACTTTTTCCCCATAGCGCTTGGCCGCGCCCTCCAGCTCAAGGACCTGCCGTCCGCTCGCCGCGGGGAGGGGGAACTTGAACTTCACCCGCTTCGGATCGCGCTTGATTTCGATCATCTTGACCTTCTCAAGCTGCTTGATGCGCGATTGAACCTGGCTGGCTTTGTTCGCCTGATACCGGAATCGATCGACAAATGTTTGAACCCGCGCGACTTCTTTGGCCTGGCGCCCGGCCGCGGCCTCACGCTGCGCATCCCGCTCAGCCTTGAGCCTTTGGAAGGCGGTGTAGTTGCCTCGATATTCTTCGATTTTATGGTGCCGGAGATCCCAGATGTGGGTGACGACGCGGTCGAGGAACGCCGTGTCGTGGCTGATGAGCAATAGCGTCATTTCCGAGTCCAGGAGGAATTGCTCAAACCAGCGTTGGGTCGGCTTGTCCAAGTGGTTGGTCGGCTCGTCGAGCATGAGGACGTCAGGATTGGTCAGCAGCAGATGGGCTAAGGCCACCCGCATGCGATAGCCGCCGGACAGCTTTTCGACCTGACGAGTGAAGTCGATCTCTGAAAACCCCAATCCCATGAGGATCCGCTCCGCCTCATGCTCGGGATAGAGGTCGCGATGGGTCGCGTCCAGTACATTTTTGCCGATGATCGTTTCCAGTTCTTGCGGCAGGTATCCGATGCGGAGCCGTGGGCGCTTGCGGATGGAGCCTTTATCCGGGGATTCTTCCCCAAGGATCATGCGAAAGAGCGTCGTTTTGCCGGCGCCGTTTGGTCCCACGAGGCCGACCCGTGAACCGGGGCGAAGATGCGCCGATGCGCCCTCAAGCAGAATGCGCGTGGAGTATTGTTTATGGACCGATTCGATTTGTAGCATGGCAGTTATTCAGTGAGACAGTGGGATCAATGAGAAGTGAGTGACTGTCCGCGCGCAAATTTCTTCAACGATCTAGAGGGCGCGGTTCAACCGAAGGTTGGTTTGGTGGAGCTGGCCGGGATTGAACCGGCGACCTCGTGAATGCCATTCACGCGCGCTCCCAACTGCGCTACAGCCCCACACCGTTGGTCTAGAGATACGTACTCCGCGAGAAGTTCTGGCATGCTAACACGCAGGTCCCGGCCAGTCAAGAAAGCTGAGCAGTGATCGTCGGCTGGAAATCGGCTCCCATCCGGCAGATGGAGTCGTTGGGTGAGAAGCAGGCGAGGTGCGGATCGGGTGTGTGAGGGAGCTTCTCTGCAAGAAGATCGGCTTGACAAACGGATGGGCGGCACCTACGATGACCCCCCGCGGCTCTGATCTCCCCATCGGGTCAGAGCCATTTTTGTGATTGAACGGGTTGAGAGGAAGTGGCGGTATGGGCAATCTCGTCATAATCGGCGCCCAATGGGGCGATGAAGGCAAGGGTAAGATTGTCGATATCTTGGCCCGGGATGCCAATATTGTCGTGCGCTATCAGGGCGGCTCGAATGCGGGCCACACTGTCATCAATGAGCGCGGGACCTATATTTTCCATCTCATTCCCTCAGGGATTCTCTATCGCGGCACCACCTGTATCATTGGAAATGGCGTCGTCGTTGATCCGGGCGCGTTGATCGAAGAGATGGATCGGCTCCAGACTGTTGGGATTACGTTTGGAAAGAACTTCGCCGTCAGCCAGCGGGCGCATTTGATTTTGCCCTATCACAAAGCGATCGATCGGGCGTCAGAGCAGTCGAAGGGGTCGCGCAAGATCGGGACGACCGGTCGCGGGATCGGCCCTTCGTATGCCGATAAAATGGCGCGCATCGGGATTCGCATGGGCGATTTGTTGAATCCGACGCTGTTCAGGAAAAAGCTGGAAGAGAATCTCGTTGAGATGAATTGGTTTCTGGAGCGGCTCTATAAAGTCGACACGTTCCAGGTCGACAAAGTATTCGATCAATATATGGGCTACGCCGAACGCCTGAAGGGGTACATCGTCGATACAACCACGCTGCTGAATCGGGCGATCAACAAGGATAAGACGGTCTTGTTTGAGGGGGCTCAAGGCACCCACTTGGACGTCGATTTCGGAACCTATCCCTATGTAACCTCGTCCAGCTCGGCGGCCGGTGGAGCCTGCACCGGAACCGGTGTGGGGCCGACGATGATCGATGCAGTGATGGGGATTGCCAAGGCCTATACAACCCGAGTTGGAAGCGGACCGTTTCCGACCGAGCTGACCGATGCCGTGGGGCAGGGCCTCCAGGAGCGTGGGCGTGAATTTGGGTCCACGACCGGCCGTGCGAGGCGGTGCGGATGGTATGACGCAGTGGTGGTGCGCCATGCAGTCCAGGTGAACGGCTTGACGTCGCTGGCTGTCACGAAGCTGGATGTGCTGGATGGTTGTAAGGAGTTGAAGATTTGTACCGGTTATAAGCATGGCGGGGTTCTGTATAAGGAAATGCCCTCGGACCTCGATGTGCTCATGCAGTGTGAGCCGGTCTATCAGCGCATGAAAGGCTGGACGGCTTCGACGACTGGGGCGACCACGTACAAGCAGCTTCCGGCTGAGGCTAAGCGCTATCTGGCGCGTATCGAAGAGCTGGCAGACTGTCGTATCGATATGATCTCGACCGGCTCCAAGCGCACCGAAACCGTGACGTTGCGCAATCCGCTGAAGTGTTCCCGCCGTCGACCACGTTCCTAGTCCGCCGGATTGACGATCCTTGATTCTTCAGGGGTTGACAATCGCCAGGCTGGATGACACATTTCGCATGCGTGAGCCGGTAGCTCAGTTGGTAGAGCATCGCCCTTTTAAGGCGAGGGCCCTGGGTTCGAGTCCCAGCCGGCTCACCACGTTGCGATCTGTAGCCCTCCAATCAAAACCTGTCCTCCGTCATATCTTTTAACGCACAGGAACAAGCATCGCGCTGTCTCGATTTCCCTCTCTGGCCTAGGGAAAAAGAGGGGGGTGCTTGACGCTGTAAAATGCAACCAATACACTACGGCCTCACACGTACTTTCCCCACATTTTGATCGAGGGATATCACATGCAATTAATCAAGATCGATCGAGACGAGCTTCCGAGTCGGTTAGTCACGGGTCTCTCGAAGATTGGTTTGGCCATGAAGAGCCGGCCGTGGCGCCGACAGGGGAGGCAGGGCGTTGGCCCTTTGCAAGTTCAGGTCTTGTCTTTCTTGCGCACACAGCCGAATCGCTGTGCGATGGTCTCGGTCATTGCGAAAGAGCTTTCAGTCAAGCTTCCCACGGCGTCAGAGGTGATTCGGACGCTGGAGCTGAAGCAGTTGGTTCGTCGCCGTCGTTCGGACACGGACAATCGTGTGGTGACCGTTCATTTGACGGCGAAGGGCATGAAGGCCAGTCAGGTCGGGACGGGATGGCCGGAAGCGCTGGCGGCGGCGACTCAGCAGTTGTCGGCGCAGGAGCAAGCCAATCTCCTTGCCATTCTTGTGAAGATGATTCGTGCCTTGCAGTTACAGGGAGAGATTCCTGTGGCACGGATGTGTGTATCGTGCCAGCATTTTAGACCCAATGCCCATCCAAACAGTGCGGCGGTTCACCATTGTGAATTCGTCGCTGCGCCACTCGCCGATCAGTCATTGCGCCTCGATTGCTCGGACTACATTGAGGCGGCTCCCTTAGTAGCGAAGCAGGCCTGGGAGAAGTTTCTAGACGCCAAATCTGCGTAGGTAGGTACTGGAGAAGGCCCTTCAGCGGAAGGCGCAGGCTAGGGCTTACTAGTCCTCACCGGTTCCTTTGCAAGATACAATGAGTGATCCGATTCGATGTTCATGAGGAGGTCCTCCAGTGACGACTGGAGGGCCGACTCAATGGGGTCGCGATCAGAGGCTGTCACCCACCGAATCGATGACCCGGTTGCCGATCGTTCCACATCATAGGATTTAATCGCTTCTGTACTCGTTCCCACGTCTGCGTGCAGGCGAATGTGGTACACGAAGGGTCCTCGTGAAACCATCGAGAGCCTGGCCGTCAGTTTCATGACCAGATCTGCAGGATCTCCGGACACAGAAGCGAAGGTGCCTCGTTGACGGATGTAGTGTAGGGTTGCCTGTGAGAGGTCACGAGGAGTCCACTCCAGTAGTGTGATGCCAGGCATGTGATCTGCGCCCTGAATCGCCAGACTGCTCACCGCCACTTGGAGTGAACGGGGAATCGAAGCGCTTGCTGGGTGGCTGGGAATCGGATGGACCTGGATTCGATGGGTACAGCCAAACAGACTCGTGAGGCTTAGCACCCAGATGCATATCCAGGGGCGCATCACGGGTTGGCTGTTAGGGAGAAACTGACTGGGTTCATCGCATGGTTTCAATGTCGGGCTCAGATCGGCTTAAGGAAGTGATTTGGGGGCGGGTGGCGACAATATATCCAGGTCTTTTATCGCGCGCTGTGCCTGTTCCCGGTAAGAGCGGTCGGTGGGATTGGTATAGGTGTCGACCACTCTCTGATAGGTGGCGCGCGCTTGCGGATACTGTTTCTTGATCGAGAAATATTGCCCGAGCGCGAGCCAGTTTTGCGCGGCGGCTTCATTGGCCGTTTTCATCAAGGCAAATTCACGTTCAACTTGCGTGGTGCCTTGTAGCGGCGCCCGCTTCCGAACGGTTTCAGCCATCTGGCCAGCCATGGCTTCGATCTGTTCGTTCTCGCGCACGGCGGCTTCGACGTGGTTGGTCTTCAGGTGCGAGTAGAACGCCTCCACGTGGTCTTTCACAATGTCGGCGCGCTGTTGATAGGTGTCGTGCGCGCATCCGACGATAAGTCCGAAGAGGATCCCAAGACAGGTGGGAGTGATGTGTCGAGTCGACCTAACCATGGGCCGTATCCTTTCTCCTCGCAGCCAAGCCTGAAGAGTAGTTGTTGGACGAAAGAGTTTATCATATCGATCGAGAGATCTGTACGAGGCGCCTGGGCATCTCGGTGTTGTCGCGGGGCGGAGAGCCGAAAGGTGTAGTGACAGGGCGTTCGCGAGTGTGGTACAACTCCTGCGGTCCTGATCCATGTTGTCGTTCGTATGTCCCCATCGTCTAGCCTGGCCTAGGACATTGCCCTTTCAAGGCAGTAACACGGGTTCAAATCCCGTTGGGGACACCAACCTTCTTCAGCTCGAAATCCCTCTCAGTGTCTATGGCGCTCCCGTTGTGTTTGAGGAGACTGCCGGGTACACTTTCTTGCTACCCTGTGCCGGTACTTATGTCTGCAAGGGGAGGGGGCTAATGCGACAAGGAATTTGCGGCTCGCTGCTGGTTGGGATGATAGCGGTGTTGTCATTGGCCGAAGCGGCTGATCCTCTTTCGTCACAGAACCGTTCAGCCACGCCGGCAGAAGTGATCAAGGGCAAGGACGGCGCTCCGATGCGCCTCGTTTCTGCTGGCCCTTTTCTCATGGGCAGCAATGACGGATTGCCGAACGAACGACCTGAGCATACGGTGACGGTTAAGGCCTTCTATATCGATGAGTATGAGCTGACCGCAGGGCGTTACCAAAAGTTTCTTGAACTGGGCAAGCGTGAGATCCCTACGCTCTCGGATGACGATGCCGGGCGTTCCTTGGATGACCGTCCCGCTGTTGGTGTAACCTGGAAGGAAGCCGCGGCCTATTGTGCATGGGCGGGAAAACGTTTGCCGTCTGAAGCCGAATGGGAAAAAGCGGCGCGTGGGACGGATGGCCGGCGATATCCATGGGGCGCGATGCAGCCGTTTGTCGATATCGCCAACTACAATCGCGGTCTTTGGGTGAGTGACGCCATTACCCTGGTGCCGGTCGGCAGCGGGCTGGAGGGGATGAGCGTTCGCCATGGGCTAAAAGAAGGGGGAAAGAGTCCCTATGGGCTTGCGCACATGGCGGGGAACGCAGCTGAATGGGTGAATGATTGGTACGATCGTGAGTATTATCAAAAAAGTCCAGATACCGATCCGCCTGGTCCAAGCAGCGGGGAGAAGCGGGTTCTTCGTGGCGGGTCCTGGGCGGATCTGCCGACGGCGTTACGCGTGACGGCTCGATTTTCAGCGGAGCCGGAGTTTGAAGATCGGACGGTCGGGTTTCGATGTGCCATGGATATTCCTAAGTAGGGGGGATGTCTCTACCATTCTGCGATACAGAGTGTGCCGCTAGGCAGCTGATTGTGCATGCCGTCTAATCCTACCGAATCATCCACGTCCTCTTCACGTGCGCCTCAGCCGCCGGAGCGGACGGCGATCATGATCGTCATGGCCTTGGTGTTGCTCTATGTGTTGTGGACACTGCGCCTTCCGCAAAGTCCGCCAGCCGGATCTGTGACTCCTAAGAAAGTCGAACCAGTTTCGTTGATGGCGGAGATGATTCCGCTGGTCACCGGTGACGAACCTACGATCGAAATTTTCACAAAGGCTGGATGCCCAGTTTGTCACGCCATACCAGGGATTCCCGGCGCGAATGGCCAAGTCGGTCCGCCGCTCACCCTTGGCGTGACGGGTCCTCAGCGGCTAGCCGATCCTTTCTATCGCGGGAAGGCCAGCACGGTGCATGGATACATCGTGGAGTCCGTTGTCGATCCGTCAGCATTTGTGGTTCCGGGATATCCGGAACGGACGATGCCGGTGTGGTATGGGGCAAAGTTGAGTGCGTTGGCCCTGGAGAAGATCGCGGCGTATCTCGAGTATCAGACGGGGAATGCTCTGGAACGGTGAGCGGCCCGCCGGTTATCGCTTCTTGAGCGGCACGACGTTTCCACTTCCCTGAATCTTAAAGGCGTCGCTCTGTTGGTGTGAGGGGTGTTTATCCAGCAGGGCATTCACCGCGTCGTCGCCTTTGAGCCCTTCCAGTTTGATTTTGAGGCGGAGATTATTGGCGCTGTCTGCGTTGATCAAGGCCTGCTCAAGGCTGATCTTATTGGCTTTGTAGAGCTGGAAGAGAACGTGGTCGAAGGTCTGGCAGCCTTCATCGACCCCCTGTTCCATCGCTTCTTTCAGCGTATCGATTTCCGCCTTCTTAACAAGATCTTTCACGCGAGGTGTGTCCAGCATGATTTCCAGCGCCGGCACACGCCGCCCGTCGATGGAGGGAATGAGGCGTTGTGAAATAATTGCACGCAGGTTCAGTGAGAGTTGGAGATAGATTTGCGGATGCCGCTCGACCGGGAAGAAGTTCATGATGCGTTCGATGGCCTGGTTGGCATTATTCGAGTGCAACGTCGCGATGCAGAGGTGTCCGGTTTCTGCGAACGTGATGGCGGCTTCCATGGTTTCGGTATCCCGGACTTCACCGATGAGAATCACGTCGGGGGCCTGCCGGAGGGTATTCTTCAGGGCATTCTGAAAGCTCAGGGTATCGAAGCCGATCTCTCGTTGTGTGATCAGCGATTTCTTGTGGCTGTGGACGAATTCGATCGGATCTTCGACCGTGATGATGTGCCCTTGGTGAATGGAGTTCCGATGGTCGATCATGGCCGCGAGCGAGGTTGATTTTCCAGAGCCGGTGGCGCCGACGACCAACACAAGCCCGCGCTTGGTCATGGCGATGTCTTTGATGATCGGCGGGAGTTGCAGCTGATCGACGGATTGAATCTCCGCTTTAATCAGACGGAAGACGAGACCGACATTGCCCCTCTGTCGGAAGATATTCACGCGGAACCGGCCAAGCTCTTTGTAGTAGAGCGCCAGGTTCATCTCCATTTTTTCTTCGAATTCTCCCCGCTGCTGCCCGCGCATGAGCGCCAGGGCCAAGGCTTCCAGTTGTTCGTTGCTGAACGGGGGTGCGTCCGTCTGTTGCGTCGATCCGTGGATTCGATAGATCGGGGGCGCGTCGACCGTGAGATAAAGGTCGGACGCCTCCTGGTCGACCATGACTTTTAGGAGGCTGCGGATATCCATGTCTGTCTCCGTGGTCCTGCTGTGGTTACGCGGCGCCGCTGAGTGAGGCGGCTGATCCGAAGAGGTTCGGATTCATGCTGCGCGATTGCGCTTCGGCTTTTGTGACGACGCCACGCGTCGCCAGTTCGAGTAGCGCCATGTCCATCGTCTGCATGCCGTCTTTCTGGCTGGCCTGCATGATGCCAGGGATTTGATGGAGCTTGGCTTCACGGATCAGATTGCGGACGGCGGTGGTTGCCACCATGATTTCCAGCGCCGCCACACGTCCGCCCGACTTTTTCTTGAGCAGCGTCTGGGTAATCACGGCTTCCAGTGCTTCTGATAGCTGCGTTCGGATCTGCGCCTGTTGTGCCGGGGGGAAGGCGTCGATGATTCGGTCGATGGTTTTGGGCGCGCTCGATGTGTGGAGCGTGCCGAAGACCAAGTGCCCGGTTTCTGCCGCAGTCAGTGCGAGCTGAATGGTATCCAGATCGCGCATTTCTCCCACGAGCACGATATCAGGATCTTCGCGAAGGGCGGACTTGAGGGCGTTGGCAAAGGACAGGGTGTGCACGCCCAATTCGCGTTGGTTCACAAGGCACTTCTTCGACTTGTGCACGAACTCAATGGGGTCTTCGATCGTGATGATGTGGCCTTCGAAGGTATTGTTCAGATAGTCGACCATGGCGGCGAGCGTCGTTGACTTACCGGACCCGGTGGGGCCGGTTACGAGAATGAGCCCTTTTTCCTTGTCGCATAGTTGGCGCAAGGTCGGCGGCATGCCGAGCTTTTCAAGCGGAAGAATTTCCGTGGGGATGTTTCGGAAGACCGCTCCGAGTCCGCGCTGTTGCACAAAGACGTTCACACGGAAGCGAGCGATATCGCCAAGCTCGAATGAGAAGTCGCATTCTCGGTGCTCTTCGAAATTTTTGCGCTGGGTGTCCGTCATCATGTCGTAGATCAGCGCATGTGTCTCATCCGGCGTGAGGGCCGGATGATCCAACTTTTTCAGATCGCCATGGATGCGAATCATCGGCGGCTCGCCGGAGCTGATATGGCAGTCCGAGGCGCCTTCTTTGACCGAAAATGTCAGCAGCTTTGAAATATCCATGAAGGCAACTCCGTCGTAAAAATGGCTCGGTGAGCAGTGCGCCCTGTTTGCATGAGGCAGCAGCCGTGCTCGAGAAGTCTTGTGAGCATCATGCCATAGGAAGAAGGGAAAGCAAGCGATTCACGGGAAGATGCGGAGCTGGTTCGGCAGGCTAGAGAAGACGGGTCGATTGTCCTGCGCGTGCGAAGGCCGCCAGCGCTGTTTCGATCTGGTCGGATGAATGTTCGGAGGTGACGGTCACACGAATTCGGCTGGATCCCTCGGGGACGGTCGGTGGACGAATAGCTGGCGCATAGACTCCATGATCCAGGAGGTGCTCGGCAAAAGCGAGAGCCTTCTCGGCTTGGCCGATCAGAATGGGAAGAATAGGGCTAGCGGATTCGGTGAGGCGAAACCCAAGGCGGCGGAGGCCGGCATACAGGTGCTCGCGATTCTGCCAGAGACGGGCGCGCCGGGAAGGATCCTGCTGAACGACTAGCAGGGCGGCCTGTGCGGCGGCCGCGGCACCGGGCGTCGGAGCCGTGGTGAACATGAAGGGCCGGCTGGTGTTGATGAGATACTCAATCAGATCTGTGGAGCCAGCGATATAGGCACCGCTGCTACCAAGGGCCTTGCCGAGTGTGCCCATGTGAAAGGGAATCCGGTCCTCGACTCCAAAATGCTCAAGCGTGCCGCGGCCTGACTGGCCCATGATTCCGGTGCCGTGGGCGTCATCGACGTACAGGATCGCGCCGAATCGTTCGGCCAGAGTGGCAAGTTCTGGTAGCGGGGCAAGGTCGCCGTCCATGCTGAATAGCCCGTCCGTCACGATGAGTAGCGGCCGTCCCGAAGTGGTTCGTTTCAGGAGCGACTCAAGGTGTTCGAGATCTCGATGTCTGTAGACCCGTAGGTCGGCGCCACTGAGCCGGGCACCATCAATCAGGCTCGCGTGGCACAGGCGATCCGCGAAGATCCGTCCGCCTCGTGCGATGAGCGATGGAATAATGCCCAGATTGGCAAGGTAGCCGGATCCAAAGACCAGTGCGGAGGGGGTGTGCTTGAAAGTGGCCAGGGCCTCTTCAAGCCCTGTATGAGGCGGCAGTGTGCCGCAGACGAGGCGGGAGGCTCCTGCGCCGGTTCCATAGCGCTCAGTGGCCTGTACGGCGGCTCGAATGACGTTAGGATGGGTGGTAAGACCCAGGTAGTCGTTGGAGGCCAGGAGAATCACCGCGCGATTCTGTAGCTGGATCGTCGGACCGGTGGCGGAGTCGAGTGGCCGGAGGCGCCGGGTCAGCGATTGGTCGGCCAGTTGTTGTAGGCGAGTCTGAAACATGGGATGTCTTTCCTAGCGGGCTGAGACGTCAGGCGTTCGTGCCGCGGTAGGTTCGGTTACATTGACAAGCTAAATCAATCCCTAGTATAAGGCCGAGGTTGAATCGAATGGAATTGTAGTTTACTGGGACATCTTATGACCTATCGTATTAAAGTTCCACCGCGGACTCTGCCGGTCGATGAGGCGCATCTGGTCAGCAATCTCGAGCATTGGCTGGAGAGCCTGCGAGTCTATCGCGGCCCGTTGCTGGTGGGTGCGACAATTCTCGTGCTTGCCGCTGGTATTGTGGGCGGCGTGTTGTGGTACGACAGCCAGACTGCGCAGAAAGCGCAGGATCTTGAACGGGAAGCCACCCTCCACTATTTCACCAGGCCTGCAGACGATCCCAAGAAAGCCGATACCAATTTAAAGGAAGCGGTGGCGCTTTATAAGAGAGTAGTTGAGGAGTATCCCCGGACATCAACTGCGCCTCTTGCCGCTCTTCAGCTTGGAAATGCATTGGTTCAAGCCAATGATTTGGATGGAGCGATTGAAGCGTATAAACGATTTGTTCTGATGTATGGGTCGAACGTATCTTTGCTGGGTCTCGTTCAGCAGCGATTGGGATATGCCTATCTCTTGAAGGGGGATCGTGATCAGGCGGCCAAGGCCTATTCGGCGGTATTGGATATCCCTGGCGCGTTGAATCGGGATCATGCGCTGTTTGAATTGGCCCGGCTTGAAGAGAGTCTATCAAGGCCAGAGGGTGCGCTTGCCCATTATCAGGATTTGATGAAGAGCTATCCGAACTCACCGCTGGCGAATGAAGCGGCTGTCCGCCTCAAAGTTCTTGAAGTGAAGAAGTCGCCTGACCCTGCTCCTTCCGCACCGGCTGCTGCCATCTCACCGGTCACCCCTAAAAAACCATAGTTGGTCTGCGGTACTGCGGCTTCAGGCGTAAGCCTGAAGCCGGGAGCACTGTATTACCGTGCGATGATCAGGAATTCACCAGCCTTGATGACGGGGCTTGTCAGGTTGTTTCTCGCCTTGAGCGTTTTTAGCGGGACATGGAACCGCTTGGAGACTTTTTCCAGTGTATCGCCGCCGCGCACACGATACCATCGTCCGCTATCGGCTTTGACGTGCTGCGTTTTGACCGGGGGGAGCGGCGGAAACTTGTAGGTGGGCACACGATCCAAGAGCTGAACCACTTTGGCGCTGGTCCCGACCGGGACTTTGAGGTGGTAGGCCGATTCGCCGGGCGGCGTCGCATCGCGCCGGAGTTCCGGGTTCAGCAGGCGGAGTTCTTCGTATGGGATGCCGGTCGTGTTAGCAATGGCGTGAAAATGGAGCGGCCGGTTGACCACCACTTCTTCAAACTGGTGCGGCGCGACGGAGTTCTGTGGAAACCCATATTGGTCAGGATTTCTGGCAATGACGGTGGCGGCCATGATGCGCGGGACGTATTGTTTCGTTTCAGTCCGGATCAACTTGGTCTTGGAGATATCGGAGAAGGTTTCCCCTTGTACCTTATGAAGCGCCCGCATCACTTTGCCTTCGCCGGCATTGTAGGCCGCCATGGCTAAAGGCCAGGCGCCGAACAGATCGTAGAGGTCGCGGAGGTAGCGTGCAGCGGCCACAGTCGACTTGATGGGGTCGCGGCGTTCATCCACATAGTGATCGATGCGCAGACCATAGACCTGTCCGGTGCCCTTCATGAACTGCCATGGCCCGGTCGCTTTCGCGCGCGAGAAGGCATAGGGGTTAAAGCCGCTTTCGACTAAAGACAGGTACACCAGATCGCTGGGAATGTTGAATTCTGAAAATATTTTCTCAACCAGCGGCTGATAGCGGCCGAGGCGAACCAGCCATTGTTCAAACCGGGATCGGATCGATGTATTAAAAAAATGAATATGGCTTTGCACGGTGGGGTCTATGACGATGGGGATATTATAGACGGTCCCGCCAGTGGTCGATTGAATCGGGTTTGAGAACGGGATCGCAGCACTGACAGAGTTTTGCGATACTGCTTCCGTATCAGGCGCGGATCCGGCTGTTTCAGGGGGAAGCGTGGTTAGTTCCGGCTCAAGCGGAACCAGATTGGCGTCAACTTCGTCGTCTTCCTCGGTGGCGTTCAGGTCGGCGGCCGCGTCAGGTGCTGCGATTTGGGCGAGACTGTCCCCGACCGAGATCGAGAGTGGTCCTATCGCAAAAAAATAGAATGCGAGGACGGCCAGGAGGAGTTGTCGCTGATTCAAAATGGACCTCAAGTTCAGGTGAAATACCGCTTGTTGAGGTTAGACTATCGATCGGTCTATGTGTTGTCAAGAAATTGAAGAGGTTAGGTCCTCCCTCTTTTGGGGAAATGCCGGCAAGTACAGTGACAAATACAGTGGATGGTGAACGTGATTGAGGTCAGCGAAGTTATATGAAACATGAGAGGGAAACCCTCTGCGATTTTCAGCCCTTGTGGCGTTCCAATTCTTGACAGTCTTGTGGCGCTAGTGGTAGCGTACCGCCTCTTTTCTAGTCGCATCCCCACCGGGTGATATCGAAGGAGGATCGGTCAATGCTGAAGCGGTATTTGTTGGCTCCGGGACCTACGCCTGTGCCCCCAGAAGTGTTGCTGGCGATGGCCCGCCCGATGATGCATCATCGGGCACCTGAGTTCGATCCGATCTTCGCGGAAGTTCGTGAGGGGCTCAAGTGGTTGTTCCAGACTCGGAATGATGTCCTCATGTTAGCCTCCTCCGGCACTGGAGGGATGGAAGGGTCGATCTCTAACTTCTTGTCTCCCGGTGATAAAGCACTGTGTATCAATGGCGGGAAGTTTGGTGAGCGGTGGGGAAAGATCTGCAAGGCCTTTGGCGTTCAGGTGACGGAGATCAAGGTTGAGTGGGGCCATGCGGTTAACCCGCAGTTAGTGGCCGATGCCTTGAA
>JBEBHO010000085.1:0-2505 GCA_040081095.1 Nitrospira sp.
GATCATGCGGTCGTGGGGGCGCTCATGAGCCGGCATTGGCATCTGCCGGAAGAAATCGGCACGATCATTCTCAATCATCACCGGACTCGCGAGTTGTTCGGCGGGGCGAGGCGGAAGCTCACTCCGTTCGAAGAGAATATCCGGACCGTGATTGCGGTCCTGGCGATGGTGGACTGTATCTGTCATCGCCTCCGGAAAGGCAAGGATTCTCCAGAGTGGGGTGCCATCGGCGAGAAGGTCCTGGCGCACCTCAAGCTGGATCAGGCCGAATTCGAGCATCTCGCCTGGGATCAGCAGGATCGGTTCGCGGCCTAGCCCAGGGGTACCCCCTTCATCGGAAAAGCTAGCGAGGTTCCCGTTGAGGCGCGAGACATACGGGCTCGCGCGGGGGAACGTAACCAATCACCGTTCCGCAACTCAGAAGAAAATCTGGATATCCCCGCTTACTCCTTCTTTCGATTCATCATTATCCCTGCTTGGTGCCCACAGCAGAGACCCATGCTTGGGCGAACAGCGCACCAGGTTTACCGGCCCAGTCTCGAATCGCCTGCGAGTGATCTGCCGCTCCTTCTCGTTCGAGCTGAAGGGCGAGATAGTCACCGATGAATTGGGGCGAAGCGTAGCATTCGTACCGCGCGGACATCTGGATCGACACAAAACCTGCCGTGGCGAGATATGTCCCCAAGCGTCTACCGACCGTCACATCCCCCCCATTGCTCGTTTGTAGATCGGTATAAGCATGGAGCGCGTCGGATAGTTCCGGCGATTCGGGGGAAACGAGAAATCCTCCCCAATCAGGACTGCACACACCGACGACCCCTCCTGGCGTAAGCACACGGAAGAACTCGCGCAATGCGTCGATCGGGTCGGCGAGGTGTTCCAACAGTGCATGGCTGAACACCCGGTCAAATGTAGAGTCGGCAAAGGGCAGGTGATAGCAACTGGCGACCTTGAAGCGCACATTCCCAACGGCATGACGCGTCGCTGCTTCAATCGCCTGTTCAATCTGAGTCGTGGCAGCATCGACTCCGGTCACCATACCCGGCGAGCAACTTGAAGCGATGCCGAGGGTAATGGAGCCCGGACCGCAGCCACAGTCGAGGACGCGCAATCCAGGTTTCAGATGCGGAATAAAGAACCCCCCATGGGAGTCCAGCGTACGCTGGGCCATAAATGCGGACGCGTTATGGGAGTGACCTGGGGTATAAGATTCTGTCACGAACGTCTCGTTCCGTCAGTGTGCAGTGCTGATGTGATGCGCGATACCCAGAAATGACGCATTCTACTTTCTCGGAAGGAACGGGTCTATGGCCATCTAGAAAAGTCTAGTTGAATGCGTTGAGAAACTGGCCGGATGGCGGGTCAACGGCTGGAGGATGGCAGGACCTGGCCCACATCCGTTACTTCGACTCGACGGTTCAAGACGTGATAGGCGAGGTCTCCAGCAGCAAGGTGTGGGCGGCGTGGCGGGCTTGGAATCGACGATGCGGCAGCGGGGGAGGCCGAGGGATCCGCAGAAAAGTAGCTCAGCTTGTCCCCTTGTTCAGGAACTACCAGCTAGCGAGGTTTCTATAACATCCGCTAATTAGCTTTGGATAGAACTGCTCAAAGCCATCACGTTGTATAAGATTGGCGAGACTATGCTCTCCTCCATTGTATGCAGTGTCGTACAATTTCCCTCCAATCTCGATAAATAGCTTTCTGGCCCTCCCATAGAGGACGGGCTCACGCTCTCTTAGGGATTGGTTCTTGCTCTCAAAGGTGCTAGTCATGATAGTCGACAGTCGATCAACGAGTTTTGATTTAGGTTCGCCTTTTAGTCTTGCGTCAAGGGCGGTGTACCCAAGCATGGCAGTCTGTGCGCAAACGTGGAAGATTTCTTCCTTTGTGAACTTTCCTGTAGGTTTGCTGGCCCAAAATGCATTGGGTTTCTGATTGGGCGAGAAGTCAGGCTTTCCCATTTTGTATGTGCCCTCGGTTTGGTCAATTGGATCTGGCTCTTTGCATGAGCCAGACTGCTCCGAGCACGTTGCCTTTTCGGTAGCATGTGTAGGCTCAGTCCCTATAATTTGTACGGGCATTAACAGAATGGCAGCGATTACAAATGGGTGTGACTGTAGCAGTGTGTTCATGGTCAATGATTCCAGTTATAAGGGACCCTTTCAAACTTATCCGAGGACTGCTATTCAGTCAAATCTTGGAAGGGTAGGTGCGCAAGTAGGAATCTTCTGCTTTTTGATGTCGGTCTTGTCTGCAAGTATGCGAGGGGTAAGTGCTGGGGGCGAGGACGGAACCGACGGCCTCGCGCCGGAAAATGGGGTCTGGCACATTTTTCTTAGTCTCGTCCGTCGTCACCGGCGTTCAGTCTTCCACGCCCACGCCGATCACGAGTAGAACCGCATAGTCCTGCTTTGCGCAGCCCTCGACCGGAGGCATCGCTCCCCCTGGCGCAACTGGAAACGCAGTCTTCTGCACGTGTGCCGGCGAGCACGAACGACCAACCGC
>JBEBHO010000188.1:0-9474 GCA_040081095.1 Nitrospira sp.
CAATTGCTCCATCGCAAACGAGCCATACCGGGTCGACTCCCCGCCCCAGGCATCACTGGACTGATGCTCGTTGGGTTTGGGCAACATGAAGTGATTCATACCTCCCACTCCGGAGATGGGATCGCGGATGCAGGCCGAGATGCATGATCCCAATACGGTGTAGACGACCATGGGTTCGCTGCTCACGAAAAATTCGCCTGGAAGGATCGAGGCGATTTCATGCGGAAAGCGCCGATCCGTCATGCGACGGATATGGCTGAAATGCTCTGTGTCCAGCGCAGGCATTCCGGCTAGGTCCCCTTCCGATAAATCGTCGGAGCGACGGTTGAAAAGTCGTGCTTGATCCACTGGAGGCTCTCTGAATGCCCGATGAACAGGTGTCCGCCCGGCTTCAAGTAGCGGTGGAATTTGGCGATGAGCCGTTCCTGAGTCGGGCGGTCGAAATAGATCATGACATTGCGGCAAAAAATCAGATCCAATGGCGATTTGATGGGGAACGTGTCGCTCATCAAATTGAGCCGGCGGAACTTGATGAGTTTGGAGAGATGCGGCTTCACTTTGACCAGACCGGCGCTCTTGCCACGGCCTTTCAAGAAGTGTCTCCGTGCGATGTCCGGCGACACGGTCGTGATGCGTTCCTCGCCATAGAGCCCTGCGGCGGCATGGGCCAGAACTCGCGTCGAGATGTCGGAGGCCAGGATCTCCATGTCCCACTGAGCCGGCGATGTAATGGCTTCGTGGAGGGTGATCGCAATGGTGTAGGGTTCTTCGCCGGTTGAACAGGCCGAGGACCAGATCCGAATGCGTTTCTCACGCTCCAACGTCGGCAGAATCTGCTCTCTGAGATAGTCGAAATGTTTGGGTTCCCGAAAGAAATCGGTTTTGTTGGTTGAGAGCAGGTCCAGCATCCGGGTGAATTCGCCGCCGCTGTTATCCTGCGTCACGTGGTCGTAGTAGGCCGCAAAGCTGTCGATCTCCAGGTCGCGCAGCCGCTTGGATAGGCGGGAGACGACGAGCGATTGCTTATTCTCTCCGAGAGAGATCCCACTTTCTTCATAGAGAAGCGTGCGGATCCGGTCGTACTCCTGTTTGCTGATCGGGTAATCCATCCTGTTATCCCTTGTACCAGACGAAAATCATCATATAGACCAGATAGGCGGTGACGATGGTGCCGGAGAAGGTCCAGATGAGGAGATGTCCGAGTCTCCGATGTGTGGTCATTCCGGCGGCCATGGCGCCGACACTGCCATAGCGCAGGCGGTGCAAGCCCATGTACAGGTTGTAGCTTCCCAGCCCGATTGTGGTCACGGCGAACAGCATGTGCGTGGCAAACACAGGGAGATAGACCGTCCAGTACTGCTGAGGGGTTCCGCCGAACTGCTCTCGCCCGAAGAGCGATTGTTTGAGGACGTACGCGATCAGCCAGATCCCGACCACGGTGCAGGCAACGATCATCCGTCGAGAGTGATGCGAAACATCATGCACTTTGGCGGAGCGCACGCCGGCTAACGCGACAAAATAGGCGCAGGTGATACTGGTCAGCACGACATACCAAAGGAGTGATTTGAGGTCCATGCAATACCCTCAGTTCAGGGTGAACAAGCGCACACGCACTCGTCTGTGTATCGGCCGGTTTGTGGTGATTCTTGAGGGGTAGATTGATTCTGGTGGAATTCAGTCAGGGTGAACGGGAGGAGGCGTGAGCGGGGTGGGCACAAATTGCCCACCCCGCGCCGTGACTAGAATCTAAAACTCTTCGAAGTCGTCGTGGGACTGGCGGCGATCTTTGCCGTTGCCCGCTCCGACACCGGCGGGGGCTTTGGCCTCTGATGCCTTCGAGGCGAATGCCGGCTCCTTCAGCCCTGGCTTCGGCGCGGCGTGAATCGTCGTTCGTGAAGCGGATTTCGCTCCGGATCCGAGCGCTTCACGCTTCACGACCTCCGCTTCACGAGTTCCGCCGGTCTTGAAGACTTCGACTTGCGACATCAGTTCCTTGGCCTGTTCCTTCATGGATTGGCTGGCGGAGGTGGTTTCTTCGACGAGCGCGGCGTTTTGTTGGGTGGTTTCATCCATCTGCATGATGGCCTTGTTGACCTGATCGATCCCGCTGGCTTGTTCCTGTGAGGCGGCCGTGATCTCGGCGATGATGTCCGTGACGCGCTTGACGGAGCTGACAATCTCTTCCAGCGTCTTGCCGGATTGATTGACCAGCTCGCTGCCGTCGGAGACGCGCTGGATCGATTCATTGATCAATCCCTTGATCTCTTTTGCCGCCGTGGCAGACCGCTGGGCCAGATTCCGCACTTCCGCGGCGACCACCGCAAAGCCCCGTCCATGTTCTCCGGCCCGGGCCGCTTCGACGGCGGCATTCAAGGCTAGAAGATTGGTCTGGAAGGCGATCTCGTCGATCACCGTGATAATGTCGGCGATCTTTTTGCTGCTCTTGTTGATCTCGCCCATGGCATCGACCGCGCACATTGTGACCGACCCGCCCTTGTCCGCTATATCACGGGCAGCGATGGCTAGTTGGTTGGCCTGCTTCGCGTTATCGGCATTCTGTTTTACCGTCGAGGTCAGCTCTTCCATGGACGCGGAGGTTTCCTCCAGGGCGCTGGCCTGCTCGCTGGTGCGCTGCGCTAGATCTTCGTTCCCCTTGGTGATCTGCTCTGAGGCGGAACTCACATTCTCAACGGCAAGGCGGACTTCCGACACGACGGTGGCCAGGCTTTTCACCATGGTGTTGAACGCGTGCCCCATTTCCCCCACTTCATCCTGAGAAGATGTTGCGGCGTGACGAGTCAGATCTCCTGTGGCCGCCACTGCGGCCGCATCCCTCACTTGCCGGATACCTCGTGCAAGACTCCGGGTGATCAAATAGCTGATGATAAGGCCAAGCATGATGGCTGTGCCGGTTCCGATAACTAACGTGCGTAAGGCCTGTGCGGCGCTGGATGTGCCGCCTTCGTTCATGTCCTTCGCCACGTCACGGACGGTTTCGATCAACTCCCCGGCGGCCGCCGTTACAGCCAGAAGTTTCGGTCCTGCGTTGTCAACGGCGTTTCGCTTGGCTCTCTCACGAGCCATGACGGTGAGGGTTCTGTGGGTGGATGTTCGGGCTTCTTCTTCATATTGAGCCGTCAACGCTTCCGCCTGGAAGTAGACCTCGAGGGCGGATCGCAGTGACTGCAGATCGGCGGTTTCATTGCGCCCGGCACGCGACACACGCAGCGTGGTAGCGGCATAGGCGTCTAGGGAGCTCATGATTCCACTTGAAAGGTCCCGTTGCTCCTGGCGCAGTTGGCTGTAGGTCGCCTCGTTCGGCTCGTCTGTTAACCGGAGCTGATTGCTGCGAAATCGGAGCAATTGCGAAGTCGTACGAGCCAGATCAGTTCCGGCCACCGTGTAGTCTTCGTACACGATCCGGAGTGATTCACGCAGTTCTTGCACTCGCTGCTCCGTGACAAATCCTGCTCCCGCCATGAGCGTCGCGACGAACGAAAAGCTTGCCATGAGTTTTCCTGTGATTGAAAGCTGCATTTGTAGGGGGCCTTTCGTCTAGAACTCTTCGAAGTCGTCGTGCGACTGACGACGATCCTTGCCATTGCCGTTGGCGATGCCGACTGGTTCGTGACTTGAGGCGCTCTCCGGTGTTCCTACCGGTTTAGCGCTGGATGATTTGGTGAGGCGTTTCAACAGGCCGGTAGTCGCCGGCGCGGTCGGCCGACGGGTCTCGCTTGGCTGGGGTGCCGTGGTGCCGCTATGCTCGGAGACGGTGAAGAAGCCCATCTCTTTGGTTAAGTCTTTGGCCTGTTCCTTCATGGATTGGCTGGCGGAGGTGGTTTCTTCGACGAGGGCGGCGTTCTGCTGGGTGGTTTCATCCATCTGCATGATGGCCTTATTCACCTGATCGATCCCGCTGGCTTGTTCCTGTGAGGCCGCCGTGATTTCGGCGATGATGTCGGTGACCCGCTTCACAGAACTGACGATCTCATCCAGCGTCTTGCCGGACTGATTAACCAGTTCACTGCCATCGGTGACCCGCTGGATGGATTCATTGATGAGGCCTTTGATTTCCTTGGCGGCCGTGGCGGACCGCTGAGCCAGATTCCGAACCTCCGTGGCGACAACCGCGAAGCCCCGGCCATGTTCTCCCGCCCGGGCTGCTTCGACCGCGGCATTCAAGGCCAGGAGATTGGTCTGGAAGGCGATCTCGTCGATCACCGTGATAATGTCGGCGATCTTCTTGCTGCTCTTATTGATTTCGCCCATGGCGTCGACCGCGCGGGTGGTGATGGCCCCGCCCTTGTCCGCAATATCGCGGGCGGCGATGGCCAGCTGGTTGGCCTGCTTGGCGTTGTCGGCGTTCTGCTTGACCGTCGAGGTCAATTCTTCCATCGAGGCGGAGGTCTCCTCCAGGGCGCTGGCTTGTTCGCTGGTGCGCTGCGCCAGATCTTCATTCCCCTTCGTGATCTGTTCCGAGGCCGCTCCCACGCTGTCGGTGGCGTGCCGGACCGTGGTCACAACCGCAGTCAAGCGTTCCATCATGTCGTTGAAGGCTTGTGCCATGGTGCCGATTTCATCTTTTGTATCACAGGCAACACGGCGGGTTAGGTTGCCCTCTGCGGCAGATATGGCGACTTCACCGACCTGACGAAGCGGATTGGCGACCATGCGGGCAATGAACCAGCCCAGAAACAGGCCGAGGGCGATGCCGCCGATGATGAAGCCGGTTAACAGCATCTTCGAGTTGGCATAGATCGCTTGGGCATCATCATACTTCCCTTGAGCAATTTTTACTTTGATGTCCACCAGGTTGTTAATCGCGTCGATGGAGGCTTTGAATTTCGCCGCTCCATCGCCCTTCATGGCGGCCAGGGCACCTGAATGATCACCTGTCTGCAACAGACGGAACACGGTGTTATCCCGATAGGCACGATAGTCGTCATAGACCTTGGCAAAATCGTCGTAGGCCTTCTGGACGAGCTCGGCCTTGATCGTTTTCGCAAAACTTTCACGATTGTCGTCGACGAGCTTGTTCAGCTCTTTGACTTTGGCCAGCGATTCTTCGCGGTCGGCAGCGTTAGCGGTCAGCAACGCCGTGATGGTTTGGGAGCGCATCTGGTACACCAGGCCTCGCACTTTGGTGAGAGTCATGAGAGGCTTGAGCTGCACGTTGTAGATATTGTCGGTGGACTGGGTGATCGTCCCCATATTGGTGACGCCCATGTAGCCGACAAAAGCCATGATTAACCCCATGGCGGCGAACCCCAACATTAACTTACTGCCCACTTTCATATTGTTGAACCAACTGAACATAATGACGCCCTTTCGATGGTGGTTGCGAACGATGTCGCGCGAATGCGTTAGGCTGCCTTGTCGAGTGCCTGTATGGCCTCTGTCTCGTCGTCTGTGAGGACCTGATCGATGTTGAGCAACGACACCAGCTTGTCGCCGCATTTACCGATGCCGCTGAGAAAGCTGACATCGACGTTCGTCCCGAATTGCGGCGGAGGCTGAATGTCTTTGGCCGCGATATCGAGGACGTCGGACACGGCATCGACGATGACCCCCATGATCCGGTCGCGCACGACGACGACCACGATCACGGTGAACATGGTCGGCTCGACTTCCGGCATCCCGAACTTGGTGCGGAGATTGACGATGGGGACGATGGTGCCGCGCAGGTTCAGCACACCCTTAATGAAGCCGGGCGTATTAGGGATTCGGGTCACGGCGGTGTAGCCTTTGATCTCCTGGACGCGCAGGATATCGACGCCGTAATGCTCCTCACCCAGGGTGAAGCTCAGAAACTGATTGCCGTCGGTCGAGAGGCCTAGGCCGGCCGTCGCTTCAGCGCTGAGGGTGGCGGACGCCTGTGTCGTGCCTGCTGCCATACTCTCCTCCTTCACTCGTCTGTTAGGCCGCGACGGAAAGCCCGTGACGGCTGAGTTCGATTAAGCCCCGCACATCGAGAATGAAGCTGACCGTTCCATCGCCGAGAATCGTCGCGCCGGCAATGCCGTCAACCTTCCGGAAGTTCTTTTCCAGACTCTTGATGACCACCTGCTGCTGTCCCAGCAGTTCATCCACCATGACC
Organism: Nitrospira sp.; assembly: GCA_040081095.1. GTDB lineage: Bacteria > Nitrospirota > Nitrospiria > Nitrospirales > Nitrospiraceae > Nitrospira_D. The sequence continues at coordinate 6,098 of JBEBHO010000188.1, forward strand.
GCCACGCGCTCCTGCTCGGTTTCCAGCATGACCAGGATCGCCTTGGTCGGATCCTGGCAATCGGCCTGGATGGAAAAGGCCTCGGAGAGGCGCACGATCGGACGGTACGACCCGCGCACTTCCACTACCTCCCCTTTTCCGGTGATGGTCTTGACGGACGAGGCCGTCGGTTGAATCGATTCCAGAATCGAGACGAGCGGGATAATGTAGCTTTCCCGTCCGACCCGCACGGTCATTCCTTCGATGATCGCCAGGGTCAGCGGGAGCTTCAGGGTAAACGTCGTGCCTTTGCCCAGCGCCGTCTTGATACTCACGGTTCCGCCGAGCGCTTCGATGTTCTTTTTCACCACATCCATGCCGACGCCGCGGCCTGAGACGTCGGTGATTGTGTCTGCGGTGGAAAAGCCCGGTCGGAAGATCAACCCGTTGATCTGGTCGTCGGACAGTTTCTCCCCGTCTGCGATCAGGCCTTGCTTGATGGCCTTGGCCAGAATCTTGTCCCGGTTGAGCCCGCGTCCGTCGTCCTCGACTGTGATGCAGATGCTGCCCCCTTCATGAAAGGCGTTCATGCGGATCGTGCCCAGTTCCGGCTTGCCGGCGGCGAGGCGTTCTTCCGGCGGTTCCAGGCCATGGTCGGCGGAGTTGCGAACCAGGTGTGTGAGCGGATCGCCGATCGATTCGATGACGGTTTTATCGAGTTCGGTCTCTTCGCCCGAGAGGAGGAGCTGGATCTTCTTCCCGGCTTTCCCTGACAGATCGCGCACCAGTCTGGGAAATCGGCTGAAGGTACTGCCGATAGGCAACATGCGGATGCCCATGACCCGCTCTTGGATTTCCCGGGTGTTCCGTTCCAACTGGGCGACGCGCTCGACCAGGACTGGCAGATGGCTCATGTCGAAACGGGTGCCGAGCGAACTCAACATCGATTGGGTGATGACCAGTTCTCCGACCAGGTTGATCAACTTGTCGATCTTAGCGGTATCCACTCGGATCGAGGCTGCGTCGGCGGGTTTTTTTGTCGCCACGCTCTCTTGCTGCTTCTGAAGAGCCTGGGAAATCTGCTGCGGGGTGGCGGCATGTTGCTCGATCAGGATTTCTCCGACACGCTTCTGTTGAGCCAGGGCCTTGTCCAAGGTCTCACGGGACACCACACCGGTTTCAACGAGAATCTCTCCCAGCGGCTTGGGCTCTCCGGGCTCAGAGGGTGAGGCTGAGGGTACGGTTGAGACGGACCGTTGGGACGGTTCCTCAACCTCACCCTTCGCCTCGACCTTCTCAATGGTGAGGATGCTGTCCTCGCGGACGAAATCAAAGACGGCTTCAATGACGGATGGCTGCTTGACGGTGCGTAATTCGCCGGCCCACGAGAAATAGCAGACTTCCGGATCGAGCGCGGAGAAAGCCGGCAAGCGGCTCATGTCGAGCGAACGGGATTTGATCGTGCCGAGTTCCTCCAGTTCGCCGATGATTCTCAAGGGATCAAGCCCCCGTTGAAAGAGCCAGCCTGGCGGAGTCCATGTAATGCGATATTGCTGTTGCGCGGGGCCCGATGAAGGACTTGGGCCGGTGGTGGCGCCGGGAGATCCATGCTTTGATGCCTTCGGCGATTCTCCGGTGGCGGCGGCCAGTTCGCCTTCAAGTTGAGCAATCGTCGCGGCGTCGGGAGCGGCTTCTCCGTGCGCGGCGTCGATCAACACTTTCAGACAGTCGGTGGAACGGAGCAAGATATCGGCAATCGCCGGTGTGACGGAGAGATGCCCGTTCCGCAGCTGATCGAGCAGCGTTTCCATCTTATGGGTGAATTGCCCGACAGCGGTGAACCCGAACATGCCGCTGTTCCCTTTGATGGAATGAGCCGCGCGAAAGATGCGGTTCAGCAGGTCGAGATCTTCCGGGTGCTGCTCAAGCTGGAGCAGGCCGTCTTCAATCGTCGAGAGATGCTCGGCCGACTCCTCGAAGAAGGATTCTTGAAATTGCGAAAGATCGGTGCTCATAAATTACTTTCAGCCTTCAGTCTTCAGTCGCCACCGGCTTGGATCATCCGGAGCCGACGGCTGACAGCTGATGGCTTCTATGCGGGTAATACTTTCTGAATGACTTTCAGCATTTGCTCGGGATTGAACGGTTTCACGATCCAACCCGTCGCGCCGGCCGCTTGTCCCGCCTTTTTTTTGTCGTCCGCCGATTCGGTCGTGAGCATGAGGATCGGGGTGAACTTGAAGGCGGCCATTTTGCGAATTTCCGTGATCAAGGTAATGCCGTCCATTTCCGGCATGTTGAGATCCGTGACGACCAGCGCCGGTTTCGCCCCGCCGTTCAGCTTACTGACGGCTTCTTTGCCGTTCCCCGCCTCCACGACCTCGTAGCCGGCGTTTTTTAAGGTGTAGGCCACCATCTGGCGCATGGTCGAAGAGTCATCGACTACTAATACGGTCTTTCCCATCCCATCCTCCGATTCTCGTGGTTCACACTCTGCTTATCCCTTGCCGGAACGCTCTGCGCTAAAACAGCACGATGTCTTCCGTCGGCGCTTCGGCCGCTGCGGTATGGCCGCATTTGCCGGCGCTCGAATGGATCAGGCGTTCATCTTTCATGGTGTATCGGTTTTGCAGCTCCTGGACAAAACGATCGGTTCCGTCGAATGAGGCAGGCTTATTCCCGGCTTGGACGGCGGTGAGATCCTGCTGCAGAATTTCCAATGGCTCCATCACATGCTCGATTTGCTGGCGGACACTGTCCTGAAATTGGAGGGACATGATGATGGACGTGATGTCCTGTCCGATACGCTCCGCGTTGGCCTGCGTGTCTCCGACATTCGACCGCAAGGCCTCGTTCTTGTCCGTGAGGGATTTGGTCATGCCATCAAGCTTCTGCTTGGACTCCAATGTCTTGGTGAGATCAACGGAGGCCAGCGCCTGGATTTCGATCATGGCTTGCGCACTCTGCGCCTGCACATCAGCGACCAGTTTTCTGATACTGATGGCGGCCTGGCTTGAGCGGTTGGCGAGTTTGGTCACCTCATCGGCGACGACGGCGAATCCCCGGCCATGTTCTCCCGCTCGGGCCGCTTCGATAGCCGCATTCAGCGCCAGCAAGCGGGTTTGATCGGCGATAAAGGTGATTTCTCCCAACATGCCGCTGATCGACTTGGTGCTGTTATCCATCTTGTCCATAGTTGTGGAGACACTCATGGCGATGGTGGCCGACTGCATCACGTCGTTCACGAATAAGGTGAACATCTCCGACATCTGTGCGACCAGATGTCCTTCATTCACATCGCCATTGGTGAAGAGTGCAGCTGACTCGGCGGCCTGCTGCTTGGCTCTTGCGGCGATGTCTTGAAACCGTTGGCCCAATTGCATGATGGCCTGTTCTGT
>JBEBHO010000200.1:0-32843 GCA_040081095.1 Nitrospira sp.
AACGCCGTTTTGATGAAAGTCCGACATGATGCTCCTCCTCGAGATTCACCTGTCAACGAGCGGCAGAAGCTGCGGGGGTGCTCGGTCGCATCTTGGTACAAAGCAATGCCTGTGCCGCTCCGGTTTCCTAAGCAGTGAAGAGATCACGAGTCGTGCAAAGGCCGCGATCTCCTAGAGATATCGAAAAGAAGCGCTCGTCGGCGCTGAATCCCAACGAGGTTCGATTCCTGTAGTCCTGTGAAGGGGTGACGGTGAAGTCCTTCACTCCGGTCACACTTCACAGAAACGATGACTCGACGAATACCGGGGCGGCTCCGCCTGTGAGACGGTTTCAATCCCATCGCAATGCGGAACACGTTACAGTTCGAGACGCAGCAGGCATCCAAATCGTGCGATATTCACTTCAGGCTAACAGTCCGGAGTGCGATAGTGACCTAGGTGAATCCCGAGGCTGGAAACAAGAATGCCCTAGAGGGCGTGTTGAGGCCTCCGGCGGTCCCGCGTGTGCGGCGCTTGATAAGCGTAGAGCAAGTAAGGCCTGCGCTGTGGAGACCGATTACGTGCTCAACTTGAGCCCGATCATGCCCAGGACGATCAGTGAGAGCGACGCGAGCCTGAGGGGTGCGACGGATTCTCCGAACATGACAATGCCGAGAAGCGCGGTTCCTACCGCTCCGATCCCGGTCCATACAGCGTAGCCGGTACCGACCGGAATTGCCTTCAGCGCCTGTGAGAGATAATACAAGCTGGCGATCATGGCTGCGATGGTCCAACTGCTGGGCCATGGTCGGGAGAACCCTTCGGTATATTTCAAGCCGATCGCCCAAGCTGTTTCGAGCAATCCTGCTACGATCAGATAGATCCATTCCATCGGTACCGTCTCCTTGCTTAATTGAATATGGCTGGCATGGTTGCTGGACTTTGTCAGAGGCAGGCCGGATGGTTGCGGCTGAGAGTGATGTTACCGTTCAAAGATCAGCATGACATAGGCAAGAAACAGCAGCAGGTGCACCGCACCCAGCAAGACGTTTGTGCGGGCGCTGGCAAAGGTCAAGAGACTGAGCCCCAGCGTCAACAACAGTAACGTCATGCCGACGGCATCGAGTCCGAGGATGACGGTCTGGTCCATCACAAATCCGATGGTCAGTACGGCGGGAATCGTCAGGCTGATGCTGGCCAGCACCGATCCCAGCAACAGATTCACGGAACGCTGAAGTTGATTGCCCATCGCGGCGCGCACCGCGCTCATCGATTCAGGAGACAGCACCAGCACCGACACGAGCACTCCGCCCAGGGCCGGAGGGGCGTGCAATTCGTGGATGGCGTGGGTGATCGGGCGTGCGATTTGACCGGCAAGGATGATGACGGGCAGCAGATGCGCCACCAGCAACAGCACCAGGTGCGCCACCGAGCGATCCTGGTCGCCGGACGAGCATTTCCAGTAGGGGGCTTCCATCGGTTCGGTGGAAACCGGCGCCACGAAATAGTTGCGATGCCGGGAGATCTGCATGGCGAGAAAGACCCCGTAGAGCCCGATGGACATGATGATCAGAAACGCCGATTGGCGGGGCGAAAAGGTCGGGCCCGGCGAAGACACCGTGAAATTCGGCAACACCAGGCCAAGCACGGCCAGGGGAATAATCACCGCCAGGAATGCGTTCGCTCCTTGCAGATTGTAGGTCTGTTCGTGATACCGCAGGCCTCCCAGCAGCAATGAAAAACCGACCATGCCGTTGAGCGCGATCATCACGACGGCAAACATCGCATCCCGCGCGAGCGAGGCGTTCCCTTTGCCGGTCAGCATGACGGCGCTGATCATCATGACCTCAATCCCCGTCACGGCCAGCGTCAGCACGAGTGTCCCGCCCGGTTCCCCCAGTTTTGTCGCCAGGCTCTCAGCATGCCGGACGACGGCAAAGGCCGACAGCATGATGACCGTGAACAGCCATGCGAACATGAGCGCAAACCAGCCTTGGTGCGACAGGTCTTCCAGCCATCTCTGTCCGAAGACCAGAAATGCCGCCGACGTGCCGCCGCCCACGAAAAGAGACCATTCCTGCTTGATCGTCTGGAGTGGGTTCATGGTTGACCGGTTGGCATGGTCCCCGTTACGCCGCCATGGCCATACGCACCGTGTCTGAAAGTTTCGACGATAGGACGGAGCCTGGGGCTAGTGCGTTCCATGAGCGGGTCCGTCTGTGGGCTGTCCGTCCGCTGGCCCCGTGGTTTGCTCGGCCAGGCCCTCGATCCATCGGTAGAGAATCGGAAGAACGATCAACGTCAGCAATGTGGAACTGACCAGTCCGCCGATGACGACGATCGCCAGCGGCCGCTGCACCTCCGAGCCGATCCCGTGAGCAAAGGCGAGGGGGACTAACCCGAGCAATGCAACGAGGGCGGTCATCAGCACCGGCCGCAACCGAAGGAGACTCCCCGTAAAGACCGCGTCGTCCAGGCTATGACCGTCTTCGCGGAGCTTGTTCATGCACGAGACCAGCACGATGCCGTTCAGGACCGCGACGCCGAACAGATTGATGAAGCCGACCGACGCCGGGACGCTGAGATATTCTCCGGTCAGCCAGAGCGCGACCACGCCGCCGATCAGGGCGAAGGGGAGGTTCAGGATGATGAGCGTGGCCTGGCGCAACGAATCGAAGGTGGAGTAGAGCAGCAGGAAAATCAGCCCGATGGTGATGGGGACGATGAGGCGCAGTTTGGCCATCGCCCGCTCCATATTCTCAAAGGAGCCTCCCCACGCGACGGTGTACCCGGCGGGGAGCGAGACCTGGGTGGAAATTTTGTGCTGGGCTTCGTCCACCAGACTGCCGATGTCGCGTCCCAGCGTGTTGAAGCCGATGGAGACATAGCGTTGAAGGCGCTCACGGCTGATCCGACCGGGCCCTTCCTCCAGCCGCACGGTTCCGAGATCGGCAAGAGGGATCAGCGCGCCGGCTCCGTCGCTGAGCATGATATTGCTGATCGCCTCCGCGCTGTCCCGGTATTGTTCCGGGTACCGCAGAAACAGGTCGAACCGCTGCTGTCCCTCGTAGACGCGAGTGGCGGCGCTTCCGCCGATGGCCGTCGTGATGACTTCCCGCACATCGGCGACGTTGATGCCATGACGGGCGATCTTGCCGCGATCGATATCGATAGTCAGATAGGGCTGTCCGAAGAGTTGTTCCACCTTGATATCCCGCACGCCGTGCACCGCGCCGAGGATGCCGGCGATTTCCTCGGCCTTGGCGCGCAGGACCTCCAGATCGTCGCCGAACAGTTTGACAGTCGCTTCGGTCCGGACGCCGGAAATCAGCTCATCGACTCGCTGTTGGATGGGCTGGCTGAGCAGAAACGTCGCCCCCGGTATCCTCGTTAACCGCTCGCGGAATTTCTGCATCAGTTCCGGCATCGTCCGTGCGGTCGTCCACTCTTCCAGCGGGCGAAGGCGGACGACGGGGTCGCTTTCGTTCGGTTCCTGCGGATCGTTGCCCAGCTCCGTTCGTCCGATCTTCGAGACCACCATCTCTACTTCGGGGAATTCCATCATGGCTTGCTGCATGCGCTTTTCAATCTCGATGGATGCGGGGAGCGACACGCTCGGCAGCCGGATGGTTTGCGGGGCGACGCTGCCTTCGTTGAGGATCGGGATAAACTCGCTTCCGAGGAAGGGAAACAGCGCCAGGCTGCCCAGGAGCGAGGTGACCGCCACTCCGAGCACCAGGGTCCGATGTTCAAGCGCCCAGCGCAGCGACGGCGCATAGAGCCGCTTGGTCCAACGGACGATCCAGGGATCCTCCTCGCTGCCGCGTTTCAGCATGAGGGAGCAGAGGACCGGCGACAGCGTGAGCGAGAGGATCAGCGAAATCAGCAGCGCGATCATAATGGTGTAGGCCAGCGGTTTGAACATCTTGCCTTCCATCCCCTGCAGAGAGAGGACGGGCAGAAACACCAGGATGATGATCAGAATACCGAACACCACCGGCTGGCCGACTTCCTTCACGGCGGTGGTAATCACCTCCAGCTTTGGCATCGCGACGGTTGAATGGCTGGAGAGATGCCGGTAGACGTTTTCAACCACCACGACGGAACCGTCCACAATCATGCCGATCGCGATGGCCAGCCCGCCCAGCGACATGAGATTCGCGGTCAAGCCGACCTGGCCCATCACGATGAACGTGGCCAGCGGTGCCAGAGCCAGTGTGCCGACCACGATCAGCGCGCTGCGGATATTTCCCAGAAAGAGGAACAGCACGACTGCGACCAGTGCGACTCCCTCGGCCAGGGATTTGTAGACGGTGCTCAATGCGGCCGTGATCAATTCGATCCGGTCATAAAACGGCACAATGCGCAGCCCCTCCGGCAGCAGATGCTGGGCATGGATGTCGGCAATGCGGGCCTTGATGCCCTCGACGACATCGCGGGCATTGCCGCCGCGCAGCATCAGGACGATCCCGGTCACCACTTCGCGATCGCCGTTCAGCACGGTGGCGCCGTGCCGGACCGCATGGTCGATCAGCACCTGTGCCACATCGCTCACGAACACCGGCGTGCCTCCGACTTCCTTGACGACGATGCGCTCGATGTCCTCCAGCGTCCGGATGAGGCCGATGCCCCGGACGATGTATTTCTCGGCATGCTTTTCCAGAATGTCGCCGCTGGCGTTGGCATTGTTACGGGCGACGGCGTCAAACACGTCGTGCAGCGTGAGATTGTATTTCCGCAACATGGCCGGCTCGACCAGCACCTGGTATTGCTTGACGTAGCCGCCCATGGAATTGATATCGATCACCTCCGGCGTGCTTTTCAGCAGCGGGCGGATGATCCAATCCTGAATCGTGCGCTGATCGATCAAACTCTGATGCTGGGCCGCCTCGGTCTGGGAAGCCGTGTGGGGGCTGTCCAGGTAATACTGGAACACCTCGCCCAGCCCGGTGCTGTTGGGGACGAGCATGGGCTCGGTGCCGGGAGGAAGCAGTTCTTTGACTTCAATGAGCCGTTCGAGCACCAGTTGGCGCGCGAGGTTGATGTCCATCGAATCGTCGAACACGATGGTAATAAGGGACAGGCCGACTTTGGTCAGCGAGCGCATCTCCGTCAGGGCCGGCACTCCGGTGAGCTGCAACTCGACCGGGTGCGTGACCAGCCGTTCGACTTCCGTCGGAGACAATCCGGGCGACTTGGTGACCACCTGCACCAGCACGCTGGTGACGTCCGGGAAGGCGTCGATCGGAATGGTCCTGAATGCGTAAATGCCCCAGGTTCCGAGCATGAGGGCGACGATCACGACGAGCATGCGTTGACGGAGTGAGATGTCGAGGAGACGTGAAACCATCAGACTTGTTTCTTCATAAGCTCGGATTTCAAGATGAAGGCGCCGTGCGTCACAACCGGCTCTCCTTCTGTCAGGCCTCCGAGAATAGTGGTGAGGGTGCCGTTGGATTCACCGATCTGGACCTCGCGGACTTCGTATTCGATGGCGCTCCGCTGCACAAAGACAAACGTCCGGTTGAGGTCTCGTTGGAGCGCAGATTCCGGCACGGTCAAGCGGTCCGGCTGCGATTCTGAAAAGAGCCGAATCGTCGCGAACATTTCAGGCTTCAGGCGTCCTTCCGGATTAGGGAGCTCGAGCCGGAGCTGCATCGTGCGGGTGGCGGGATCCAGGACGTCGCCTACATAGGTGATCGTGCCTTTGAAGATTTCTCGTGGATAGGCGTTAATGCGCACTTCCGCCTGCCTCCCGCCCGAGGCATGAACGGTGTGGACGAACGGAATGTCTTTTTCGGGAATGTTGGCCCGGACCCAGACTTCGGAGAGGTCGGCGACCACGAAGAGTTTCTCGGTGGTTTCGACGACTTCACCACGGGTTAAGTTGCGCCCGATAATACGCCCGGCAAACGGTGCGACGATCGGCACGTGGGAGCGAATGTCCCGGCTTTTGTCGAGACGTCGAAATTCCCCGTCGCTCATGCCGAGCAGCTTCAGGTGATCGCGTGCTTCGTGGGCTTCCGCCTGCATGCTGAGCAGCTCTGCCTGTCGGCGCTGGGCTTCTGCCTCGCCGATCACCTGCTCCTGTAAGAGGAATGTAGCTCGCGCATAGGCTTGTTCCGCGACATGAAGTTTGGCCCGCGACTTCAGATAGGCGGATTGCGCCAGGCCCAGTTCGCTGCTGTACAAGATGGCCAGGAGGGCGTTGGCTTCGACCTGTTGCCCCAGGTCCGCGTAGACATCGACGACACGGCCTCGAACCAGAGTCGTAATGTCGGCCATGGCGCGCTCGTTTGGCTGCAGAATGGCGGGAAAGTCCCGATAGGTGCGAAATTCGCTTCGGGTGATCGGTTGGACCACCAGCCCGATGCGTACGGATTCTTCCGCTGTCAGGGGAACGATGCCGGGAGTCGAGGCCGCCTGGGGCGGATTGGCGACGGCGGCATCGCCGGGTGCTTGGTTGCATCCTGAATGGGCCAGGAGCAAGCCGGCCATCAGGCCTAGGACGAGAGGAAGTTTGGTTCGATTAGTCTGGCTCATCACGGGCGGTTCTCCCACATGCATCATCGGCTGTGGCGGGGGTGTCTGTGAGGTCATAGGGCGCCTCCCACGGCTCGTTCAAGGCGCGCCAGAGAAACCGACAATTCGTAGCGCGCTTGGGCGTAGTCCATCTGGATCTGGCGCTGCACCCGCTGGGCATCGAACACGTCGAGGAGACTCGATGCCCCTTGTTGGAAACTGAACTGCGCGAGCCGCAAGGCTTCCTGCGCTTGTTTCAAGAGGCCTTTGTCGAACACGTCGATCAGTTCGGCCGTCGTTCTGGCATCTTGATAATGCTGGAACAGCGCTTTCGCCAGTTCGTTGCGTGTTCGCAGCAGTTCGGCTTCGTGATGCCGTTTGGATCCCAGGGATGCGGCGATTTCACCCTGCCGGCGGTACCAGAGCGGCATCGGAATGGAGAGTCCTCCCTGCACGGCCTCCCGGCCGATTTCGCGCCAGTAGCTGCCGTTCACCGTCACGCTGGGGATCCGTGATTGCCGCTCGAATTCGATTTTCCAGTCAGAATGTTCGACCGATTTCAGCAGCCGCTGAATGGCCGGATGCTGGGTGCCCATGCGGACGACCAACCCGTCGAGCTGCACCTCCTTCGACAGGCCCGCGAAGTTGCCCTGGATGACGTAAGATGATCCGAGCGCGCCGCCGGTCAGGGTGTCTACCACTGCCCGGTTGATTCGGACGGCGTTCTCCGCCCGGGTGAGTTGCTGTCTGGCTTTCAATACTTCGACTTCGGCTTTGATCGATTCAAATTGCGGCGCCTCACCGGACTTCACCCGCGCTTTGACGATCCGTGCGACGCTTTCGACGATGTCCAGATTCTGCCGGGCGAGCGTGGCATCCTGTTGCGCCAGAAGCAGATCGTAAAACGCGACTTTGACCTGCGTGCTCAGATTCAATCGTGTCTCGGACAGGCCGGCATTGACGGTCGCCAGGTCTGCGTCCGCCACTTTCTGCCGGGCCTTGCGCATGGCCGGCCATTCCAACGGCTGTCCGACAGTCAGGTTGTATTCAGTGAGCGACTCACGGGAGAGCGATTCGCGGATGTCGGCGCGACCGGTGTCCCGCACTTCACCATAGCCCATGTAGCCGGTGACAGTGGGATTTGGATAGGCGCCGGCAGCGGTCTGTTGGCCGCGATGCTGATCGATGAGCCCTTCTGCCGAGGACACCGCCGGGTTTTTGGCCAACGCCAGATCGAGAATCGAATCGAGCGTGTAGGCTTGCGGGGAAGGCTCCAGCGCGAACCCGAAGAGAGGGGCTATCGCGGCTCCACAGATCATGGCGCTGAGGCAGACGACGAAATGGAAAGGGCGGCATCTCATGTGCGTGATTCCAATGAGAGGGGGAGGTGGTCAGTGTTGTTGCTCTGCTGATTGTCAGAAGACCACGACTTTTGCGGTTGGGGTCATACTTCTCATCGGGTCTTCAAGCTTGAGCCAGACGTTATAGTGGATGGATCCGGCACGGGCGAAGCAAAGGCTCACGTAGGCATTGGGTGGAATTGTGGCCGTATCATCTAAGCTCCCCCAACGCGAGAAGCCGGTCTGGCAGGTGACGCCTGATCCGGAGAGCTGGTTGAGCAGGCTGACTTTGACCGGCTCGTTGCGCAGGTTCTGCCAGCGTACTTCGTCGCCGATATGGACATCCAAGCGCTGTGGGCTGACGGAGTCTTGAATCTGGATGTAATGGGTGCGCGATGAAATGGTGCCGGGTGATGCGGTGGCACAAGCTGCCAGAAGTCCTATCCCCATGAGCATTCCCATAGATCGGGCTGCGAGAGGAGTGAGAAAACGACTCAGGATGTCTGCGAACATGATGTTCCTTTCTTTGCCGGGTGAGCTGTGAGCGTTGCGTGCGGTCAATAGAGTTCAGTGCGTTTCCAGGAGTGTCGCGACGGAGCGGAGGAGCTTGTCGAGGTCGAACGGTTTATGGATGGTCAGATCGGCGCCAAACGATTTGGCCACAGTCAACATGTCGGTATCGCCGCTCCCCCCGCTGATAGCGATTAGTTTCATCGACGGGATGGCGCACCGTAAGGCCAGGATCGTTTCCAGCCCTTCTTTGCCAGGCATGAACAGGTCCACGATGGCGAGGGTGCAGTCTCCTTGTTTGGCGATAGCCAGTCCCTGACCTCCTTCGTGGGCGGTGCGAACGAGGTATCCGGCATCTTCAAGTGCAAGCTGGAGAAGCCTTCGGATATCAGGTTCATCGTCGATCACCAGAATCGTGTGAGCACGGGCTGACGTCTGTTCCATGCGGCGGCTCACGACAGGCGCTGGTATCGGGCGGTAGCGACGGCTCCGCCAGGGCTGCGCATGCCCTTACCTGCCAGAGATAAGGCCGATCCATTCGCACGGTTTCTCCGATTCGTGAGAATGACCGGGTCAATCACATCGCCGCAGTTCAGGCACAGCCAGCCATCGAAGGCCCACCAGTAACCGGTGCCAAACCGTGTGGCTACACTCAATCCGCGGCATCGGGGGCATGGGATTGAGGCGTCATTCATGGCTGTTTCCTGGCGACTATCTCCAGAGCCAGATCAGTGGGGGATCGATTTCTGCCGACGAATCCCGTTCAGGAGGCACCGCTATGAGTCGATGCCACGCGACTCCCCGGCAGTCTTCGGTCTCCCACTGATCTGACTGTGCTGGACAGGCTGTGTAATCCTTCTCAAATTCGATGCCGGTGCTCAGAAAACACCGCCGCACATTTCAACTTCAAAAGCTCCGGGTCAAAGGGCTTCACGATGTATTCTTGCGCCCACATCCTGACCGCATTCCGGAGTTTGTCGATATGGAGTGTTCGGGCCATGACAATGACCGGGATGGTCGGATGGCGGTCTTTCATCTCTTGGAGAACGGCCATGCCGCCGAGGACCGGCATATCCATTTCGAGCAGCATGCCTGTGAATTCTGCGGCCGGGGTTGATTGGGCGAGGCGTGCCAGTCCTGAGACGCCGTTGTCTTCCCCTTCGGCCTCGAATCCCCACCGTGCCAATTGGTCGCAGACAGACAGGCGCATGTCATCATCATGGTCGATGACGAGGATGCGTCGTTGGACTGATGACTCTGGCATCATGTTCGGTTCCTGTTCGGTCATTATGTCGTGCTGGATGACAGTCGCCAGTTTCATGAGGAGTATTCCTGTCTGGTGTGGCCGGCCTGGCCTGTCCTAACTTGGATCGTGGAGAACGAGCGGCCGCGGGGGCGTCCGGTATTGCGGAAATAGGGTTGAGGGCCGTTGGTACGATGGGACAAGATGAGCGAATCGGTGATGTCGCCGCAAAGCAGACACCGGCGCCCTGGGAACGACAGGTGCCCTCCTCCTGAGGTCCAGTCGACAAACACTTCCTGGACCGTTGGCCCCTGGCAGCGTGCGCATGCCATGTTGCGGTATGTCTCCACGGCGGATCCCTTTCTCTGTGCCAAGGCGGTCATGCGGCGGGTCCTGTACGTCACGGCTTTGTTGCTCACACTGATTGTGACATCTCCGGGGCCGGCGGATCCGGAACCCTCCATGCCTCCCCACGGCCGAATGTGAGGAGTTGTTGGTAAAACCGCTCACAATCAGGACAGTAGGTATCTTCGATCAGCATGTTCTCCGGCAGGAGAAGGCTGTTGTCACACGGCGCCGTTTCCTGCCATCGGTTCGCGGGACTGGCCTCGGTTCGCTCGCAGGTGAGACGTCGGCAAAATCCGCAGAGGGTCATTCGTGTCGCCATGATGGAACTCCTGTAAGGACTTCAGTATGAGTACGAAGTGGCGCCAATCTGGTCTTACCGGGCCGGCCTTCCTTCGAGAGACGAGGGCGATGTGTCCAACTGCGCCTCATAGGGTATGGCCATGTGTGGCTGAAGGTTGCTGATCATGGACCGCAATGAGCCGATCAAATCGGATGTCGCGCCCTTAATGAGGTAGCCGGCTGCTCCCGCCGCAAACGCGGCGGCGACATACGACGCTTCGGCGCGGGCCGTGAGAAAGATGACCGGTGTGCGGGGGGCGATATCTTTTAACAGTCTGGCGGCTTGCAGGCCGTCGATTTTCGGCATGTTGATATCGGAGATGATCACATCCGGTTGCAGGCTCTGGGCATATTGCAGGAGTGTTTCGCCATCCTCCGCTGCGCCGACGACTTTAAATTCCGGTTCCAGGATGACGCGGAGGAGTTCGCGGATTTGTGGATTGTCGTCCGCCAGCAAGATGCGAGTCCGTTTCATGGCACACCTCCATGGAAGTGATGGTGGGGAACGCACTTGCTGGGATCCCCGCGCTCCGTATGTTGGAGTGTATGCCGAGGAGCGTTGCGAGGGTACTAGAGATGTCCCCTGGTGGAGCCGGGGAAATCCCTAGCTTGTGGGCCAACAACCCTGGGGCTGTCAGCCGGACGGGACTTATGAAGAAATGAGCCCGTGAGCGAGGGCATAGCGAGTAAGTTCGGCGGTCGTATGGAGATCGAGCTGATCCATCAGTTGCGTCTTATGAAACTCGACAGTCTTGGGAGAGATATCCAGCGCGGCCGCAATCTCTTTGACAGTATTGCCTTCTGCAACGAGCTGCAGGACTTCCCGCTGGCGCGGTGTGAGTGTATCTCTCAGGGGTGTGGCAGGCTTTCGACCGGTCACGGCAGACTCGACCAGACCTTTGGCAATGAGCGGTGTAATGTAGTTGTGTCCGCTCATCACGGCATGGATAGCTTGGATGAGTTCCGATCCTGCGGAACGTTTGAGCAGGTAGCCTGTTGCGCCGGCTTTGAAGGCTTCGGTGACGTAGGCCTGTTCGGCATGCATCGTGACGAAGATGATTTTGATATCCGGCAACTCTTTGTGCAGTTTGCGGGCCGCATCGATGCCGTTCAGGTGCGGCATGGAAATGTCGAGCGTCACAATATCCGGCTGAAGCTGGTGCGCCAGCTTCAGCAGGGTGCGGCCATCTTCGGCCGCCCCAACGATGTCGCAGAACCCTTCGAGCAACTTGCGGTAGCCGTCCAGCACCAAGGTGTGATCGTCGGCAAGCAGCACGCGGGGCTTTGTCACATCTCCTCCATGAAAGGAATGCTGGCTCGCAGCGTGGTGCCGGTGCCGATGGCCGATTCGATCGTCAAGGTTCCTCCAACCAATGCCACGCGCTCTTTCATACTCAATACCCCAAGGCCTCCGGATTCAGATCGCGGAAGGTCAGGGTGGAATCCCACTCCATTGTCGACGATGGTGAACGTTACCGCCCTGCTGGATTGGAGCAATGCGACATCGATTTGCGAGGCCTTCGCGTGGCGGACGACATTGTTCAGGCTTTCCTGTGCGATGCGATACAGGCAGGTTGCAATATCTTGAGAAAGCGTCTTCGGCAAGTCGTGGCAGATGATGTGGGCCTCAAGATGGTTGCGAGAACCAACATCCTCCACCAGCCGTTGGAGGGCGATGGAGAGGCCGAGATCATCGAGGATGGAGGGATGGTAGTGATAGGCAAGATGGCGCACGTCTTCGGACAGTCCGGCGACGCGGCCAGAAATCAATCGGATGGATTGTGTGAGCGCTGGCGCAAGGGACGGTAGTTGGCGTTCGATCGCCTCCAGTTCGATGGACAGGAGGGCGAGTCGCTGGTTGATATCGTCATGGAGGTCGCGCGAGATTCTCCGGCGCTCCTCCTCCTGGATCCGAATCAGCTGCGAGGCGAGCCGTTTCAGCTCTCGCTGGTTGAAGTCGAGGGAGCGCTCTGTGCGCATGCGCTCGGTGATTTCGGTCACCAGCGCCTCATTCACCATGGCGAGTTGATGGGTTCGGTTTCTCACGCGTTCTTCAAGTTCCGTATTCATCCGTTGCAGGAGAAGCTCGTGGTCGCGGCGTTGACGGAAATACCAGACGGGTACCCACATGGCCCAGATGCTGAACGCTCGATTGGAAATGGGTACCCACAACGGAATGTCATGCGGGTTCTCGCTCAGCAGTCCTGCGACGACAATCAAGACCGTGACGGTACCGGCGATGATGAACGGATACCACCGTTGCGAGGAGAGGAGTGAGAGTAGCACGGGGCCGAGATACAGGATGTGATTGGCCACGCCCAGCGGTGTGTGGAGATCGACCACCAACAGCGCGATCGTCAGCGCAGCCACGCCTGATGAAATAACCCATTGCGGTGTTGAATTTGTCATGGGAGCCAATGGAAAGAATTATCCTCCCCATAGGGAAGCTGTTCAAGCTGGAATAGCGCCGGTTGAGAATATTAATTTATGGCATACGCCAGGGGAGATCTCTAGGTGGCCTGCTCCGAGGGTAAGGGGAGGTGCTCCGGCATGCGCATGTTGTCAGGGAGAGGCGCTCCGGTGATGTCATGTATTTGTAAGGCGGCCGGGTTCGTTGCAACGGGACGTGGCCAGTGCGGTGACACACGGGGATGTGAATGGAGTCGCGGCGCAGATTCTACGGCTTATCCGTCGAGAGTTTCTTACCCAGGCGCCGGGCGAGGCGAACCATCCCGGGGGAGCGATCGGACGGATTCAACAGCACATTAAGGACGTGTACTTGCGTGGAATCGGCCAGCGCGGCGGCCACGCGGCGCTCAAAGTCCTGTTGAGTGGTGACGCGGGACCCCACGCCTCCGCCCACAAGGTCGCAGATGCGTTCGTATTGCCACTCGTGAATATCGTTGAAGGGGCCTTCGAGGATCTCACGCTCGGTCGAATAGCCATGGTTGTTGAGAATAATGACGATGGGGGCCTGCCCGTAACGGACGCAGGAGGAGAGTTCCGTTCCGGTCATCTGAAAGGCGCCGTCTCCGACCAGCACAATCGGGCGGAGCGTGGGGTCGGCGCAGGAGGCGCCGAGTGCGGCGGGGATGGCAAACCCCATGGAGGTGTAGTAGGCGGGAGAGAGGAATTCAAACCGGCGATGGACGTGGAGGTCTGCGGCGGCAAACAATGACTCTCCGACGTCGGCGATGACCAGCGTATGGTCGTTCAGGATGGTGTCCAGATGACGAAATAGTCCGCGAAGCGTGATTGGCCCATCGGCGGCCAGCGGAGAGTCGATCGGCAGGGATTGAACGGGCAGGGCCCGAGATGGAAAGGTGGGGAGCGGCGTTTCGCCGAGACCCCGCACAAAGTCCTGGAATCGGATCGCTTCGTATCGATGATGTTTGATCGCGATGCGGTCGGCGGTGGCGTGAATGGTACGGCCTTCGGTCATGAGCGGGGAGTGGGCATCCACGTCTTCGACATCCGAGAGAATCGAACCGAGAATCAGCAGGCAATCGGATTCGTTGATGAACCGCTGCACCTCATCCCGCCCGATCAGCCCTCCGTAGACGCCGACGTAGAGCGGATGGTCTTCCCGGATCACGGATTTCCCCAGCAGGGTGGAGGCGATGGGAATGTTCAATCGTTCGACCAACCGGGCGAGGTCATCGTGCAGGCCGAATCGTCCGACTTCTGCGCCGACCAATATCGCCGGGCGGTGTGCGGACGCCAACATCGTACGGACCTCGCCGATGGCTTCGGTCAGTGCGGCAGGGTCGCTGGGCTCATCTTCGATGCACACCGGCTTGCCGCTGCTGTGTAGCGGCATATGGACCATGTCACGCGGGATTTCAATATAGATGGGGCGTCGATATCGCAGGAGGGCGGCAAAAGCGCGATCCATTTCCCGTTCGGCCGTGAGAGGATCGTCAAGGGCGACCGCAGCGACGGTCATTCGCTCGAAGACTTCTCGTTGTGTGGAAAAGTCTCTGACCATATGGTGCATGTAAGGAGTGCGTGTGCGTTCGGAGAGTCCCGGCGAGCCCGTGAGCAGGACGACGGGGGATCGCTCGGCATAGGCGCAGGCGATCGCATTGACGGTGTTCAGTCCGCCGACGCAGTAGGTCACACAGACGGCTCCGATGCCGTTGATGCGGGCATAGGCGTCTGCGGCAAAGCCCGCGCAGTCTTCCCTGGTCGTTCCGATATGTGTGATGGGAGAGGCTTCGATCAATTGATAGAGCGATAGGACATAGTCGCCGGGAATGCCGAAGATATGTCGGACTCCCAGTCGATGGAGCCGGTCGAGGACAGCCGAACCGATAGTGGGCGGATGATTCATGTGTCTGCTCCAGAGGGCGGCAAGAGACGAGAGGTTCCTCTACAGCACATCATACTGACCGGGCACCGTCAAGCGTTGACTTGAGGGCCAGCGACGGGCTCAGGGAATCCCCTTGACCTTTCATAGTGCCAGGTTGGATAAGTGTCGCATGACAATACAACCTGATGCATCCACCGCTCGCGTGACATTGCTTCATCAAATGGGACGGGAAGGGCCCGGGCATCTCTGGCTTTATGCCGGTCATGTGGCGAAGATTGAGGGAGAACCGGCTGCCGGTGATGTGGTCGATGTCGTGACCCCAGCAGGACGGTTCTACGGGCGCGGTTTTTACAATCCGGAATCCAAAATCCGGGTTCGATTTCTGACCTTTGAGGATATCCCCATCGATGAGCAGTTCTGGCTTGAGCGGATGCGTCAGGCTGTTCGCCTGCGACAGCGGATCGTGACGAATTCGACGGCGTACCGGCTGATCCATGGCGAAGGTGATCGCTTGCCGGGGTTGATTGTGGACCGGTACGATCAGGCGCTCGTGATGCAGACGCTGGCCTTTGGAATGGATCGTCGGAAAACGATGCTGGCCGATGTACTGGCGGAAGTCACGGGCCTCAAGACGATTTACCTGCGGAACGATCCGAAAAGTCGCACGCTTGAGGGATTGCCCCTGGAGCGGGGATTTATTAAGGGGAGCGGGGCGACGCTGATTGAGATCACCGAAGGACAGGCGGTCTTTCGCGTGGACATAGAGTCCGGACAAAAGACCGGGTGGTTTTGCGATCAGCGGGAGAATCGACTAGCTGCGGCGCGTTACGCGAGTGGAGCCGAGGTGCTGGAAGTCTTCTGCCATACGGGAGCGTTCGGCATTCACGCGGCGCTGGCCGGGGCAACATCGGTGGAGGGATTGGATATTAGCGAGGATACGTTGACCATTGCGCGGGAACATGCGCGCCTGAATCGTGTCGAATCCCGCTGTCGCTACCGGGCCGGTGATGCGTTTGACGAACTTCGATCATTGATCAAGACCGGGAAGCGCTACGATATGGTGATGCTCGATCCTCCGGCGTTTGCCAGGAGCCAGCAGGCTGTGCCCAAAGCGCTCACCGGGTATAAAGATATCAACCTTCTCGGAATTAGGCTCACCAAGCCTGAAGGCTTTCTGGTGACGAGTTCCTGCTCGCATCATATCTCTGAAGCGCAGTTTTGGGATGCGATCCGTCTGGCGGCGCGGGATGCGAAGCGGGAAGTCCGATTGATTGAGCAACGTGGACAGAGTGGCGATCATCCGATCTTGGCGAGCATGCCTGAGACGCGCTATCTCAAATGTCTCATCCTGCAAATTTTTTAAAGGATCGCGGCCCGTATGCCGGTGAGCCTCTCAGCGGCGCTGAGCCGCTAGTCGCTGGGCGGCTCGAAGTGGCCCGGGGGCCGTTGTTGCCACGGGACAGTGGCTTGGCGTGATTGTTTCACGAGGCTACGGAGGCTCATTTCCGCGGCGCGGAGGAGTTTCGGATCTCCAGCCTGCATCAGAGCCGTCAGCATGACGAAGAGCGACCGGTCCATGCGAGAGCCAGTGAGGATCCGTTCGGTAACCGGATCGGTTTGTTCTGCTGGTGACGCCTCGTCATCGCCGGACTCGTGGAACAGGCAGTTAAACGATTGTGGCGTGTCGAACAGCCACGCGGGTGGGATGCGAAGCGCGGTCGCGAGAGATTCAATGGTAGCCGCAGAAGGGTCTGTGTGATCGGTCTCAATCTCTTCTAAAAGAGCCGCCGAAATGCCGGCCGTTTTCGATAGCGCTTCGATGGATTGCTTTCTGGAGAGCCTCCAGGCTTGTATGAGCGCACCGATTGGCATGCGCCGATGATATAGAAGTCTGGATTTTCCCGCAAGCCGCTCAATGGGCAATGTTGAAAAAATACCTTCTCGGTCAATGACTTGCGTCAATATTTGTCTGGTGGAAGGTGAGAGGTAAATTCAGGTACAATATGCCCGTTCGTACTGAGGTCTTTGAAGGAGGGCGGGAACATGTTGGGAACAGACATTCGTGGCATTATGGCGGAAGAAGAAGAGGTGCAGCGGCGCCAGCAGGCCCTGAAGTCACTCGTGACAATGCGGGCGCGCCAGCTTCGCGAATCGCTGGATGCTCGGATTAAACGGGCCGGCAATACGGGCGACTGGAAACTTCTCTCGAAAGCCGAATGCGCGGATTTGCATAAGCAAGAGAAGGCCCACTTGAAATCACAGCTCGAGAAGCTACAGACCGAGCAGGATCGCACCCGCGGGAAGCTCACGCTGCTCAAGCGCGCCAAGGCGAGGGCACAGCGGATTCGTGCTGCAGAAGCCGCGTCTGAGCGGAAGCGTCGGTAATTCTCTGTCTCGTTTTTTTCACGAGCCTGGCCTCGCACGGTAAGAGGGTCGAACGTGTCGGTTCTTCTTCGCCCTCTCACGCGTGCCCATGGGGCATTGGTTCGGCATCTCCTCCACGACAAGAAATCACGTCTCAGTGAAGGCGCCTTCGTCATCGAGGGCGCGCATGCCTGCCGCGATCTCATCCGCTCATTTCCCGGGCAGATTCTTAGTCTCACCCTCTCTACCCGCTACCTTCAGCAGGAAGATGCAGAAGCCTATGCTGCGAGGGATACCCTGCGGGTGCCGCAGTACTCCTGCCCCGATGATGCCTTTAAGAAGCTTTCCGATGTGGATATGCCACAGGGCATTCTTGCCACTGTCAGAATACCGATATGGAAAGAGGGGGATGTACTGGCTCAAGCGCATGCCTTGGGCGTCTATGGCGAGCGGCTACAGGACCCTACGAATGTCGGCACGATCATTCGGACGGCTGCAGGGCTCGGTCTGTCAGGCATCTGGCTGAGCCCTGATTCTGTCGACTGTTTTCATCCGAAGGTCGTACGGGGAACAGCTGGAGCCATTCTGGCGCTTCCCGTATTTCAGGGCGCCGCGCTGTCGACTCTGTCAGCGTCGGGCTGCGTGCTCTATGCTGCTGTTGTACCTTCGCCCGAGGCGTGCGATCTCAGGGCGATCACCGCACGCGCACCTCGATCTATCATTGTTGTAGGGAATGAAAGTCAGGGCTTGTCCGCTGCCTCTCTGGCTGCGTCGTCCCGGACCTATTCGATTTCTCTGGAGCGGGGTATCGACTCTCTCAACGTCGCAGTAATTTCCGCTATCTCGTCGTATTACTTCAGTGGCCTTCCTGTTGCGCGATAAGCGTGCCAGCCTACCGCTCGCTTGGCCTGTTTCGCTAAATTGTAAACAGCATAGGGGGAATTGCTGTGGTGCCGAGGGATAGAATCGAACTGTCGACATCAGCCTTTTCAGGACGTGCTTGCTTATTGCAACTGAGTGAAATTATGTAGGTTTTTACACTGATTTGATTTTGGACAACCAAATGGACCACTGATCATTTTCGATCGCCCGGGCTTCAGAAAGAGAGGTGATGCAGGTATTGGATATCGGAAACACTACTCGACTGGCGGAACCCCAAGGTCTTTGCAGATTTTCTTGGCGAGGGTGTCGATAGCCTCGGTATGGCGTGGAAGGGCGGATCTCTAGTATTTTGTCGGATTGTGCCATTCAGGAAAGCCTGGCTCCTTCTCGTAGTTGCCGCACCCGTGAACGCGGCTCGGTCTTGCGGGCCGCCCCTCACGTACCGGTCGGATCCGGGGGAGGAGGGCCGGTCAGTCATCGCAAGCCCAAAATGACCATCGGGCATAGAAATCTTGGCGGCTACGCTCGAAGCTCTTTTCGGAAATGCCGTTTACGCTGAAGGAGCTTACAGGTACCCCACGGGTACGGCATCGACATCATCAGCTATCGCTGTGAGCGTTTTTGTTAGGCATACAACCCCGCCATGCCCAATGGGCATTTTAAGCTTCTTAAGCATATCGAATCCCTTGAACCCGATGTTTTGGATGGAAGCCGTCTTCTTGATCTCAATGGGATACAGTGTCCCGCTCTCTTCGATCAGGAGATCAACTTCCCGCTTTTCCTTGTCGCGGTAAAAAAAGACGCGCGGAGTGCGTCCCTGATGCAGATAGGATTTTATGATTTCCGAGACAACCCATGTCTCCAGCATGGGTCCGGACATGGCGCCGCGCTCTAACACATCCGCGCTCAGCCATCCGGTCAGATAGGAGCAAAGGCCCGTATCCATGAAGTAGAGCTTTGGCGTTTTGACCAGCCGCTTAGTGCGGTTATTAAAATAGGGCTGCAGCTGATAGACGATGCCGGAGGCATGGAGCACATTCAGCCATGTCTTGACCGTCACTTCGCTGACACTCACATCCCGAGCCATGTCCGCATAGTTGATAAGTTGGCCGGTTCTGGCGGCGGCAATCTGCATGAATTTATGAAAGGCAGCAGTATCGTTGATATTTAAATACTCCCGGACGTCCCGCTGTATATAGGTTGCAACGTAGGAGCTGTAAAACCGTTCCCAGTGCTTGTCATTGTTTTGCGCGACCATATCAGGGTAGGCGCCGCGCCATATCTTGTGATAGACCTCCGGCAAAGTCAGAGTTTTGGCTGATTTTTGGCGGGATTTGAGCAAAGCTAGATTGGGCAGAAAAGGCGGATCATGGGCGCGACCTTGTTCTTCCGCCAATGAAATGCCCTGTAGGTGCAAAATCGCCACGCGGCCAGCCAGTGACTCCGTAACATTTTTCATCATGTCGAATTGCTGCGATCCGGTGAGCCAGAGCAGGCCGTTCTGCTTGGTTTTATCAACCACCATCTTGATATAAGGAAACAGGTTTGGCGCATACTGCACTTCATCGATCAGGACGGGAAGTTCAAGTCTATCTAAGAAGCTGGCTGGGTCTTGTTGTGCCGCGAGCCGCAGGTTGAGATCATCCAAGGTCACATAGGAACGGGATTGTTTTTGCGCGTCCTGCAAGAGCGTGGTTTTCCCGACCTGGCGCGGACCGGTCAGCAAGATGACTTTGAAGCTGGTGCTGGCCCCCAGAATGGCTTTTTCTAAGGTTCGCTGGATGGTCTTACTCATGTGGCGTCCAATCCAAAGTGGTGCTTTATAATAGTCTGCGCAGGGTAGTGCGTCAACTCAGGCAATGCAACGTTGTAGCTGTAGATGTAGGTTGGTCTTTTCGGAATGTGCGTGCTTGTTGTAACGGAATGAAACTATGTGTGTTTTGCGTTTGCGAAGATTTTGGGCAACTAAATGGACCACCGAGCAATTCTGATTGCCTTCATTGATGCTGTCTCAAGAGTTTCAATTCGTAGATGTCCCCTGTGAGTCTTCCCGCGCGGGTATTGTCGGGGTTATGTCGAGCCGGTGGGAAGATGGGGGTGCGATCAGCACTGAGTAGGTGTGGCTCTAGTTAACAGAGGAATAGTGCTTGCCGGGATGGTGTAAGGGCTGCTCGGGCATGGCCGTCCACGAAATCTCCTGGCAACTGGATACCCGCGGGCACATCGTCAAAGACCACTTGACGCACGCTCGCAAAAACCGTCGGTGCCAAATCCCGCCAGCATCATCGCCCAAGCGTCCCATACGTCTGTCCAGGTTATTCGCTTGCCTGGAAACGTGTGCGCGATTTGCGATCCGTTCCCTATGCCGAATCTGAACTGAGGCGTCGTGCGAGTGTTGTCAGGCGGGAGTCAGCGGTATCATCCCGCGATACGCCGACAAAACAAATCCACGGTCTTTCTGAACAGAAACAGCATCGTGTCTTGGGGAGAGGCAGACACGGCGCTCTCTGCTGAGGCCCTAATAGTTTCAGGAGTCACCTGGAATCGTGTGGCCACCAGTGCGGCATCGTCGAGATCTAACTCGGTTCCTCGACGCAACTTTGCAATGATGAAATCTGCCGGGGCCAGAAGTCGAACCCTGAGCTTGGGTCGATCAAGTAACACGGATGTTCGCTCACGATATCCTGGCGGCATTGCCACGACGGACCAGCCTGAAATATTGGCCCCCAGATCGGCTGGTATGTGGCGGTCGGTCAGAAATTGCACGAGGCTGGTCAAATCGCCGATGAATTCGCCATCGACATCATGAGTGGCTCGATCCGGCACGCCATAGGCTTGAAGCGCAAGCCCTCCTACCAAGATCAAATCAACAGCGGCCCCGGTCACGCGGACGTAGTCAGTCAACAGTGCGATGAGCTGATCAGTGGTGAGCTGAGACAAAACGGATCGCCTCCATCACCGTGCGGTAGTCACGCTGGTCGATCGGGCCGGAGTCGGGAGGGAGTGGTGCGCGGGCGGTCAGTGCGGTGATCAATGAGCGGTACGTGGTGAACCAGCGGCAGGCCTTTTGATAGGCGGCTTGAACAACCGTATCGTGCAGCCATGGGGTGAGATCGAGTTGATCGTTCACCAGAATCTCGATCCATAGCACGCGCTTCCCTCGCTCGTCAGCCAGTGCGTCCTTCATCGAGGTGAAGCCGGTATATGCCGGAATTATTTTCAGATATTCGGCTACCATAGTGCTTGTGTGATGGTCTGGTGATTGAGGGTGTCAGTATAGGAGGTGAATGGAAGAGTTGCAAGAATGCGAATTGAGTCATCTGAAATTTTACCGAGCCGACCTTCGTTGCGACATCTATGTTTCTGACCCTCCGGCCCGTATCATCGCGGCGCTATGGAGTGTTCTGGCCAGGACTGAGGCCATGTATCTTGAGTCTTTTCAGGACGTGGTTGGTCACGGTAACTACCTGAAACCATGCATGGATTGCAATTGAGCTGGCCATGGGCAACCACATGGACAACGATCATTTTCCGTTGACTGCTCTGAGGTTTCCAACATCCCCCGCCAGTTTGGCATGCGTATGCGCCTGGTGCTTCTTCGACGTCCTTCCGTAAAGCTGGACCGGCCAAAAACTGGAACAAGCCGGCGGCCGGGAACTTCGGTCATGCGACAGGGGTTCAGCAGGTTTACGGGAGGTGCCGATAGAAGCGGTCTGGCGAGGGTGTCAGTCCCATATTTTCTTTCCTTGCTTGAGGAGACGTCTCCAGAGCTTTGGCAACTGTTTCAGGGCAATTGCTCGATACGCATGTTGCCGTTCCACGATCCGTCCTGCCGCAAATCCTGCTCGCACACTGGTTGCGCGATGCGCAAATTCTCGAAGATAGGATTCCATCTGAACGGCGTCCTGGTGTGTCCCTAAGAGATCCTGCAGCGCTCGTGCCCGCTTGATGAATGTGGTTACAGCCTTTCCGGACGAGTGTTCAGCGAGCTCGGCCGTATATCGGGTTCGCTTCACTTTGATTCGAAGCCGGTGGATGGCCGCATTGCTCGGGGCGGCGGCAAGTTGGCGCATCGTCTTTCGCAGCTTCTTGAATTCCTGTTGAGCCAGGTCATGCAGCGTGAGAGGGGATTCCACGACAGCAGGAGCCTCAGATGTCTGATGGAGCCGCCGCATCAAGTCCACGTACCGCGCTGTCTTCAATTCATTCACGAGAACTGGTTGCAATTGTTCCCGCTGCGCGTGCAGAGCAGCCACGAACTGCATCAACGGCTTGCGGTCGCGTGCTTCCAGCCCGGCCACGGCATTTGTGAGATAGGCAATCTGGACATCCAGATCGCGGGCCGGTCCCAACAGTTCGCTGAGCCAGTGCAGTTCATGTTGCAGTGCGATCGCCCAATCAGAAACGAGAAGAGGTCTGGCCGCGCGCAGCATGGCTCGCAACCGTCTGGTTGCGACGCGCATCTGATGCAAGCTTTCTGGTTCTATGCCGACCCTGGTGCCGGGATCGTGCGCAACGAGCCAACGAACGTGCCGTGCCAGTGCCCACTTCAGATGTTCGATGACCGGCATGTCCGGGGCAGGCGGTGCATCGGGAGCGGGAGCCGGCAGAGAGAGGGCGTGAAATAATTTGGGTCGTCCGTCATGATCGCAAGCGCAGGCCTGTCGCAGTTGGTGCTCGATCGCGCGGAGCGAGCCCTCGTCGCCTTGGAGCCGCTCAATCTCCAGTTCTCGAAATTGCTGGACGACGCGGCCTTCTTTCACGACCGAAACCCTGTCGAGCACGACATCCGCCAGAGCCAGCCGTCCATGGCGGACGCGCACGCCGGTCCGCCAGACTCGCAAGGTTGCGACCGGGGTAAGCTCCCGCTCTCCCGCCGCTAGCATGAGCAGATCGCGGAGGATTGCCGGTGGGCTGGTTTGTCTCTCAACCAGCTCGATCTCCAGCCGGTCTTGGCCTAATGGAACCTTGAGTTGCCAGGCCTGCTTGCCCCGTTCTACCCGATAGCGAAGCGTGATACGAGCATGGGCCAGATCATATGAGGCCGTGTCGTAATACGTCGAGATCAGCATCCGTCTCGGCAGCGGAGTGCCGGCAAGCGGGGGAAGACGAAACTTGGAATCAACGCTCAGCTTGAGCTCGCGCTCGACCATCGAGGAGACAACGTGCGAGCGATGGCGGTCGGATTGCGTCATGGCGGAGTTCTTCTCTGAAGCCTGTTCATCCCAATGTCCTCCCGAGCTGGCTTGAAGTGCAACCGTGGTCAGGGGCTTGGAGTCAGGGAACAAAACAGACGAGTGAGGTATATCTAGAAATGGTACGCGATTCCGGCGACGACGTTGAATGCGCTGTACTCGCCGCTCAAACCGTAGACGCGATCGAAGTTCGTAATCGTCGCGCGGTTGAATTTGCCTTCCAGAAACAGACCCCACTCCTCCGTGGCCAGCACCTTGATCCCGGCCATGGCATTCAAGCCAGGCACCACCTGATGTCCGGAGATTCCTTCTGGAAAACCACTGGTCTTGGCGGAACTGGTGAAATAAAACGCCCCGGCACCAACCCCGACGTAGGGCTGAAAAATCGTCCCCGGGTAGCGGGCTACGACGTTAAAGGCAAATGTGATGAGGCGCATGGAAGATTCAGAGATGGTTCTATTGCCGGCAATCGTTCGTTGTAACTGGCAATCTGCCCCCAATGTGCAATTGGGAGCAGGGGCAGGTGGTGGCGGATTGCCATTGGGTGTGAATGGAATGTAGGTAATGTCGTGGGTTGTGCTTACAGTTTGTGTCTTGATATTGGAGCTTGTTGGGTGCGACGTAAATGCTTCGAATTCCACCCCCAGCCAACTGGCCCCTTCATCAACGAAAAAATAGCCGATTTTCCCGCCGAACAGTGGGGATTGTTTCATGCTGAGGTCAGAGGCGCGAAGCGTTTGCGTATAGGTGCCGAGTTTCGGGTTGTTCTGTCCGCCTGAGAAGAAGTTCCTGTCGAGAGTTTCTCCGAGCTGATCCAGCTTGACGTTATTCAAGGCGCTCGGGGCGCTCAAGCCGCCGTAGCCGGCCAGGTACCATTCACTCAGGGCCATTTGTGGAAAGCTATGGGTCAGCAGCATCAGCAGAACGAGGCTGATGCCTGATGGTGTGAGCCGATATTTTGAACGACCGCGCAAGGAATTCATCAAACCCTCCGTGAGAAGAACGATCGCACCATAATCCGGAGGGCATGACGAGGCCATTACGCTCAGATTAAGTTCCCGTTAATTCAAAAACTGATGGATGGAATGATCGATGGCGAGGCCGAACCGTCAGCGAATATCGTAGGTGAGAGTCGTGCGAGCGGTATTGCGCACCATGTCGACACGCACCGTGCGTTCGTTGCGCAACTGCTGAAAGAGCGAGAGCAGCATGCCGGGGTCACGAAGTTCGACGCCGTTGATGCGTTGCACGATGTCGTTGGTCTGCAGGCCGATCTTGTCGAAGAAGCCTGAGGGCACGACATTGTAGAGCCGAAACCCGTCCAGCTTTCCGTCGCTGAGGTACGGGACCGCCTGCGCCTGCGTGAGCAGGCGAGTCGGATCGTTCAAGGCGGCGGTTACCTCGCGCCGATCCAAGACTCTGCGAGTTGGCGCGGCGGGGGGCTGAATCGGCGCAGGAGGCACATACCCTGGTGCGCCGGCCCTCATCTGCTGTCCGATGGTAAGGTCGAGCCATTCTTCGGACGGTCCGCTCTTGAAAAACACCCGCTCTTTTTCGATGACCGCCAATGTTCCGATGGCCGGAATCTCTGTGCCGACGCGGTAGAGCTCTTGTTTCTTTGTTGCGAGGTCCTCAAGGATCGCCATCATCCCGCCGCTTGTTCCAAACACGGTTCCCAGCAACGCGACTTTTCGCGCGGCCCCGATCGGCGGTGGGGGTGGCGGAGGAGCCGGCTGGCCTCCGGGCTGTGTCCGCAGTTCAGGCGGAAGCTCGAACAACCCGCTGTGCATGATCACGTCGATTGATTGCTGAGCCGTGTCGGATGTGGCGACGGCCTCTGTATCGGTGGCCGGCAGGGTGGATCGATCAAGCGGTACGTAGAGCGCATTGGCGACGAAGGCATTGGTGGCGTGCGCAACGATCAGCGCGAGCGCACTCAGGTAGGCGCCGCCGGCGATGCGCACATGTGTCGGTGACCATGTCATCAGAAACGTTCCGGTTCGCACGATGGCATGCATCGCATCCTAGTGGGCGATGTCTCTCGGCACAAGGGGGAATGACCCCTTCAGCGACAAGTTAACAGCCCACCAATTCCTCGATAACAGTTCCGTAACATGCCGCCGGTACCTCTACATGCGGCGGAATGCAGGAGATGCGGGTGAAGATTCCGGGGAGCTTTGAACAGTGCCACTGGTTCGGGAACTCGATCGATCGATGGGAGCAGGGGGAACATCCTGGGGAAAGCGATGGTCTATGAGATATCTGACCAGGTGTGCCACAAGTCTCATCATTGCCGGAGTGGTGTGCCTCACCGTGAGCGAACAGGGCAGCGCGCAGGAACCCCGACGTCCATCCAAAGGAACGTCGATGGGAGCGGAGGGCCCGGCGTCTTCGAAAGGCCCGGTGGCTTCGGCCAATCCCGACCAGCTCAAGGCAGGAGAGGCTGCTGTGAAGGCTGAGGGCAATCCGAAAGCGGCGGAGGATTTGCAGGAGGTGCGGTTTGCCGTGACCACGTTTCTGGTCGAGGGCAACACCATTCTTGATCAGGCCAAGATCGACGGGCTACTCCAATCCTACAAGGGCGGCGAACGTCAGATGAAGGATGTCGAGCAGGCGCGCGTGGAGCTGGAAAAGCTCTACCACAGCGCCGGCTACCCGACCGTGCTGGTGAATTTGCCGGAACAGACGATTGAGAACGGCGTGGTGCGGTTGCAAGTCGTGGAGGGACATCTCTTGTCCATCACCGTGACGGGAAACGAATATTATAGTTGGTCCAACATCCGGGGCAAGATGCCCTCGCTCACACCAGGCGCGCTTATCTATGAGCCCACGTTTGTGAAAGAACTGTCGGCCGTCAACAGCAATCCCGACCTCAGCGTTGCCCCTGTGCTCAAGCCGGGGGCGGAACCGGGCACCGTCGATCTGGAATTGAAAGTCAAAGACCGGCTGCCGGTGCACGGGAAGCTGGAAGCCGACAATAAAGGGCCGATCACCACACCGCGCGAGCGCATGGTCGCGGAGATCCAGCACACCAATGTGTTCGGCGGCGACGAAATCCTCACGGTCAACACGGTGCAAACACCGACCGATCTAGGAGCTGTCCAGAACTACGGCATGAGTTTCGTGTACCCCGTGATCTGGCCGAATCATTTGCTGGCGGTGTATGCCTCGAAATCGAAGAGCGCCTCTGTGCTGGCCGGCGGCGCGATCTCGATCGGCGGCGGCGGAGACATCAGCATCGTCGGAAACGCCACGGTTGCGGGCGCCCGGTATATCTTTCCGATCTTTGCCGGAGGAGAGCAGACGCATCAACTTTCGATCGGATTCGACTATAAACGGCTGGAGAAAACCTCAGCCAAATTCCCAGACGGAGCGTCGGCCACGGTGCTGAGCCCGATTCAGTACACACCGGCTTCGATCGGGTACACCGGATTTTATCCGGACCGGCTAGGTCTCACGAAGGCCTCCGTTACAGCGAAGGGCTACGTGGCCGGCCTGATTCCTGGCGGCAGCAAGAAGGATTTTGCCGGAGACCCGAACGACCCCTTCGAGCATCCGGGAAACCGCGCCGGGTCCACGGGTACGTTCGGCGTACTGCAGGGCGGACTCGACCGGGTGCAACCGTTGCCCGGGGACTTTACGCTCAATCTGCACACCGACGGGCAGTGGGCCAGCCAGCCGCTGATTCCCGCTGAGCAGTACTTTGCCGGAGGGATGGACTCCGTCCGTGGCTATCTGACGTATGAAGCCATCGGTGATCACGCCATTCGGGGCCGCGCGGAGTTGACCACGCCGGAAGTGCTGACGATTCCCGTTGATCGGATCTGGCAACGGAGGCGGAGTTCCGACTATACCCTGCGAGTCCGGTTCGCAGCTTTTTACGACGCGGCGCAATTGTGGGTGGCGCAACCGCAGCCGGGCCAGACCGCGCAATTTTTCCTCGAAGGCGTCGGCGGAGGAATCCGGGTCAAGTTCCCCAAGGATCTCGGGCAGCTCATGGTCGACAGCGGCTGGGCGCTGCACGACACGTTGAATACCAAACGCGGCAGCAACTTTGTGAATTTCTCCGTCGGCCTTGCGTTTTAAGGATGGACATATGATGACGACAAAAAGCAGGCAGGGTGTGTCAGTGGGCGTCATTCTCATGTATGTCGCGCAGCTGCTTGGCGTGCCCATTGTGCTGGCTAATCCCACCGGCCCGGCCGTCGTCGGGGGAAATGCCACGGTGTCGGGTCTCGGCACCTCGCATGTCACCATCAACCAGGCATCTCAGCAGGCCATCATCAATTGGCAATCGTTCAACATCGCGCCGAACGAAGTCACCCAGTTCATCCAGCCCAATGCGTCGGCCATCGCCCTCAACCGCATTTTTGATCAGAACCCCAGTCAGATTCTGGGCTCGTTGCGGGCCAACGGCACCGTCATGCTCTTGAACCGAAACGGAATCGTCTTCGGGCCCAACGCCCAGGTCAATGTCGGCGGGCTGATCGCCTCCTCACTTAACATCACGAACGCCAACTTCCTCGCGGGCCACTATCTATTCGAAGGCGCCGGCGTGGAGGGAGCCGTCAAGAATATGGGATTCATCCAAGGCAACCATGATGGGGTCTACTTGCTGGCGCCGAATGTGGAGAACAGCGGTGTCATCAAAGCGCCGGGCGGAAATATCGTGCTGGCTGCGGGCGCCAAAGCCTACCTCTCGAACAGGCCGGACGGCCGAGGACTCCTGGCAGAATTGTCCGCGCCGACGGGTCAGGCCGTGAATGCGAAGGACCTGATTGCGGACGGGGGCCACATCACGCTCGCCGGTCGCGTCGTGAATCAGGAAGGGCTGGTACAGGCAAACAGCGTTCGCGAGAAGAACGGCAAGATCGAGATCTACGCGAGCGAATCGCTGACCTTGAAAGCAGGTAGTCAGACTCTCGCAAAAGGCGGTCTCGACGGCGTGTCCGACGGAGGAACGATCCACGCGATTGCCGACAAATTCGCCGGCACGGCAACATTCGAAAAAGGCGCGACACTGGACGTGTCCGGCGGCAGCCAGGGAGGCCACGGCGGCTTCGTAGAGCTGAGCGGCAGCCGGGTGAACCTTGGCGGGCGATTCGTGGGATCGGCGCGGGCCGGTTACCGCGGCGGCCGGCTGCTGATTGATCCGGTCCAGGAACTCAATCTTACGGGTTTCACCGCGGCGGATTTTGCCAACATCGCGTTTGAAACACCGCGGGATGCGTCCGGAGCGTTTCTGCCGGACTGGGATTTGCGGGTGACGGGCTTTTTCGATTTGAACAGTATCCAGCCGCCGGCTGGAGGAGGAACTATCCGGTTCGAGGCAGGCCGGGATCTGATCTTCAACGATCTGACCCTGTGGAACAATCCGTTCGGTCTGCCGACTCGATGGGATATCGTCGGCGTCGCCGAGCGCAGCATCCTGTTCACCGGCTTCACGGGTTCGACCCTCCAGACAGCCCATGGAGGCGCCATCAATCTTCTTGCCAGGACAGGAAACGTCAGTTTGATCGACTCACGGACCGGAGCGCTCTCAACGGTTCGGACGCAAGGCGGCGGAGGGATATCGATTAGGGCCGGCCAGGACTTGATCGCCAGCACGGGGTTCGATGAGCAGGGCGGGCCGATAGGACTCTTCAATATCCAGGGGATCAATATCGATGGACCGGGTAGCTTGAACCTTAACGTGGGGCGAGATTTCATCGGCGGGCCGGTGAACGGCACGCCGAGCGGACCCGGTTTTGTGCTCTGGAACAGCGATCTGGCTACTCGGCCCCAGCATACCGTCACGGTCGGCGGGAGGGTTGGAGAAACCAACCTGACGTTGAGCCCGAACGGGTTGCCGTGGTCCTCTGCAGAACTTCGCGCACAAAACAGGCCAACCGAAACCGAATCGTCGGCGCGCTATGCCGACTTCGCCTTATCCGGAGGCGACCTCACCGTATCGGCAGGCGGTAATGTGTATCTGGGCCGTGTCCGCGATGCGGGCCTCGTCGGCGGGATGGACGTAGAAGGAGTTCTACGCGAGCCGCAATTCGCGCCCGGTTTGGAAAATAACCATGTGACGATCATTTCACGAGACGGGCATGTGTTGATCAACACGAACCCGGTCGATGCGGGGCGTCAGTCGACCCCTCTGGAAGCGTTAAGTGCCTTATTGCCTGCTTCGTTCGAAGCCAGAGCTGAACGGGGAACGATCCAGATTCGCTCCAATCTCAAGTTTCTGCCGTCTCCCACCGGCTCGGTGAGGTTTTTCGCGAATCAGGATGTGCAGGGAGTGCCAAAGACGTTCCTGGCAGACGATTCCAATTTCGAGTGGCTTTTTCTCGGGACGGCGGGGCTGCCGGGGGGGCGCTGGGTTGCCGTGGATCGGCGAACCATCGCGGAGCATCCGGAATATTGGCAGTACTGGGGGCGGACGCCTCCCAGAGAGGCGGATTCCATCTCCCATCCCAACATCTTTCCGGACTATGCGAGGGTTCTTGTCGACGGCAATATCCCTACGATCAAGCTCTTGGAAGTAAGTCCGAACAGTCTGGTCGGCAATCCAGCGCTGGAACAGGTGGCGTCGCTGGTGAGTAACAATCCTATGGCCGTGGAAAGTGCGGCGCTACCGGCGCAGGTCAGCTTCAGGGCGGTGCTGGGCAATATCAGTAAACTGGCTCTGGACCTGATGAGCCGGCCGTTCCGCAAGGAAATCACCATCGAAGCAGGCAACCGAATCGAACAGTTCAACGCGAAAATTTTCCTGCCCGATCTGGGCACGCACACACAGACGGTCACGGAACACCTTCCCCTCTTTGTCGACCCTGTGACGAATCAACCGCGTGCGATCACTTCGAGCGATGTTGTCTTGATCCGGGCAGTCGATCCGGTCAGCAATCAGGTCACCATCAGACCATGGAACGGCATCGAGGCCGTAAATCAGGCCGATATCGTGAACGTGGTCTTTCGTGACGTGCCGGTCACGGTCACGTCACCCAATGTGACTGCGACCATCAAGGCCAGGGACATGGTGTTGAATACTACGCCTGCCGCCGAAGGAGGCATCCAATTCTATGGACCGGGCACGGCCCGGATCATCGCGACGCACGATCTGGATCTGGCCAATGGGCGAGGCCTCAATGCGGATCCTCGTCCGGACAGACCCACGGAGCGGGGCGGGTTACTCGACATTGCGGTGGGCAACAATCTCGACATGGTGACGTCGGCCATCATCAGTCGGAACGGAGCCGGGGTGTCGATTCACGGCTACGATGAAACCAGACCCTATGTGGTGGGCTATGACAACTCCGCTCTCTATCCCGTGCAGTTTCCTGACTCCGCGCGCGGCGGGATAAACCTGCCGGCGGCCGGGGGGAGAATCAACGTCGGTGAAAATAGTCTCCGGTCGCAAGGCAGGCAAGGGGCTCCGACCGGCGTTCAAGTCATCAACGGGGGATCGGTCGGCCAGATGGCCAGGGAGCCGGTCGTGAATTCTGACGGCACCGTGACGGTGAATACCGCGAGAGATCCTGCGGCTATCGTGATTCGGGCCAGAGGCGATATTGATGTGAACAAATCACGGATTGCGACCTTCGGCGGCGGCGATATCCGGATCACTACCACAGAGGGCAACATTAATTCCGGTAGTGGCAGCAAGAATGAGCGGGTCCTGTTCACGATCGATACGGGGCTGGATGACAGCCAGGGCAATCCGATCTTTGCCGTCTATGAGGTGCCGGGGAGCGGCATCTTCACCTTCCATCCGGACGACCCGCGGCCGCTCGCCGAGCTTTTTCCGCAGTTCAACGATCCACAAGTCAACGCGCTTCTTGCCGAAGCGGCGCGGCAGCGGACCTTTGGGCGGGACGTCTCGCAGTTGGAAGCGACGGCGAATCAGCTGAGAGCTGATCGGCTGGCGGCTTTCGAACGAGACGTCCTCAGTCCGTTCATCGATAGGCTGAGGCTGGGCAATATTACGCTGACCGCCGAAACGGGAGCGCGTGCCGTCGCGCGACAAAGTGTACCGGCCGATGGCTCAGGGCGAATCTTTGTCTCAGAGGCGGGGATTCTTGGACGCGACGTCAATTTGAATGGTGTCCTCGTCTTTCGAGGAGGTTCTGTGACCGGACGCGTTATTCTTCCGCCTACGGCAGTTCCCCAGGGCCAGACAAGCTTCGGTGGTCTCGGTCCGGCCGGAGTAGGGGGGGGCCTGCCTCCGCTCTCCGGCGGCGGTTCGGCGGCAGCAGCGTCATCGACGGCGGCGGCCACCAGCAGCACGATGAAAAACTCAGAGCAGGTGCAGGAAGACGCTAGCGATTCGTCGAACAAGCAGGGCCACTCGGGCCAAACGGCATCGAATAAGAAATCTGAGAAGGACGAAAAGAGTCAATTGGCCCGATCGGTGCGGGTCAAGCGTGGCGTCGTGATTCAGGTCGATGTGAAGCCGCAGCAAGGCAGTTAGATCGAAGAGGAGAGGTATTGTTATGGATATGAGTTCAGGCGGCGTCGGGTTTGCGTTGAGCCATGCGACGCTCGAAGGAAAGATCACGATTTCGGTGTTGCTCCTTTTTTCGCTCGTCAGCTGGACCGTCATCATCAACAAGTTTCGCCAGTTGTCGAAAGCCAAGAAGCGGAACAGCCTGTTTCTGGAGTATTACTCGAAGGCCAAGGGGCCGTTGGTGATTTTCAGCAAGGGGCCGATTAAGCAGATGCAAGGCTCGCCCATGTACAGCCTCTATTTCGGCGGCTGCGAGGAACTGAAAGCGCAACAAGAGAAATACGGCATGGAGAAGATCCCCCATCACGGGATGAGCGCGGTTCGTATCGCGCTGGAGCGGGTGCTCGGCGAAGCCGCGGTCGGATTGGAATCGGGCATGATCGTGCTCGCGACCGCCATCAGCGGCGGACCGTTTATCGGGTTGCTCGGCACGGTCTGGGGCGTCATGGACACCTTTGCCGGCATCGGCCGGGCCCAGTCGGCCACGCTTGCCACGATGGCGCCGGGCGTCGCCTCCGCGCTCATCGCGACGGTCGCGGGCCTGATGGTCGCGATCCCTTCGCTCTTTTGCTACAACTTTCTCGTGACGAAAACGAAGACGCTCACCATGGAACTCGACAACTTCGCGGCCCATCTCGAAACGGTGTTCATGACGGAGTACCTGCAGGAGAAGAAGGGCGCGGCATCCGAGACGGAAGATCCCGAAGACTACCGCCCGGGCGGGCACCGGCAAGAAGCCGAACCGTCCTCAGCGGCGACGGGCCATTGAAGACGTCAGTCGTCATACGTCAGTGGTCCAAGGGGTGATGAATAATTATGGCTGAATGCTGACGGCTGAAAGCTAAAAGCTAAAAGCGAGAAGGAATCAATGAGACGTTTCTCAAGAAAATCACATGCCGCAGTTTCTGATATCAACATGACCCCGCTGCTCGACCTGGCGTGGGTGTTGCTGGTGATCTTCATCATCACGACCACGGCGGCGGTGCAGGGGATCGAGCTGAAGCTGCCGGAATCGACGCCGCATGAAACGGAGATGGAAACCACCACGCCGACGATCTCCGTGAAGAAGAACGGCGATGTCTACATGGATGAAGAGCGGGTGAAGCTCAGCGAGCTGGAAAAGCTGATCCGCGATCTGAAAGCCGCCAAGGGCGGAAAGCTGCCGCTGGTGCTCCGCGGCGATGCGGGGGTCGAGTACAAACACGTCGTCGCGGTGCTCGATATTCTCCAGCGCATCCCGGTCGAGGATTTGGCGATTGCGACGAAAACGGTCAATGAACCGTAGCCGGAGGCTGAAAAAGTCCGCCAGCGGCGTTCTCGC
>JBEBHO010000167.1:0-2471 GCA_040081095.1 Nitrospira sp.
CACGATCACCCATACGCCAAGCGGGAACGAGACACCGAACCCTCTCGTGATCGACCTATCAGACCAGGTCAATGTGACGCCCGAGCGGGCCATCGAAACAGTACTAGATTCTCCGGAACACCCCCACCCCCTCACCTCCTCACAAGCGGCATAGGCCTCAACAAGAGAGGCCGCCGGTACACTCCGCATCATTGAGAGGATTGAACTGAAGGAGACGCTATTCGTAGCGTAACGCGTCAATTGGATTGAGGCGCGCGGCTTTATTGGCAGGATACAGGCCGAAGAACAAACCGACCACGAGAGAAAATAGAAACGCCGCGACCACGGTGCTCCCGGAAATGATGGTCGGCCAGCCGGCAATGACGGTGGTCAGCCGGGCCCCGACAATACCAACGATGATGCCGATCGTCCCGCCCAATAGACTCAAAGTCACCGCTTCAATCAAGAACTGGATGAGGATATGTCGGCGCTTCGCTCCCACGGCCATCCGGACGCCGATTTCCCTGGTCCGCTCCGTCACCGACACC
Organism: Nitrospira sp.; assembly: GCA_040081095.1. Taxonomy (GTDB): domain Bacteria; phylum Nitrospirota; class Nitrospiria; order Nitrospirales; family Nitrospiraceae; genus Nitrospira_D. The sequence goes on from JBEBHO010000167.1 coordinate 528, forward strand.
AAGAGAATATTCATGATGCCGATCCCGCCGACCAGGAGCGATACGGCCGCGATGGAGAGCAGCATGACGGTCAGCGTTTCACTGGTGCCTTCCTGCAGCTTCCCGATATCGACCTGCGTCTTGATCGTAAAATCATCCTCTTGATCCGGCTGCAACCGGTGCCGTGCCCGTAGCGCCTCACGAATCTGTTCAACCGCAGGCGCCAAATCCTCCACGCGCTCCGTAGACGCATAGAGCGCCCCGACGGAACCGAAAAACGAGGTGCCGAACACTTTCCGTTCCGCCGTGCTGAACGGAATGAAAATCACATCGTCTTGATCCCACCCCTCAGCCGATTGGCCCTTCGCCGTCAACACCCCCACGACGCGGAACGGGACATTCTTAATACGGATGGCGGCCCCGACCGGCTCCTCGCCCGCCTCAAACAAGTTGTCTACCACCGTTTGTCCGATGATCGCGACCCGGGCGGCCGTATCCACGTCCGTTTGCGTGAAGCCCCCTCCACTCTCAAACGACCAATCGCGAATCGACAAGTAACTGGACGAGATCCCATACACCCGGACATTCCAGTTGCGATTGCCGTTGACCACCTGCATCGCGTCCCGCTTGGCCCAACCGGTATCACGCAGGAGGGAAGCCCGCTTTTTCAAATAGATCCCGTCGGAGACGGTGAGCGTAACCTTACTCCCTTGGCCTCCGCGGATACCGGTGGCCGTCGTGGCACCGGGAAGAATAATGATGACATTGGTCCCCATCGTAGCCACCTGGGCCTGAACGGCCGCTTTTGCCCCTTCGCCGATGCTGACCATCGCGATGACGGCCCCCACCCCGATCACAATGCCCAGCATAGTCAGGCCCGCTCTGAGCCGGTTACGGCTGAGAATGCGAACCGCCGTCACAATTGTGAGTAGGAGAAATGCCGGCATCATGTCCCCGCCTGAAACGACTGCACTTTGGGCTTGGTTTGACGATCGGTCAGCACCTGTCCATCCTTAATCACGACTTCCCGCGAGGCATAGGCGGCAATATCAGGCTCATGCGTGACCAGAATGACGGTGATGCCTTCGTCCTTGTTCAACCGGTCGAGGATGGTCATGATCTCCCGGCTCGATTCGGTATCGAGATTTCCGGTTGGCTCATCGGCGAGCAACAGCGAGGGGGTAGTCACCAGCGCCCGGGCGATGGCCACTCGTTGCTGCTGCCCTCCGGACAATTGCGTGGGGTAGTGCTGCTCCCGGCCCTTGAGCCCCACACGTTCCAGCGCAGCCGCCGCCAGCGCGCGCTGCTCGCGAAGGGGGAGGCCGCGGTAGAAGAGCGGGAGCTGCGCATTTTCCAGCGCGCTGGTGCGGGGAATGAGATTGAAGCTTTGAAAGACGAACCCGATCTGCCGGTTCCGAATCTCAGCCAGCTCATCAGCGCGAAGCACCGCGACATCGACACCATTCAACCAATAATGGCCCTTGGTTGGCTGATCCAGGCAACCCAGCATGTTCATCAAGGTCGATTTGCCGGACCCCGAGGAGCCCATGATCGCCACGAATTCACCCTGCTCAATCGTGAGGTTCAATCCGCGAAGCGCATGCACCTCCACATCGCCCAGACGGTACACCTTCCACAAATCTTCACAGCGGATCAGCGAATCCGTCTGCCGGCCGTCGATCTCACTCACAGGACATCCCCCTTACCGACATTCGGGTAGAAGAGACACCCTCGAATCGGCCTCTACGCCATACCCGCCTCAACTTAGATTCCCCGGCTCCGCGATTTCTGCTGTCCGCCGCTCCCGAACCCCGGGGGCAGCTCACCGCCGGCACGAGTGCCGCGCAGGACATCCTGGCCTACAATGACCACATCGTTTTCCGCCAGCGGGCCTCCGACGATCTCCGTCGACACACCATCGGAAATCCCTGTCTGAATAGACACGGGCACCAGCTCGCCTGACTC
>JBEBHO010000002.1:0-2463 GCA_040081095.1 Nitrospira sp.
TGGCGTTGCTGCAGCGAATAGCGGATGCGGTGGTGCAGCGGCGTATGGCCGCTCCGGCGGTCGTGTTTCTGGAATCTCTCGGCCCGATGAGTTTTCTCGGCAGCCAGGCACTGCATTTCTTTGTGCCCATCATTGAACTGGCGTTCAGCGCCCAGGAAGTGGCGCAGGTTGCCGCTCTTCTTGAACGCCGGGATACCACGATTCGCCTCATTGCCTTGATCGAGGCGGCCTCAGCTCCTCAGGGAGCGGCTGCTCGATGAGCGCATCCACTCACGTCTCTGAGAAGCCGACGTTCGACCATCCCCTGAATGTCATTGTCGCCACAGATTGCGGCAGCACCACCACCAAAGCCATTCTCATTGAAAAAGTCGGCGACGAGTACCGCCAGACCTATCGCGGCGAGGCGCCGACGACCGTCGAAGCACCGTTCGAGGATGTGACGCGCGGAGTGCTCAACGCCATTGCTGAAATCGAAGAGCTCTCAGGCCGGAAGATTCTCGACGGCGAGAAGATCATCACGCCCTGCCGTGATGCCAAGACCGGCGTCGATATCTACATCTCGACCAGCAGCGCCGGCGGCGGGTTGCAGATGATGGTCACGGGAGTGGTGCAGAACATGACGGGCGAGAGCGCGCAGCGGGCGGCCCTCGGCGCCGGGGCGATTGTCATCGATGTGCTGGCTTCGAACGATGGCCGTCTGCCGCATGAAAAGATCGAGCGGATCAGAACGATGCGCCCCGACATGATCCTGATGTCCGGCGGGACGGACGGAGGCGCGGTCACCCACGTGGTTGAAATGGCGGAGTACATCGCGGCGGCAGAGCCGCGGCCGCGGTTCGGTGCGACGTACAAGTTGCCCTTGATCTATGCCGGTAACAAAGAAGCGCAGCCTCAAGTACGGAAAATCCTGGGTGAGAAAGCGGCGCTGGAGGTCACGGACAATATCCGCCCGGTGTTGGAGAAGGAAAATCTGGCTCCAGCTCGCAACAAGATTCACGATCTGTTCCTTGAACATGTGATGCAGCAGGCGCCGGGTTACAAGAAGCTGATCGAGATGACTGGGGCGCCGATCATGCCGACGCCGGCGGCGGTGGGGCTCATCATGGAAGCCATCGCCAAGCGGGAGCATCTGAATTTGATCGGTGTGGACATCGGCGGCGCGACGACTGACGTGTTTTCGGTATTTGAAGGTGTGTTTAACCGGACGGTCAGCGCCAATCTGGGGATGTCTTACAGTATTTCCAACGTGCTGGCTGAGGCGGGGCTGGCGAACATCATGCGCTGGGTGCCGTTCAACATCGATGAACAGACGCTGCGCAATCGCATTAAGAATAAGATGGTCCGGCCCACGACGATTCCGCAGACGCTCGATGAATTGCAGATTGAGCAGGCCATTGCCCGCGAAGCACTGCGACTGGCGCTGATCCATCATAAATCGCTCGCGACCGGCCTTAAGGGCATCCAACAGGAACGCACCATCTCGGATGCGTTTGAGCAGCAGACGTCCGGCAAGAGTCTCGTGGACATGCTGAAGCTGGATTTGATCGTCGGCAGCGGCGGGATTCTGTCGCATGCTCCGCGCCGCATCCAGTCGATGTTGATGATGGTGGACGCCTATGAGCCGCTCGGGTTCACGATGCTCTCTGTCGACAGCATCTTCATGATGCCGCATCTGGGCGTGCTCTCGACGATCAATGAGCAGGCGGCGACGGATGTTTTTGTGCGCGATTGCATGGTCTATCTCGGCACCTGTGTGGCGCCGATCGGGCAGCTGAAAGACGGCGAGCGATTGGCGGACTACGACATCACATTTTCCGACGGCCGTGTGGTGAAGGATCAGCTGAAGATGGGGGAGTTGCGACTCTTCCCGCTCGGGCCTGATCAGAAGGCCAAGCTGACGATGCAACCGGCGAAGACCGTCAATTTGGGGCAGGGCGGCGGAGTGCCGGTCAGCCTGGATGTGCAGGGCGGTGTCGTCGGACTTTTGCTGGACGGGCGTGGCCGGCCGCTGCAGCTCCCGGTCGATGAAGTGACTCGTGTGGCGGCGTTGACGAAATGGTTCCGTGCAGTCGATCTGTATCCGAAGGTATAGGCGAGGGGTGTGAGGCGAGAGGCCTGGGGCGGATATCCTTTAGCCCCTAGCCTCGTACCTCTCGCCAAGGGTTTTACATGGCGCATTCATATACACCAGGGCTCACAGTGACCGAACAGACGGTCGTGCGACGGCGGCGACAGTTGCCGTTGCCCGGCACGGTGCTGGTTGCGGTCGGTGATCTCGTCCAATCCAATCAGCCGGTGGCCAGAGCCGAGTTGCCGGGCAAAGTCTATCCGTTGAATCTGGCGAATCAGCTCGGCGTCGCGCCAGACGAAATCAAAGACTATCTGATCAAGAAAGAAGGCGAGCCCGTCCAGAAGGATGAAATTCTGGCCGAAAATAAGCCGCTGATCAAATGGTTCAAGACG
>JBEBHO010000147.1:0-9324 GCA_040081095.1 Nitrospira sp.
CCGAGGAGAAAGCGCCGCTGCTCGCCGGTTGAGAGATGGCCGAAGCGGCGACCGGCTAACGGCTCGATGCCCAACTCCTTCATGATTTCACGCGCCCGCTCGACCTGTGCCTCACTGAACTCCTGATACTCATACGTGTCGTTGCTCGCATAGTAGCCGGACAAGATAACGTTCAATCCCTCGGCACAAATCAGATAGTCCTTCTGGAGATCGTGCGATACAATCCCGAGTCGCTTCCGCACCTCCCAGACACTCCCCCCCTCGTCCCCGAATAGACGAATGTGGGTTTCATCCAATGGCAACGGATGGACACCGCCAGCTAAGAGCTTGAGCAAAGTCGATTTGCCCGCTCCGTTGGGGCCGACAATCGCCGCATGCTCGCCTTCTTGCAGCGCAAAGGAGAAGTCCGAGAAGACGCAAGTATCTCCCCGAAAGACCGTCGCATGCTGGATGTCGAGGATCGGGCGAGAGCTAACCTTCTGGCGAGGCTCTTTGACCGGAGCAGAGGCCGGAGCGGACAGAGGCGCGACGACAGAGATGGGACTGCTGACAGCCTTCCCGGCCCGGCGTGACTGTTCGAGACCGGCGCGAGCTAAGGCGTCCACCCGTTCGTTGTCCACATGGCCGTTATGTCCCCTGACCCAATGCCATTCAATCGTGTGACCGGAAGCCAGCGCATCGAGACGACGCCATAGGTCCTCATTCTTCACCGGCTCTTTGCTCGCGGTTTTCCACCCGCGCCGCTTCCAGCTATGAATCCACTCGCTAATGCCTTTTTGCACATACTGCGAATCAGTATAGACTCGCGCTGTCACCGGCTGCGTGAACGACTGCAAGGCCTCAATGACGGCGAGCAACTCCATGCGGTTGTTCGTCGTCGCCGGCTCCCCGCCGCACAACTCCGTCTCTTCCTTGTCAATCCGCAGCAAGACACCCCAGCCACCAGGCCCGGGGTTTCCGCTACAGGCACCATCTGTATAGATTTCAATCATGCAACAACTCCATTTTTTTGAATTGTACTACGCCACCTTGAGCCCGAACCATAGTCTCGTGAGACAGCGCCAGGCCTCACATGACCGCGTGACTCAATCGAGCAACTTGCGTACAATGGGACCCCTAGAGCGCTCTACACCTTCACAGAGAGACAAGTCCTGCGTACTCTACTCCTTATCGGCACAGGCGGGTTTCTCGGCTCCATCCTTCGCTACCTCATGAGTGGCTATGTCCAGCAACTCAGCAAGAGCATCCAGTTCCCGTTCGGCACCCTGGCGGTCAATATCGTGGGCTGCGCGCTGATCGGCTTTCTCGCTGAACTGGCTGACCATCGAGGCGTCATCACAGGGGAAACCCGGGCCTTCCTCATCGTCGGGATACTGGGGGGATTTACGACCTTCTCAGCCTTCGGGAATGAAACGATGAATCTGCTGCGTGACGGCGAACTGTTGTTGGCGGGCGGGAATATCGTGAGTCACACAGTCCTCGGCCTTGCCGCAGTCTGGCTGGGCTACTCCACCGCGTATCTGTTATGGAAATAATCAATGCGCACTGAACACGGATGCCTCTTGAGGATTTTGGCGGGAGAAGGCGATAAGCACGAAGGACGACCGCTCTACGAATGGATCGTCGCTCAGGCCCATGCGCAACAACTGGCCGGCGCCACGGTCTACCGGGGACTGATGGGATTCGGAGCCCACACCCGCGTCATCCACACCTTCAAAATCGAACGCCTGGCCGAAGACCTCCCCATCGTCATCGAAATAGTTGATTCACGCGAGAAGTTAGACGGCTTTCTCACCTTCATCGAACAGCACATCCGCTCAGGCCTCGTCGCCACCTTGCAGCCGATTGAAATCCGCATGGTTCAGGGACGCACCGAGTAGCAGAGACGCCTCGATACATGGTCTATCCTTCAAGGACGACTATCACCAAGAATAATTGGCTTGGTCACAGAATAGCCTGCTCGCCATCAACATGAATTGCGAGAAGACTGGAACCTTGCGAGACAACAGGCCCCGCTGAAGAAGATTCAACCGCTGGAGTAACACCATGCGGCAAGACCTCGTCGAAGCACGCGTCGGGGAAGGCTATCGGCTCTATGTGCGCTTTGAAGATGGACGGGCTGGCGAAGTGGACCTAGCCGAGGTCATCCGTTTTGAAGGCGTATTTGCACCGCTTAAAAACCACGACCACTTTGCGAAAGTCTCCGTCAATCGAGAACCGGGCACCGTGGAATGGCCCTGCGGCGCAGACCTCGACCCCGACGTCTTGTACGCAAGAGTGACCGAGCAACCACTCACTCGATTCACAAACCAAGCGCTCTCGGCCTGATATTGCGTGCAGCCGCTAAACCATAAAAAGACTCCCGATACATTTTTTCTCTAGCGAGGAATCGCACCCCTTCGGCAGGCATGGAACCATTGAAGGACTTCTCCAGCGAGTATCTCCATTCAAACTGCAAGCTAGTCGTGCTTTGGTCACCAAGGACGATAAGGTATCTGGCAATAGGCTAAACCTTGTCGTGGACTTGCCCCATTTTTCGAGAGATAGTTCGATAGTGATTCCATCGAGATGTTCGGATTTGGAGTTGGCCCAAGAATGACATGTTCCATATCAATGCGTCTATCAGATGCCTCCGGCAAGCGAAAATTCATGAAAGGCACTAACATAGAAGAACCCTCACGATATTCAATGGACGCCTCCACGTAGTTAGTAACCACGGGCGACACCAATCGCCACTCTTGTTCTTCATGAAAGGCTGGATGTTTTAGAAGTGCAGCCATGTGGAGGAGGTCGGTCTCGATCTCTTCGAAAATATCGTGAAAAGCATTTGAGGGGTGCCGCTTTGAGGGATCAGTATTCTCTCCTCTTTTCTCAGCAAGGCGCTCAATCTCATCCAAAATCTTCGTGACGATTACCTCTTGCTCTTCCGGATCATAGATGCACTTTCCAACCCGCCAGTGCTGACGAGTTGCAGCTGCGGAGAGCTTTGTTTGATCGAATCCGAGACTGACGCCCTTGGCCTTTGGGCAGTAACTGCGCCACTGACTAAGAAGATTGCCATTAGAAGTAAAGCATCCGACATACAACATGTGACCAGCAATGAGTCGATGGGATAGCCATTCTCGTAGTTGGCTCAAAAGCTTTGGATTGGACCGGCCAAATCCTTCCCGAAACCAGATCTCTGGAATCAGTCGATCTACAGCATGCTTCATCTCAGCGGCGTCGCTGAAGTATCGTATTTCGGTTGCTCGAAGGGAACCTGTATCAACAATTCCCCTCACGCCATCCAAGGATGTGTAGTGATACAGCGCCTGCTTCGGTCTTTCTGCGTATAACTCTTGAACTAGCTTTGCAATCATTACTGCCTTTCAAAAAGCACTACCGAAAACTAAAGAAAGACGATCAGACATTCTCTGCAACGAGGAACGCGTCTACGGTAGTCCAGGATGAGCAAAAGTTGTTGAAAGTCTTTTATTCGCCCAGGCTACTACGCTTCGGCAGGATCCGGATTGATCTTTGCGGGTGTTTTCTTGCTCGCAGAGGAGAAGGATTTTTTCGTCGAACCGGCAATCTTCGGTGTCGCCGTCTTCACATCGGCGTTCTGGGCGCGATGCAGGAGGGCATGATCCATGAGAACGAGGGCCATCATGGCTTCAGCGATCGGCGTGGCGCGGATGCCGACGCAGGGATCATGGCGGCCATTGGTTTCGACCGTGACCGGCTTGCCTTGCTTGTCGATCGACTTGCGCGCAATCCGGATGCTGGAGGTCGGCTTGATGCCGATGGTGACGACTACATCCTGACCGGTTGAAATGCCGCCGAGGATGCCGCCGGCATGGTTGGTCACGAATCCTTCGGGCGTCAGTTCGTCGCCATGTTCAGAGCCGCGCTGGGTGACGGAGGCGAAGCCTGAGCCGATCTCGACGGCCTTCACCGCGTTGATGCTCATCATCGCGCCGGCTAAATCAGAATCCAGCTTCGCATAGACCGGGGCTCCCCACCCGACCGGCACATGCTCCGCCACGGTCGTAATCTTCGCGCCGACGGAATCCCCGGCCTTCCGCAAGTCATCCATGAACGCTTCGAGCTTTGCGACAACAGTTGCATCAGCGGCAAAAAACGGGTTCTCCCGAACGACATCCCAGCTCTGGAACGGCACCTCGATCGGCCCCAACTGGCTGAGATAGCCCCGAATCACCACGCCATGCTTCTCATGCAACCACTTCTTCGCAATGGCTGCTGCCGCCACACGTACCGCCGTTTCACGCGCGGAGGATCGTCCCCCGCCGCGATGATCGCGGATGCCATATTTCTGCCAATAGGTGTAGTCGGCGTGGCCCGGACGGAAGGTATCGATGAGGTTGCCGTAGTCCCGGCTGCGCTGGTCTTCGTTGCGGATGAGGAGGGCAATCGGCGTCCCGGTGGTCTTGCCTTCGAACACCCCCGAGAGAATCTCGACGGTATCCGATTCTTGCCGCTGCGTGACGTGGCGTGAGGTGCCCGGTTTGCGCCGGTCGAGGTCGCCTTGAATGTCTTCAGCCGAGAGTGCCAGCCCCGGCGGGCAGCCATCGACCACACAACCGATCGCCGGCCCATGGCTCTCGCCAAAGGAGGTGACGGTGAATATGTGCCCGAACGTATTGCCAGCCATGGCTGATTCGCTCGCTGAGGTTATTCGACCAAATCCAACTTAATTCGTAGCTCTTTCAACTGTTCGGCACTCACGGCAGAGGGCGCATCGGTCAACGGGCATTGCGCGCGCTGCGTCTTGGGGAACGCAATGACATCGCGGATGGAATCCGCGCCGCCGAGCAGCATGATCAGGCGGTCGAGACCGAACGCGATGCCGCCGTGCGGCGGCGCGCCGTACTCCAACGCTTCCAACAGAAATCCGAACTTCGCCTGAGCCTGTTCTTTGTTGATGCCCAGGAGATCGAGAATCTTCAGCTGAATGTCGCTCCGGTGGTTCCGGATGCTGCCGCCGCCGATCTCGCTCCCGTTCAACACCATGTCATAGGCCTTGGCGCGAACTTTCAACGGCTCTGAATCCAGCAAGGCCAAGTCTTCATCCATTGGCGCGGCAAACGGGTTATGCATGAAAATGTAGCGCTTCTCTTCCGGCGAATAGTCCAGGAGCGGGAACTCGGTTACCCAGAGCGGCTTCCAGGCATTCTTGTCGATCAGATTCAATTCTTCGCCCAACATGAGTCGGATGCGGCCCAGCACATCGTGTACCACCGCCGGCTTGTCGGCGCCGAATAGGACCAGATCGCCAGGCTTCGCATCCGGCAAAGCTGCGGCGAACGCTTTGGCATCCAGGAACTTCGCAATGACGGATTCCAACTGCCCTTCCGGCGTAATCTTCAACCAGGCCAGGCCCTTGGCTCCGAAGCTCTTCGCCGTTTCTCCCAACGCATCGATCCTGGTCCGTGAAAGAGAAGCGCCACCCTTCACGATCAAGGCCTTGACCAAGCCACCCTTTGTCGCGGCATCCTTGAATACCTTGAACTCGCTGCCCGCCGCAAAGGCCGTCACATCGTGCAACGGCATGTCGAGGCGCAGATCGGGCTTATCCGATCCGTAGCGCCCCATCGCTTCGGCATAGGTCATCCGCGGGAAGGGCGTCGGCAACTGCACGCCACCGGCCTCGCGAAAGACCGTGACGATCATCTTTTCCATCAAACTCATCACGTCCAGCCGATCGACGAAGGACATCTCCAGATCGATCTGGGTGAACTCCGGCTGGCGATCGTTGCGGAGATCTTCATCCCGGAAGCAGCGGGCGATCTGATAGTAGCGATCCATGCCGCTGACCATGAGCACCTGCTTGAAGAGCTGCGGCGACTGCGGCAGCGCAAAGAACGTCCCGGGGTTCACGCGGCTCGGCACCAGATAGTCGCGCGCGCCTTCCGGCGTGCTCTTCGTAAGGATCGGCGTTTCGATTTCGAGAAACTCTTCTTTATGGAGGAACCCGCGCACCGCCTGCGCGATGTCATGCCGGGTCTTCATGAGCTTCTGCATGCGGGGACGACGAAGATCCAAATACCGATACTTCAGGCGGATCGCTTCTGTGACTTCCGCATCGTCTTCAATCACGAACGGCGGCGTCTTCGATTCATTCAACACCTCGACAGCATCGACAAACACTTCGATCTCGCCGGTCGAAAGATTCGTGTTCTTCGACTCATCCGGACGCGCCATCACCTGGCCGGTGATGGAGACCACGCACTCGCTCCGCAGGGTATGGCCGCCTTGATGGACCGCCGCATTGCGCTCAGCATTGAAGACGATTTGCGTCAGACCGGTCCGGTCGCGCAGATCGATAAAGATCACCGTGCCGTGATCCCGCCGCCGCTGTACCCAGCCGTTGAGCACCACCGTTTGACCCACATGGGCCTTGTTCAATTCACCGCACCGATGCGTTCTCACTTTCATGCCACATGCCTCGTTTTCTTCACAGAGTGCCGTTTCGTCTTCGTTGGCTTCGCCCAGCCCGGACGCCGGGGAGGCTTGGGAGGCCGGACGCCGGGGTCCTTCCCCTCCTTCTCCAATGTCATGCGCTGCTCGACGATATCGCGCAAGGCATTCGCCTCCCGATCCGTCAGGAACCGGAACTCGCCGGACTCCAGATTGCCCAGCGTCAGCGGTCCCATCTTGATGCGGGTCAATTTGATCACGGGATGGCCGACCGCTTCCAGCATCCGCTTCACTTGATGCTTGCGGCCTTCGTGAATCGTGATCTCCACCCAGGAATTCGCTTCGGCCTTGCGCACTTTTTTCACCGTGGCCGGACTGGTCATGCCGTCTTCGAGCTTGATCCCCTTTTCGAGTTGGGCGATCTCTTCGTCCGTCAACACGCTCTTGACCTTAATCAGATAGGTCTTCGGCACGTGATAGCGCGGGTGCAACAGGGCTTGGGTTAGATCGCCGTTGTTCGTCAGCAGCATCAGCCCTTCGCTGTCGAAGTCCAACCGCCCGACCGGGAACACTCGGACCGTCACCCCGTGCAGAAAATTCTTCACCGTCGGCCGGCCGCCCGGATCGTCCAGCGTCGACATGACGTTCTTGGGTTTATTCAGAATGAGATAGACGAAGGGCTGTGCGTTTTCAAGGTGCTTACCGTCCACCTTCACATGATCGCGATCAGGATCGACCTTCGTCCCAAGTTCAGTGACCACCTTGCCGTTCACGGTCACACGACCGCTCGCGATCAACATCTCCGCCTTCCGGCGTGACGCCAGACCGGTCGTCGCAATTATTTTCTGAAGTCTAGTTTCCATCAGTCTCTTTTCTTCCGCTTCTTTCTCAGCAGGAGTGGTTCTATTGGCTCTTACTGCGCGCATTCGGCGAGCACAGCCCGCCATCGACATATTGCATCAACTCCCTGTGCGCGCCGGGCGAGCACAAGAGACAATAGGACGGCTCCTGCCCTCCTCTACTCCCACTCAATTGTTGATGGCGGCTTCGAGCTGATGTCGTAGACGACGCGATTCACGCCCTTCACTTCATTAATGATCCGGCTCGACATCCGGCCCAGCACGTCGTTTGGAATCTTAGCCCAGTCGGCGGTCATCCCGTCTACGCTGGTCACCGCGCGAATCGCCACGACATGTTCATAGGTCCGTTGATCGCCCATCACGCCAACCGTGCGGATCGGCAGCAGCACCGCAAAAAATTGCCAGATTTCCCGGTACAGTCCCGCGCCGCGAATCTCCTGATCGACAATCGTTTCCGCTCCACGAAGAATCGCCAATCGCTCCTTCGTCACGGAGCCGAGCACCCGAATCGCTAAGCCGGGACCGGGGAACGGCTGCCGCCAGACAATCTCATCCGGCAAACCCAACTCTGTTCCCAACACCCGCACTTCGTCCTTGAACAATTCCCGCAGCGGCTCGATCAATTTCAACTTCATCCGAGCGGGCAACCCGCCGACATTATGATGCGTCTTGATCGTGGCCGACGGGCCCTTGAAGCTCACGCTCTCGATCACATCGGGATACAGCGTACCCTGCACCAGATACTTGATGCCCTTCAGCTTCTTGGATTCGACGTCGAAATTCTTAATGAACAGCCGCCCGATGATCTTGCGCTTCCGCTCCGGATCCGTCACGCCCTTCAAGCCGTCCAGAAACTGTTTCGTGCGATCCAATACCCGCATATTCAAATGCATCTGCGAGGCAAAGGTCTTCTTCACCTGGTCGCGTTCGCCGGCCCGCAACACCCCGTTATCGACGAAGATACAGGTCAGCTGGTCGCCGATCGCCCGATGTGTCAGCGCCGCCGCCACCGATGAATCCACCCCGCCGCTCAGCGCACAAATCACACGATCGTTCCCGACCTGCTCGCGGATCTGATTCACCGCCTGGTCCACGTAGGACTGCATCGTCCAGGTCGGCGTGCAGCCGCAAATCTCGTAGACAAAGTTGCGAAGAATCGTTGCGCCTTCCGGCGTATGGGCCACTTCCGGATGGAACTGCAGGCAATAGATCCGCCGTTCCCCGTCATCCGCTTTCATGGCGGCCACCGGCGAGTTGCTGGTGTGTGCGATCGATCGAAACCCCGTCGGCATGCGCTCGATCCGGTCTCCATGGGACATCCACACCACCGACGAACCGGCTGTACCGATTCCTTTGAAGAGATCGCTATGATCGTCGATCAACAGATCGGCCCGGCCATATTCCCGGTGCGGCGCCTTCACGACTTTGCCGCCGGACAGGTGCGTGACCAACTGCATGCCGTAACAAATGCCCAGGATCGGAATGCCCTGATCGAATAATTCCTTCGCGACGGACGGCGCCTTCTTTTCGTAGACGCTGGAAGGGCCTCCGGAGAGGACGATGCCTTGCGGCCGATAGGCGAGAATGGTCGCGAGAGACGCGGTACAGGGCAGGATCTGCGAATAGACCTGCGCCTCACGAATGCGCCGGGCGATCAGCTGCGTGTATTGCGATCCGAAGTCGAGAACGAGAATGCGATTGTGCCAAAGTTCCATGGGAGACTCAGCTTTCAGCGGTTAGCTATCAGCGATCAGCAAGACAGGAGAACCGCACATTGAGGAATGTCTATCACAGGGAGGGATCATCTGCCTTCTGGCTGAACGCTGACGGCTGAAGGCTGTCGTTACTCCCAATCCATCCGGTAGTTCGGTGCTTCTTTCGTGATGATCACGTCATGCACGTGGCTTTCACGGAGACCAGCCACGGTTTGCCTGATGAAGGTGGCATTTTTCTGAAGCTCGGCGATTGTCTGACAACCGCAGTACCCCATCCCGGACTTGACGCCACCGACCAGCTGATAGATGACCGCTCCCAGCTGACCTTTGTA
>JBEBHO010000157.1:0-9320 GCA_040081095.1 Nitrospira sp.
ATCCATCTTTTGAACAATCGTCATCCCTGATGTTCCTTGACAGAATATTTGGTGAGTTGCTAGGGTGCGCGGTGACGTGACGTGCCCGGTATTCACTGGGGCACATTTCGATTCCGCTTTAGCTGGCGTAGCTCAATGGCAGAGCAGCGGTTTTGTAAACCGTGAGAAGCCGATTTCAGAACCCCGCGAAAAACTGACAACCACCGCATAAACACTGGGGGAATGGCGTTTCAGTCCTTCCCCCAGTTTCCTCAGGTTTCCCCCACTTTCCCCACTCATTTCACAACGCTTTTCACAACACTTTTCCCCGCGCGTGTCAGGTGACTCGTTTGGTGTTGGGCGTAGGCAGTAGGATGGACCGGAACTACATGAGCCATGCTGTCGATTGTACTGATCTTGTTTCTATCCTATACGTTCCTGGTATACTCCGATTCGAGTAAGGAAAACGTGCCCACACGCTTCGACGTGTTGTACTGTCCTGTAAACAATTGCAAGGCGCTATGGCTAAAAAGAAACGACAGCTAAAGCAGTATGAGGCGGCACAGGCAAAGGCCCATGTAACGACAAAAGTGCAAATCGTCCAACCTGAGACGCCATCACCCTACTATTCTAACTTTATCGAGGTCTCCCACACCGAATATGAATTTGCGCTATCATTCGCAAAGCTACCTCCAAAATTGAGGCCTCAGCAGGTGCTTGACGTGAAAGCAGGTGCGCCGCTTCTGTTAGAACCTATGTTACAGATTGAAGTCCCAACACGATTGATTAACGGCCTCATTAAGGCTCTCACGCACCAAGTTGAGATCTATGAAAAGCGCTACGGAGTCATACCTGGGACAAGTCAGGAAAAGGGAGGCCAGGAACCACATGAGAAAACCAAGTAAAATAGTAACTCAAAGCTTCTCATTTTCGACTGAGGCGACATCCACTACCGCCGTATCTAGCATAGCGGCTACAACTCCGCCCTTAAAGCGCTCCGACGACGTAATCCGCGACGCCATTAAGAATCATCTTCGATACCTTCGAGCTATGGGGAAAATGCATGTCAGCGCTCAGGATGTCGCACGAGCGCTTTCTCTTTCTGTTGGGCAGGTAAAGCAGGTTGCCGTACAAGTAGGCGCAACTCTAGAGGACTAGTCATTGGCAGGACAGGGCATTACGGTAGCAGCCATAACCATTGGAAGTGAGACTTGGTTCGACCTGTCTCGCTTTGGTGAGAAGCACGTCATCCGCTACTATACGCTATCTAGCAATAAGCGAGTTTCAGAGCCCTCCGGCCATCAGATCAACGAAATGATTATTAAGGGCAGCGTTAAGTGGAAGCCGCGCGACCCCTCTACATTAAACCTTCAAAACATTACACCGCTCGGCACTAGGAGGAAATAGTGTTATCACAGCCCTCCCATCTGAGCAGGTCAATTTCGATCTAACAATCCAGCTATTCCCTACAAGCTCCACACACGATCCGCAACGCCTGCCCTCTATCGCCTGCCCCACTCACGCGCCGGGCTTCGTGGGCCAGCCTAGCGCGAGGAGATAGAGCACACACGTCACGGCCAACGCGTAGGCCGTCATGGGTTCGCCTTTCCCGCCTGTCGCCGACGTCCGCGGACTACATCATCTTCGACGTCGCCACAATTCAAGCAGCGCCACACAATCATGGCGTCGGTGCTTTCCAGCACTCGCAAGCCGCCACATCGAGCGCATTCTTCAGAGTCACCACGTAACCCGGCCTTCATGGCCGCAACGACAAAACTAGCGTCATCAAGCGATAGGTCTTTCATCGGACAACACCTCCAAAGTTTGGCGGATTTCCTTGCCGAGCATTTCAAAAATCTTGTGTTGATTCGATTCCCCGGCGAATGGGCCAGCGAGCCGCGAGGGAAGATTTTCCAGTCCGTCACGAATGGCGCGGCCAATTTTGCGGGTTTCTTTGTAAACCGACTCTTTCAAGACCAATTCCCCGCGCATCGATCTCAGCTTCAATTCCTCTTGCCCGGCCTTCGCCGCCGTCAGTCGGATACGCTCGTCTTTAAGTGAGCTTGGCCCTGATTTCAAAAAGGCCACGTATCCATGAACAGAAGAGACCAAGTTAAAGCCCTTGGCCGTTCGTGGAGGGAGTACGCTTGCCGTTACGAGATCCGAGCAGCGCCTTTCTGAAAGGCCTAACAGTTCAGCCAACTGTGCTTTTGTGCCGAATAATGCCAATGCCATGAAGGAACCTCAAGTTTTACTCTACGTCTGACTCACGAACGGGCTTTTGCCACCCGTGTGAAACCATCCCTGGGGAGAACCTAGACATTTTCTCCCCGCGTCGATCCTGAGGGCAATGCGTGCGCTGTAGGCCCCTTCCCGCGTGGGTGCCGTGTTGATCCGTAACATATAGCCTAGGGCATTGCATCTAGTTACTTCCACGTAAAAGATTTTAGCGTACCGCCGAAACGGAGGACAACCATCCTCTTGCAGGAACGGTACGCCCTGGCCTGCCCCAGTCTTGCCCATCATCAGCCTTCCGTCACCATCTCCGCCTTGCCCATCTGACACAGCCCCGCCGCTACCGACGCCTCCACCGTGACAACCTCATAGAGCTGAATCGCCCGGCCATGCACGCTAAAGCCGCGTCGTGGATCGCCGATCCTTCTCACCCTCACGGGCTTGGTCAAGTGGTCGGGGTTCTTCATGATCGGTTGCTGGAGTATCGCTTGCCGTTCGGCTTCGTAATCTTGCACCGCCTGATACTTCACCCAACTGTCGAGCTTATGATGCATCACGCTCATGGTGGTTCCTTTCGTTCGGTTAGGAGATCGTCGTGCTCTTTCGGAACGAGCCCGGATAGTTCACGACGTAATCGACGCCTAGGCTCAATTGCAGCGTGATTGCGCCGCTTTGGAAGTTGGCGAAGGGATTGACCAACACTTCAAGCCCCGCGCCGAATAACAAAATGTTCAGGTTGCTGAAGTCACCGAGCAGGAGCGTCGCCGCCGCCAACTTGGACGAGACAATTGCTCTATGGCCGAGCAGCGTTGAGCCTGCCCAGATTGCGCCGCCGCCCGCGGTTAGTTCTCTCTGCCGTAGAATGCGCCGCACATCCGGACTTGCAAACCATGTCAGCCGGGTATCATCAGCGTCGCCGCCGATGCACCCTTCTTCCATCGTGGAAAGAGCGGAGACATTCGCCGCCGCCCCTGAGACCGATTGAATACGGCTATCATTCGGTGCGCCTAAGGGTTGCCCGGCTGCACCAGTCCCGCCCAACCATCCCGCATCAGCCATGTCGGCACCAAGTTGATTTAGGAGCGGGTCAATCGTGCCTTCGAGATCAGCCGCTTGAAGCTGAAGCTGCCGAGAAACCTTTAGATCAATCCCGCCCGCGTGCAACGTGGCCGAGGTCTGACCGAGGGTGAAGGCTGTGTCGGTCGTCAGCGCCGCCCCCTCTCCGGCCTTCCATCCTGTGGACGGTTTCGCGCTCACATACGGTTGCACGGAATTTTGCTGCACGCCAGGCACAACGCGAGCGCCTGCCCGTACAAGCCCCGCCCCGGCCAAGGGTTGCGCAAGGGCTTCGGCTGTCGTGGCTGTCAGGTAGGTGTTTCCCGTCGTCAGGTCCCGCCGGGCTTGGGCCTCTAAATAGCTGAATGGGATTATGAATCGTTGCGGGTTTCCGTCGATGGTCCCCCAGGCTTCGTATTCTGCCGGTGCGAGGTGCCGATAGCGCCCTTGCGCCGCCGCCGTGATCGCTCGCCAGGCGGAGAGCTTGAGAGAGTCCCGGTCTATCCGCTCGAAGCTCTCGAATAGTTCCCGTGACAATTGGTTCAACTTGTAGGCCCGTGATCGGTCCAGTAAATCTGCATTCATGTGGTCATCCTCCAATGGTCAATGGAGGTGATTTTACAAAACGCGCATCAACGCGCGTATTCCTTCCGGCAGCGTGTCGATGGAATAGTGCCTTCTATGCTCCCTGCACAACCGATCAAACACCAGCATGAATACTGACACCGCTTGAGCCTTCGAGACGCCTGTTCGATCTTCAATGCGGTCATGCTGGATGGTTTCTTGAAAAGCCCTGGCCACTTGTTCGAATATGTCGCCCGCCTGCTCCGCCGCTGCCTGAACGGCTTGCCCTCTCCATTGTTCCACTTCCTGAAAATCGAGAAGGGCAGAACGTCCCGGCCCTTTCCCGCCAGGACGAAGCACCGGAGCGCCTGCCGTAATCCATCGCCGGATCGTGGCCGGATCTTTCTGGAAATATCGCGCGGCCTGGTGGGGGGTGCCGGTCATCGTGCCTGCTTCGTCAATGTGTGCCAGTGAGCTTCATCATCGTATCCGAATACCGACCGTTGACCGGGTTCCAATGCAGCTCCACCACACCAACTTTTCCGACTTCGCGAAAGCGGATTTTTTGTACGTAGAGTTTGACCGGCGAGCCGGGTTCTTGCTCATCGCGCCACACGGTCAAGCAGTTGTCCGCCTTGTTGCGAAAATGCGCCGAGCCGGAAATGTCATAGGG
Source organism: Nitrospira sp. (assembly GCA_040081095.1). Lineage (GTDB taxonomy): Bacteria > Nitrospirota > Nitrospiria > Nitrospirales > Nitrospiraceae > Nitrospira_D. Next base: position 4,508 of record JBEBHO010000157.1, read on the forward strand.
AGTTGGCACCGGGTAGCTGCCATCATCACGCCGGTAGAGTTTTTGCGGATGGGCAACCAGCCACACATGCACGCCATACCGCCGCGCAAAGCGCCGAACCATGCCGAGCGCCGTCGAGATATATTCCGTTTCCGTGAGACCGCTAGGCCGCGTGTGGTCAAATTCATTCCACGGGTCAAGCACCAGCCCTCGAATCCCGTATCGAGAAACAAGACCCTTCGCTCGATCCAGCACAGCTAGAATACTCATGCAGTCATCTGGCGCAATAAACACCATGTGCCGATTGAGCCAGTCGAGGGCGGACACCAGGCCTTCACGCGGTAGCCGCTGCGTTCGCCCTTCACGAAACGGAAAGCCCGTGTACAGTTCCACCTGTTTTGCGATATGCCGGGCAACCGGCAGATTTTCAGGAGAGCACAGGCCGATGGTCCAGCCTTCTTGCTTAGCGAGATTCACCGCGAGCGCATCGAGAAATTGACTTTTGCCGTGAGAAGGAATGCCAGTGAGAATCGTCAACTCGCCAGGCCGAACGGTATAGCACTGATCCAACGTTGCCCAGCCGGTTGAGACGCCACCCCGCAACCCTTCGCTGTAAAGTTGCGCCACATCCTCAGCCGCATCCTCAACAGACAAGACGCCTTCGAGGGGAAACGGCTTCGCGTCAGTAATGCACTGGTTGAGCACACCGGCTCCATGCTGCATCAATACGTCATTGGCATCCTTGCAGCCGTTGGGCCAGGTGACCCGCCAACAGCGTTCAGGGCCAAGCCGCCGCAATAATTCCGCTTCGAGCGTTTGGCCAGGTCCATCACTATCGACCGCCAGAATAATTTTCGTCAGCGGGTCGAGGTAACTGCGGCAGTTTTGAAGATAGTCAAACTTTGTGTCGCTGGGTTTGCTGCCGGTTGGAGGTGCGCCATCGGGCACGCTCACGGCATACGGAATACCGGCCTCGTCGAGCGCTAGCTTGTCGCACTCCCCTTCGACGATCACCGCCACGTCATGCCCGGCGAGATCATCCAGCCCGAACAGAATCTTTTCCGCGTCCTTGACTTGCCGAAAGCATTTTCCTTCGAGCGTGCGATACTTCAAGTTGACCGTTTCGCCATTTCGCAAGGAAGGGATAACCATGCAGGGCACTTCCTCTTCGGGTTGCGGCATGTAGACCGACTCAAGGCCGATGCCATGCCGGGATATCACCTCTTCCGAGATCCCGCGCCGTGCGAACCAGTCACGCACCAGTGGCGGAACAGTTGACGGCTTCGCGTAAGTTGGTTTAACAATCCGCTTCGGTGGTCGAGATCGATACTCTTCCCCCACTTTTAACGAGCCGCACCAGCCGCAGTGGTGACAACACCAAAGTCCTTCGAGCGTGTTAACGCTCAAGCACCGTGCCTTCGCTTTCTTGCGCGTCGCTGAACACTGCGGGCAGGTCGTCGCCACTTCCACACCGGTGCGCCCGCCGAGATCAATGTCAAAGTCTGCAAACGTTTTCATAGCGGCAGCAGTTCCTTTCCGCCCTGCATTGGCTGGTCGATCCTGTTGAGCCAACTCACAAAGCGGGCTCGCGTCGGATGTTTGCCGCGTCCTTTTGGGGTGAGTAACCAGGCTTCGAGCTTGCCAAGTTCCTGGTCAATGTCGATCCCGCGATAGGCAGGATTGTGCTTCAGTGCCGTGAGGAAGGCGTCATCCGTGAGATTCAAGCGCCGCGCCTTGTTGTCGTGAATGCCGTTGGCTGTGCCCGACGAAGTCGGAACAGCTATCTTCTCTTTATTCTTAGGAGAAGAAGAAGATGAAGATTGAAGAGCATTCCGTATGCATTCCGTACGCAATGCATATGCATCACCCTTCCCCCATCGCACTTCGGCCGCTTGACGCCTGGATTCCGAATACTGGCGCTGCTTTTCATATTCTCGCAGGAGACCTTCCTGCACCCATCGCCCGTCAATCATTTTCCACGCACTGAGTATTTGACCTTTCACTTTGCGCCATCGTTTAGGATTTCCACACCACTTCCTGAGCGCTGTGTCATCATCCGGCAGTGAGCACGGTGGATCTTGCTGCCAGGCAATGCACAGCAACGTCACATGCATTCCGCGTGCATCCCAATCCATTAGGAGTACGCGGTCGTCGCCGAGCCACTGTTTCGGATAAAATTGAAAGCTCGGTGCGCGGGTCATTCGCGATGCTCCATTCGAGCAATGGCTTGATCAAGCTGATCGAGGTAACAAGATGTTTTGTCAGTGAATGTCAAAGAAGGTGCCACGCTGGCTACAATTTGGCGGACCTGCTTAAGAAGCCATAGCGTTTCAGCGCGTTCGTCGTTCATAGCGTGCCACTCCATTTTGCCGAGCCTCGTCCGGTGTGCAGCCGTCGAGGGTCTGCAACCAGACTTCAAGTTCCGTCTTCAAGAAAATAATTCGCCCGCCCAGCCGACGGAAGGGAATCAACCGCCTCGCCACCAGTCCGCGCGTTTGCTTTTCGGTCCCGCCAAAAAACGCTGCCGCGCTACGAAGGTCCATCGCCGCGCCGTCAATGCGATGTGGGCCGCAACCCTGGCCGGGTCGCTTCTTCGGGGGACTTTGGCGAGTAGCTGTCTGCACTAGCGCCTCGGTTCAACTCCACGGCTCAGCACATCTCGAATTGCACGGCGTATAAGATGTGTCATTGTCACGTCTTCCTTCTCCGCCAGCTGAGACAGAGCCTTCCTGTCTTTGACTGAGAATCGAATTGCGAATCGAGCATCTTTCTTTAGCCTCATGACGTCCCCCCTGTTGAAATATCGTCGCTTGACAACGTGTACACGAGGTCTTACTATCGCCACATCAATTGCGTCAAGTCAGATTAGTTAAGAACAATCGTTATTGCGTCAGATGGACCGCTTTTCTTCATTCTGACGCAACCGACAAAGACAAAAGGAGGAATTTGTGCCTAAGCCGTCCTTGAATAAAAGAGAAAGAAAGTCGCTCGAATGGGTCGTTCGTCTCTGCTATGGCCTTCCCGTCCGAGACCTGCTGCCGGATCAGCAAGCCGCGCAACTGAAGAAATTCTATGAGTTCTGCACACCTGAAGTCCCTCGCCGGGGGAAATTTCTCACAGCCATCTTCCGCTATGTGGCACCGGACAGAAAGCAGCCGCCCCTCCTCCCGACTATTGAACAATTAGAGCGCTTCCAGAGCGAGGAGAAACAGATGCTTGAAGAGAAATTCCAAGGGGAAGAAGTGGGACGAGAACACTGTACCGCTGCGCTTGGAGCGAGCTGCAACATTTCCCCTGGCATCGTATCGTTTACAAGTGGAGATCCTGTCTATACCGCCATGACAACCTCCGCCATGCTGCTTGCGAACCATTGGGGCTACGTGCGGCGCTGTCCTCGCTGGTCCTATAAGAATGAAACGTGCGACCGGGTGTTTGTATTGAAAAAGAGCAAGGGTATGTACTGTTCAAATCGCTGCCGCATGCGTGTCGCGAATCGAAAAGAGGATCGCATTCCTCAAGTGCGTTACGGGGTAGCCGGACCACGACCAAAAAAGAAAGGGGGCAAAAATGGCACGAAGAGGTGAAGGGCTTTATCTGAGGGGCCGTACCTGGATTCTCGACATTCGCATTGCCGGGATACGGCACGTCATCACGTTGGGGAAGGGAATTAAGCGTTCTGTCGCGAGTGAGCTTGCGGATGTGAAACGCGCTGCGATTCTCAAAGGTGACGCCGGGATCGGAAAGAAGAAAAAGGATCTTGCATTCAACGAGGCACGCGAGAAGTTTGAAGGCTGGATCACAACCGAGAAGCGCCCGAATACTGTTCGCCGGTATAAGCAATGCCTCAAGCGATTAGCGCAGACCTTCGCCGGGAAGCGTCTAAGCGAGATCACCCCGTGGATGCTTGAAGCCTATAAAAAAGAGCGCGTCACCGGCACGCAATTGACGGCACGTCCGCCCGATAGCAGCGACCGTGAGTGGGTCCGGCTGTGTCGCTTAGCCGCCAAGGGCTCCCCTATCGGCGTCAACCGAGAATTGGGTGTGCTCAAAACCTTGTTTAACCGTTGCAAGGCGTGGGGGTTGGTCGAGGGCGAAAATCCCGCGTGTGCCGTGAAGCTTCGGAAAGAGCCCCGAACCCGGCTGCGCTGGTTGAGCCCCGAAGAGGAAGCGCGTCTCCTGGCTGTGGCCGCTGAGCCGTTACGGTCGATCATCCTGACCGGACTTCATACCGGGATTCGGATTCAAGCGGAAGCCACCCAGCTTTGCTGGGAGGATATTGACCTTACACGCGGGCACCTGACCGTCGCCGCCGCCTATGCCAAGAATGGGCGATCACGAACGGTCCCACTCAACTCCATTGCCTGCCGCACCCTGAAACAATTGCAGCAACACGCCGTGGGCCCGTTCGTGTTTGCCAAGCCGGACGGCTCCCCCTATCGCTCAATCAGAAGTGCTTTCCAGACGGCCTGCCGTCGTGCTAATCTGTCGGGGATTTCGCCGCACACCTTGCGACACACGTTCGGGTCGAGGTTGGCCATGGCAGGGGCAGACATGCGAACGATTCAGGAAGTCGGAGGCTGGAGAACGTTGGGAATGGTCGAGCGATATTCACACCTGGCGGAAAGCCATAAAGCCGACGCCGTGGAAAAACTCGCCGCGATTTCACAACAGTTTTCACAACAGTCGGGAAACCGTCCTCAGGCAATCACCGCTAACGCATTGAATCCACTCAGTAAGCTGGCGTAGCTCAATGGCAGAGCAGCGGTTTTGTAAACCGCAGGTTGGAGGTTCAATTCCTCTCGCCAGCTCCACACAATCCGCTGACGAATCAACC
>JBEBHO010000224.1:0-9269 GCA_040081095.1 Nitrospira sp.
TGAACCGGGCCACATCGTCCTGCCCGGTCAATCCTTCATGCCCCCGCCCGCTGCCGAGTCCCATACGCACGGACCTGACTGCCAGCATCACCAGCACTAGGCCAACCGCTCTCACTCATAGACTGCATCTCTCGGCTCGTTTGCACAAACGAGAGTTCGACGCACCTCACCAGCTGAAAATCCGCTCTACCTTGCAAGCATCTTCGCATTTGCGATAACCTCGGTACCCGTAGTACTTGGTCCTAGCTAAGGGCATCGAGGCCGTGACATTAATTTATCCTGTTAGGGTGCAATCGATTCATTCATACATGAGAGGACAAACTAGAGATGATCAGAGGTACAGCTTGGTTGGTCGCGTTATGCACACCGTCAATTCTCATCGCTGCTTGCAATAGCCCTCGCTTTACGGAACACCTAAATAAAACAGCATCGTCAGTCCAACAGGTCCTGGCTACCCAACAAGCCTTGGCCAGCCAGCGCGCCGCTCAGGAACAGCCGGTAAGGAATGACCCGCGGGCAGCCCAGGGGAATAACGGTGCACCACTGGTGGGCGAAAGCTGGAACCCAATGAATACTGGACTTGCTAACGATGACATCGTGAGGCAAGTTCATGCCTTGGCAATTGATGTTCGTATCCCCAGCACGGTGTATGCCGGAACAGGTCGCGGGGTATTCAAGAGCACGGATGGCGGAGCAAGCTGGAATGCCATAAACACCGGCATTCGGATGAGTGCTCCCGAGGCTAAACAATTGGCCGTGGATGTCAACACTCTCGTACTCGATCCACAGCGTTCCAGTACCCTGTATGCGGGGACGAGCATCGGAGCCTTTAAGAGTACAGACAGCGGGGCAAGCTGGACGGATATCAGTATAGGAATATCATCCCCTAGCTCTGGTGTCTTGCCAATCAAGACCTTGGTAATCGATCCTCAGATTCCTAGTACTCTGTATGCAGGATCGGGGAACAGAGTCCTCAAGAGCACAGACAGTGGAGCGACTTGGAATCAGGTCAATAACGCTGTAGCAGCCATAAATATCTATGCCTTAGCCATTGACCATCAAGCCCCTAGCACGGTCTATGTAGGAACACTTATCCCAGGAATGCTCAAGAGCACCGATGGCGGGAAAAGCTGGATTCAGATTAACACCGGGCTGGCAAAGCCAGTCATCTTTTCTCTGGCAGTGGATCCCCAAGTCGCCAGTACGTTGTATGCGGGGGCGGGTGAAGAAGTCTATAAGAGCACAAACGGCGGGATAAGTTGGAATGCCGTCAGTACAGGGCTACCAAAAGCAATTGTTCAAGCCCTGGCCATTGATCCTCAATCCCCCAGCACGGTGTACGCTGGTACGATGGGCAAGGGGATCTTTAAGAGTACCAATGGCGGAGCGAGCTGGAACGCCGTCAATGCCGGGGTGACGAACAGACTGGGTCCCAATACATCGGTCAAGGCCCTGACGGTGGACCCCCAAATCCCCAGTACAGTGTATGCGGGAATGGCTTTCGGAGGGGTCTTTAAGAGCACGACCGGCGGAACAAACTAGGGGCAGGCCATTACGGCAGGATATGCTCGCTATATTTTAGAGAGAGAGAGAGTTACCAATGTCTCGACGTATGGAAAACCTGATTCTACTGTTCGCGCTATCGATTCTCACCACGGCCTGTGGCTTTTCTGAAGCATACCAAAAAGCTCTTGCCAACGAACGAGCCATGAGTGGCCAACGCACAGCTCAGCAACAGGCCATGACTCCTCACCCTACCGCGACGGGAGTGGGGGAATCCGCCATGGGGAAAGACGTCGTACATAGGCAGGAGACGACCTGGAGCATGATGAGCACTGAGCTGCATACAAGTATCAGTGCCCTCGCAATCGACTCACTGGCTCCCAATACAGTGTATGCAGTTGGCGTTAATGGGATTTTCAAAAGCACGGATAGTGGGGCAAAGTGGAGCGCAATCAACACCGGGATCTATAATCGGGAACATCATAGAACTCCGTCCATTCGCACCCTGGCAATCGATCCGCAGGCTCCCAATACACTGTATGCAGGGGCAGCAAGTTATGGACACGGAGTCTATAAAAGCACAAACGGGGGGGCAAATTGGAGTGCGATCAACAATGGCTTGGACTTCGGGGAGCTAGGCAGTCCGAATATCCCAGAAGTCGTTGCCCTGGTGATCGATCCTCAAATCTCCAATACACTGTACATACAAACTTTTCGCGGTATCTTCAAAAGTACGAATGGAGGAGCCAGCTGGAACGCCGTTAACGCCGGATATCCAGTCTCCAGATCCGAGCTCACCTCTGGAATCCCTCGTATATCTTCCCTGGCAATCGATCCCCAGGACTCCAGCACGGTGTACGCTGGAACCTTTTTTCATGGGCTCTTCAAGAGCACGGACGGCGGGGCGAGATGGAACGCAGTCAACACCGGGCTGACAGCAGTGAATAGAGAGACTATGGTGTATGCCCTCTCGATTGATCCCAAAACCCCTAGCACGGTGTATGTAGGAACCAACAGGGATGGGGTCTTTAAGAGTACCAATGGCGGGACAAGTTGGTACGCAATCAATACAGGGTTGACCCCAGCGGATTTGTTTGTGCGTACTCTCACAATTGACCCCCAAGACCCTAATATGCTGTATGCGGGAACAGCGAGTGGCGTCTTCCAGAGCACGAACGGCGGGGCGAGTTGGACTAAGATCAAGACCGAATCAACTGGTGTGAATGTTTGGTCTCTGGTGCTCGATCCACGAACTCCCCGTGTAGTCTATGCGGGGACGGAGAAAGGTGTCCTCACGGGTACAAGCGACGGAACGCTAAAATAGCGCGGGGTCAAAAAGAAGAGGAGGAATCGGGTTGCGGCATTCCAGCAGACCCGATGCCTACATAGCGGGGGATGGGCTGAAGACCTTTAAAGAGGTGCGACATATTCAGCCGGGGGAACCTGAACAGAATGTTTTCATCGAGCGCTATAGTCGGACCTATCGCGCCGAAATGCTCAATGCCTATATGCTTGAGTCATTTGTCAGGCGCGAGAGATCACCGCAAGATGGTTGCAGCAGTAAAAAGAAGCCCGGCCCCACGAGTCGTTGGCAGGCTTGTCCCCCCCCTTATCGAACCAATTTAAAACCTGGAATTCACCTTCTCCACTGTCGCCTTGACGGGGACACATACGAAGGTCGTTGTGCAAATATTTTCCGCTGAGGAGGCATCCATGCAGGCGTGGCGATCAACTAGACTCATCATTTTCGGACTCATTGGATTCATCGTGGCCCCATTGGCCGACTCTGCCGTCGCGGCGCCGGAGAGGGCGGAAGGCTGTCTAGCTAGCCAAAACACTGAGAGTCCAATTGTTACTAAAGAGATGAAAGATCGTGTCGCTAGAAATGCGCTATTAAAAAATGAGCATGCTGCCGCGATCGCAGCTCTCACCGAGGCCCACCAGAGTAAGGATCCTGATGCGATTAAAATAGCTACGGATCGTTTCACTGAGGTTAATCTGAAACTGCAGCAAACGATGGAACAAGAAATGAAAGAGTCGCAAAGTGCGGCGATTCAAAAGTCTAAAGATAATTTAGCGAAGATAGCCGCTAGCCTAGCCGCTGCAACACAAGCCGAGCAGACACCCGCGGAACGTGTGGAAGGAATGGCCATCTTAGAGAAAATCAAGCGCGAGCTGAGCAATCCTGAAAATCCCTCTTTCACTATCATCAAGAGTGGTGCGTCAGGTGTTGCAACTCTTCATCGATACACTGAGCTCGTCCGGAAAGATCCCAAACTAGCCGAGGAGGCCTTAGGGAAAGCCGTCAATTGGGAAGCGTTGGAGCTCTGGAAAAATGCGGCTCCCTGTGGCAGAACTCCGACTAAAGAGGAAGTGAACGCCGTTCAAGATATTCTGATGTCTAACGCTCAAAATAGAGAACTCGCTGTAGCTGAATACTATAAATTCCAGGCACTCCCCCAACCAAGTCAAAACCCATCTACGGCTGAACCTCGTATCAGCTCACATCCCAATATCGGGTGCGACGGGCCATTAACAAAAGAAGAAAGTACGCCTCAGATGGGTGTGGGCATGAATGTTTTTGCGAATTCCGTCAGTCAGTCTAATTATGAGCGCAAGAAATCTGATTTCATAAAGAGGCCTGACGCGGCAGTGATGTTTCTCCCTGGACTCTTTGCGGGAAACTTTGAGGACTTTTCAAAGAAGCGAGCAGAATATTTCTGCCGAGCGAACTATGCAACCCTCGCAAAAAAAGCAAATCAGAATGCGGAGAAGGCGATAGAGGACGCAAAGAGACTAAAAGTGGCTTCTGAGTTTGAATTAGCTCGCAAGTGGTTTACTTACCATTCATTTGAAAGAATGTTTTTCAAAGGAGTTCAGCGGTCAAGCAACATCGAAAGCGAATCTCCAGTCCGTAATTATGCGTTAGGCAAAGTCCGCATGCATGGGTTAGGCAAGAATGCCCTCGGAAGTGAAATCCAAGGCTGGAATGAGGAAGTAGGATGGGAGGCTTTGTTTAAAGCGATTGCGGAAATGTCCGGTCTCTCTGTTGAGCAATTCGATAATCTTGTGCAGTCTGAAAGTGCCCGACTTAACGATCGTCTCGAGTTTGAACCCCATGATCCTGAAGTTCGTGGACATAATAACGCTATGAGCTTTCTTTACGAACACTTTAATTTTAATCAGACCGGTTACACCAAATGGGAATCCCGTATCACCGCCCAGGCCGAACTTCATTTCTGGGGCATTCTTGATCAATTTAGGAAGGATCAGGAGTATTCCGGAAAGAATGGGCACCTCCTAGACCTGAAAGGGTGTGCGTGGGTAAAAGGGAAATACAATACCCCCTTAGGATCGCCGTTGTGCACGCACGACGGGACTCCAATTCGGTAGGTTCAAGCGATCAACGCAACACCATCTCGGGTAAGGTGGAGGTGGAGGATGATCGTAATGGCACATATGGGGCGTCCGGGCTTGTCCGCGGCCCAGAAAGCGGACCTGTGGCAGCGATGGAAACAGGGGCAGTCGTTGAGCGAGATCGGCCGTGCGCTCGGCAAGCACGCGGGATCAATCCATGGCGTCGTATCGTCGAACGGGGGATTCATTCCGGCCGGCCGGCGGCGGTCGCATCGGGCGTTGACGTTGGCGGAACGAGAAGAGATTTCACGGGGTCTCGCGGCAGCTCGTTCCATCCGGCAGATCGCCGCCAGGCGTAGTCGCGCACCATCAACCGTCAGCCGTGAAATCGCCCGCTGTGGTGGGGCCCGCACCTATCGCGCCACTGAGGCCGATGTGCAGGCCTGGGCGTACGCGCGCCGCCCCAAGCCTTGTCGGCTCGCCACGCATCCCACGCTTCAGTACCTCGTCGCGAGCAAATTGATGTGCGAGTGGTCGCCTGAACAAATCGCGGGGTGGCTGAAGCTAGAGTTTCCAGATCAGGGCACCATGCGTGTCTCCCACGAAACAATCTACCGCAGCCTATTCATTCAAGCCCGAGGGGTGCTCAAAAAAGAATTGATTGGGCATCTCCGATCCCGGCGCAGCATGCGGCGGGCCAAACGCGCGAGCACGGCGGGCCAGCCGCGAGGGCAAATCGTGGATGGTCTCTCCATCCGCGACCGTCCCGCGGACGTGGAAGATCGCGCGATTCCCGGTCATTGGGAAGGGGATCTGATCACCGGCTCACAGAATACACACATCGCCACGTTGGTGGAACGGCAGTCACGCTTCACGATGCTGGTGAAGGTGCCGGGGAAAGACACCGCTAGCGTGGTGACGGCGTTGAGCACGCAGATACGACAACTGCCATCGGCCTTGCGCCGATCCTTGACCTGGGATCGAGGAATGAAATTGGCCCAGCACAAACGACTGACGGTCGATACGGAGGTACAGGTCTATTTTTGCGACCCCCAAAGCCCGTGGCAGCGTGGCACAAATGAAAATACGAATCGCTTGTTGCGTCAGTACTTCCCGAAAGGCACGGACCTGTCTGGCTATTCTCAAGCAGACTTGAATAAGATCGCCTTGCGGTTGAATCAACGTCCGCGGAAGACGTTGGGGTTTCAGACACCGGCAGCTATCCTGGAGTCAGCTGTTGCAAACACCGCTTGAACCTACCCCACCTAACTCCAGCAAGTCCGACGAGAAGACACATGAATTCATTGGGAAGGACGGTGCGCCGATGCTGTTAGTCCCGGAAGGGGAATTCATCTTCGATGAGGACAAGTACATGCAGCGACTGTGGCTGCCAGACTTCTATATAGACAAAGGCACAGTCACGATTTCACGTTACGCGGCCTTTCTAAAGGCCACCGGCCATCAGGAGCCTTTTCGCTGGTCAGAACAGGGAGCGGGAGCGGGAAGTGAAAACAGGCCAGTGGGAGAAGTTACCTGGGATGACGCGTATGCCTATTGTTCCTATTACGGTAAGCGACTCCCGCGGGAACAGGAATGGGAAAAAGCGGCCACTGGAACGAAAGGCCTGCTGGCCTCTTCTACTGACGGTTTCATTTTTACCGGAGGCATCAGAGAGTGGACGGGATCTCATAATGGAACTTCAGACAGAGTGGTTCGTAGGGGCGTACTTTTGAACGGAACTTTCACTACAGCCTTAACCAGATTTATCAGACCTGGTAAAGACATTATTGCAGACGTTGGATTCCGCTGTGTAAGCATGAGTCCAGCGGAGCAAGAGCTGGCCCGGCTTGATGGACAAGACCTGCAAACCGAGGGGAAAACTCCCGCAGGCACAGAGAGCGAACAGATGGTGCACGGAGCCACCATCTCAGGCTCTGCTACATCCAATGCAGCGAAACCCGAAGTCATAGGGAAAGACAACGCGCCAATGTTGTTGGTACCGGGAGGCAGGTTTCTCTACGGCGATAACAACCAGCCCCTAACATTGCCTGACTTCTACATGGACAAGTACGAAGTGACAATGAAGCATTACGCGGCCTTCCTAAAGGCCATCAGACGTCAGCTGCCTCCAAGCAGAGAGGGCCGTGTGGAATTGGTAGCAAATGGAGAATTACCAGTGTGGCGAGTGACCGGGGAAGACGCGATCCTCTATTGTTCATACTACGGCAAGAGACTCCCGTCTGAACAGGAATGGGAAAAGGCTGCCAGGAGTACTGATGGCCGGAAGTATCCCTGGGGTAATGAGGAACCGGCTAGTCGACATATATCGGTCATGGGCTATAGAGAATCTCCAAACGTCGCCTCGGTCGGGAGCCATCCGGCAGGAGCTAGCCCCTATGGCATTCAAGATTTAGCAGGAAGTGTCAGAGAGTGGACGGGAACCCATAGAAACGGGAAATATGAAATGGGAATCCGCGGAGGGTCGTACTTAAGCAGACGAACACCCACATCCACCTGGAAGACTCCAGGCCTCATCACGTCCTTAGAATACGATCTTGGGTTTCGGTGTGCCCAGGATGTCGAGAATTAATCCCCTAAATGGGAAACCCGTAGCAAGCCATGAGAGGGGGCCCCGGAAATTCGGACAGTGTGCTAAGTGGTAGCCTGGCTTCACCGACGCCACCGGATGGTGGCGAACCAAAGGAGCGAGGCGATGAAGCGAACGAGACGCAATCACGGGGCCACCTTCAAGGCCCAGGTGGCCTTGGCCGCGGTCAAAGGCGACAAGACGCTGGCCGAATTGGCCGAGCAGTTTCGGGTTCATCCCACCCAGATCACCGAATGGAAGCAGCAATTGCTGGCGCGGGCCGCCGATGGGCGAAGGCGGCACCAAACCGACGTCGGACACGCCGGACCTCAAGGTTCTCCACGCGAAGATCGGTCAACTGGCGCTGGAGAATGATTTTTTAGAAGGGGCGCTCATCAAGGCGGGCTTGCTGAGCGCAAAGCGATGATCAACCGAACCCACGCATTGCCTGTCATTCGGCAATGCCAGATCCTGGCGCTCTCACGGTCGACTGCGTACTACCAGCCGACGCCGGTGTCAGGGACGGAGCTGGAGCTGAGGCGTCGAATCGATGAGCTCCATCTGGACCATCCGTTTGCCGGCGCCCGGATGTTGCGCGATCTGTTACGGCAAGAGGGCCAGGCCATTGGAAGGCGACATGTGGCGACCTTGATGCGACGCATGGGCCTTGAAGCCCTGTATCGCAAGCCGCGCACGAGCCGCCGGCATCCGCGGCCCACACCATCTATCCCCATCTCCTCAGGGATCTGACGATCCGTCGCCCCAATCACGTCTGGGCGGCGGATATCACCTACATTCCGATGGCGCGGGGCTTCGTGTATCTGTTCGCCGTCCTGGACTGGGCGAGTCGCCGGGTGCTGGCGTGGCGGCTCTCCAATACGCTGACCACCGACTTCTGCCTCGAAGCGGTTCAGGAGGCCGTGGGCCGGTATGGCACGCCGGAGATCTTCAACACCGATCAAGGCAGCCAGTTCACCAGCCTGGAATTTACTGGGCTCCTCAAGGAACACGGCATTGCTATCAGCATGGACGGCACAGGGTGTTGGCGGGACAACGTGTTCGTTGAGCGACTGTGGAAGAGCATCGAATACGAGGAAGTCTATTTGCATGCGTACGACACCGTCGAGGCCGCGCACCAGGGCTTGGACCGCTATCTGACGTTCTACAACAAGACCAGGCCGCATCAGGCACTTGACGGCCAGACGCCTGATCAGGTGTACTACGAGAACCGGATGACACGGCGGACAGCCGCATAGGTAGAACACGCGAGGCGCCACTTAAGAACGACCACATGCTGTCCAACCAACCGGGGCCACCTCTATGGGCATAGAAGTCCGTAGTGTCATAGGCTATTCAACAATAGTGACCGTCATCTCAATCCGGTCGTTCGGCAAGTCACGATCGTTTCTCGGCAAGCTCACAATCTTATCCGCTACGCCAATTCCTTTATTGACTTCACCAAAGACCGTGTACTTGCGATCGAGAAACCGGGAATCCTCGACCACGATGAAAAATTGTGACCCCGCGGCATCAGGATCGGACGCCCGCGCCATCGATACAATGCCCGCTTATGTGGCGTATCACTGAATTCCGCCTTGACCGTATAGCCAGGACCGCCCTGCCCATATGAATCCTTCTTGAGCGAATCTTTGGTATTGGGATCGCCGCCTTGAATCATAAAATTTTGAATCACCCGATGAAAACCTGACTGGAGGCCTCATCGCAGCCGATTGACGGTTGCAATGTGCGTTCAATAAATCCTGCGAGCTGAAAATCCACTCCGCTCGAGATAGAGAGGATTTCCACACCGAACTCATTCCCG
>JBEBHO010000180.1:0-2431 GCA_040081095.1 Nitrospira sp.
ATGACGGCTTTCGCCGACTGATAATATCCCTGCCACGCTGCTGCACCGACGGTCGCGGCCGTTCCTCCCACCAATGTGGTTCCGGCGATGACGTTGCCCATGAGATAGGTCGAAGCCATGCCGGTTTCCCCGGCCACACGCATCGTGCCCGCTGCCACAGCTTCCGCCGTGCCTGCCACCACGCCGAATGTGCCGCCGCCGATTGCCACGCCTGCTGCTGCGAGCGGGACGCCGACATACTGGACCGTCTTCCCTGCCGCATAACCCGACCCCTTGATGGTCACGCCGACCGCTTGGCTTGCCGCCCGTTCGCTCAAACCCATGACGGCCCCGGTCCCTGCCACAGTCCCCGCGGCAAGATTCGACCCGGTGAAGTCGAGGACGCTATACAGCGAGGCTACGGCAGCTGTCGCAGACGGCGCTACGAGATCGTAGCCGGACTTGGAGGTGTTCCAAACGACTTCCACCGCGATATCGGTCATGGCCTTTCCTTCGCGGATGGCCACCAGCGTGGGATAGGCCAGTGCGTTGACGCTGATGTAGCCGACCGACGCCGCCGAGATCTTGCCGATCGGTTCGATGCCGGCATCCCAGAAGAGACCCTGCAACACCCAGCGCAAAGACCGAAGCGTCGCAAGGCTGATACCGGAGGTCCGGTAATCAGACATCTCCCGCTTGGCTTCGCTGAACGAATGCGCCACGTCGTCCCGATAGCCCGAGACGGTCTGGCCTGCCAGATCGGTCATCGTCTTGGACCAGCGGCGGCGGCGGGCGCTTTCATCCTCAAGTATGCCGGAGAGATCCAGTTCGCGAATGTTGTCGCCCACGGCCTTAGCTCTGGCCTTGGCATTAGCAGGAACCGCTGCATAGCCTTTGATAAACCGTTCGCGGGCAAACGATAGGGCCTCCGAGGCCCGCGCTGTCCCGCCTTTCGACAATTCGTGCGCCTGATCGAGCGACTGCCGGACGATGCGCTGACCTTTTTCGCTCATATGTTCCGCAACGGCTTCGCCGCGCTGGCTCGATGTGCTGATCATCGCAATGCCCAGGCGATCCATGTCGGCCCACGTCTCTTTAGACAGGTCCCAGGACTTGCCGACGATGCCCTTGGCATCCGCCCAGGAGCGGGACGCCAGCAGTCTGCTGTTCTCGCGCGTAGCCTTGGCGATCTCGTCAGCGACGGTGCCCGTCGCCTCATGGAGCCCTTCGGCCATGTGATAACTGAGCGTGGTGCCTTCCGACAGAATCGTCACGGACTCCTTGGCTCTGGAGATCGCCAACAGAAAAGCCTGCCGCGCACGGAGTCCCATGAGTTCGCCGACGAGCTCCCAGGCACTGGGGCCTGCCGGAATCAATCGGATCGAGGTTTGCGGAACATTGAACGCGCCGTTGTTGTAGAGCGACACATGGCCTTCAACGACCAGCTTCTTCGTGTGCTTGAGCGGATCGTCGGCGGGATCGGCCGTGGCGCAGCTGCTCAGGACCATCGCGATGAGCGACAGCGCCACAAGCGTACGCGCGCACGTTAGCTCATTCTGCGGTGCATGGGCCATCGATGTTCCTTACGTCACAGGGGAGTTGTTGCAGCACGTCACGAATCTGCTTCGGATCCTCGGAAAAGACTTCGACTGAGATACCGTCCGTCGACTGCAGCTGCTTCAGATTGATGACGGTCCCGACCGGAAGATCGCCCGCCGACGCATCGGCATGTCCCGATTTTGATTTCAGCCGGCCGGTCGCTTTCACGATGAGCAGCTTAGGCCCTTCCCACGCCAAGAGGATGGCCGCATCCTCCGCACCCATGAAGAGATGCGCGGGCAGGGCTGAGAGGGCGTTATAACCGAGGACCACGCCGGACGAAGCCTGGTTGATCGCCACCTTCGTCGCACCGGCTAACGCATCGTAGGTCACAAACCCGACATACTTGCCGGTGTCGAACGTGGTGAGCGCCGCGGCTTCTCCGACCGCCGCCGTCGGTCCCGCAGCCGTGAAGGCTACCTGGTTGACGGCTCCGAACATCGTTCCGCCAGCCGCAGTCGCGGGGATGGATCCCGCCGAGAGAATCGCCAGGCTAGTCAGCAACCCGCTTTCGACGGTCGGTGAAATCAATGTGACGCCGGTCTTCCCCGTATAAAACAGCGTCATGCCGGCGGCTTGAATCGTGCGGCCTGTCACAATGGAGGTCGCGGCAACCGGAAGAAATACGGCACCGGTTGCCGCCCCCGTTCCTCTGGCGCTGGTGCGCACAATAGCCTTCGCAGCGGGTGCCAGACCGCCATGGTACAGCGCCTTGAGATAGCCCTGGAGGATTGGGCCGAGCGCGCGCAAGGAATTCGACTGCTCGCCTGACCGCTCATACTCCGCTCGAAAATCACGCCCGGCCCGCTCGAAGGCGGCGTCCCACGATACCTGGATCCGTCCCGAGAAATTC
>JBEBHO010000013.1:0-2429 GCA_040081095.1 Nitrospira sp.
CCATGTGGCATTTCTCACAGGTCGCTTCGTAGGTCTTGATGCGGGCGTTGTGGGGAGTGAGATCGGCGACATCCATCGCTCCTCCGCAGCCTGGCTTGGCGCAAGTCAGGTGCTCATGTTGAAGGGCCTGGACGAAACGACGGTGGGCGTGGGTTTCTTCTTGTGGCAACATTCTCACCTCTTTGAGAGCACAGTGTGTTCTAAGTAGTCCTGATCTTGCCTGAGATGGTCAGAAACTGTTCGTGATAATCAGTGGTGTTCTTCCAGGCTCCGAACTGCTTCTCGTGTTCCTCGATTCTCCCCCTAATAAGGCGTCTCGGCGTAGCGCCTTCCTGATCGGAATCCCCACCGATAAAGGTACTTATATTATATAACGTGTTTGATTGTATCCATTGAGGGCAAAGTTGCTGGATGGCACTGAGCGCTACCAAACTTGCTTCAGGTATGTTTGAGGCCCCCTCCGCTTCTACTTGAGCCTGGTTAGGGGAAGGCTTGAGGCCAATCCAGTTATTGGCCCACTCCCATCGAGCCGGCTCGTGTTCTCGCCGACGCTGGAGCATCGCCAAGTAGCGAACTTTATTGACAAACCGTTTTATGGATCGAGGGGTTTGGCGCTTCCCGCTGATAAGAGGGAGCCAGACACGTAGCGCCTTTTCGAATTCGGGGGAATCTTTCACCACGACACCTGGACTGGTCCTGAAGAGAAAAGCACCGGTTCCCAGTAGAAGACTGGCGATTGGTACCCAGATCCAAGGAAGAGGCCGGCCTGTCTCGCCAGGCGAGAAGGTAATAGAGTTTTCATTTAAAAGTGCTGAGCGTTGCTCTGGAGGCGGAGCTTGGCTAACACGTGGATTAGTATCGGAACGAGATTGAGAAGCATTGGAAAGAGATGGTGGAGGTATATTTGTTAAAGACGAGGGTGATTCAGAAAACCATTTCATCCCCACCCACATTCCCAAATAGAGTGCGGCAAAGGCAGTAATTGGAAGCAGAAGCCCCCTCCAGAATTTTAGCACGGGGATGACCGGATGCTTCCACTGCCGATAGGAATCTATCTCTGTCATGCCCGAATCCGTCACCAATCGGATGGACTCAGTTTCTTTCATAACAGGCACAGGCACCTCGATGTTAATCAGTTTTTCCATGTATTGGCGCGCAAACTCCGTTCGCCGTTGTTTGCCGGTCTCCTTGGTTTGCGATTCGCTCGGAGGAGGATCGTCGAGAAGTTCTTCCGCCACATCTTTGAATCCAAGTCCCACACAGCGTTCGACTCGCTCCAGGTCAAGCCCCATGACCACGAAACATTCACCGGAGGAGACGAGAAAATTGATGGCTTCCAAGACTTCGAGAACCTTCTCAGGGCGGCACCGGTCGAGGTCGTCGATCAGAATCAGCATCGTTCTGGGATGGAGCGCTTGGGTGACTTCATGAAATTCTGTTGCAAAGCGTTCGCGGAATCCTGCCTGGACGGAGAGGTCTCCCACACTTGCACCCTTTGACAGGGATGCAAGAAGCCCGGCGGGGTTGAGACCAAACGTGGTGAAACCCTTCCAGAGGGCAATGAGCGGGGTGAGCGTGCCCCCGAGGCCAAGAATCGACAGCACCTGGGAAAGATCATCCGGTAACTTCAGCTTCACGATGTTTGAGGCGAATTCGACGACATGTCCCCACCGTTTCTGTGGATCGATGAGAAAGTATCCGCCGCAGAGTCCTGCTACAAACACGATGAGGAGCGCCAACGGCCAGTGATCTTTGAAGCGAGTTGTAAACAATCGCCATCGGAAGCCAACGTGCTCCGGTTGCCACCAGGGAGGAACGGCTTGCCTGCGGATGCTTTCGAGCAAGGACGCTAATAGCTGTTCTTCTTTCTGGTGATGCCACACATTGAACCAGACCGGGCGGAATCCATATTGTTCGAGGTCGCCTTTCACAAGATTCATTAGCGAACTTTTTCCGGTTCCCCAGGCCCCAGTGACCGCGATAGTCAACGGAGGGTCGGTCTTTTCGTTGCGAATGAAGCGTGAGAGCGCCATCGCGATATGGCCAAATTTCAGCGGATCGGGATCGCCGAGTTGTAACGGCCGGTCTGAAATCAATCTGTCGGCGACAGACTCTTCTTGCACGAGGGGTTTCTCGCCTCGCTGTACCTGGTGGGCCACCCAAAGGAGGCCAAGAGGGCAGAGCCAGCCTACGACAAAATACCAAGGGGCCAATCCAATGCCGTAATGGACAGCGTTGCTCCAGGTGGCGCCGCCGTCGGTAGTGTGGAGGAGTGTGCCGTTGTCTCCGGCGACCCAGCCCTGCTTCCCGTCGGGCAGAACGTGGAGCGAGGTCAGGTTGGCTTGTGTGCCGCTAGCCTGGGGCGACCAGGTGGCGCCGCCGTCGGTAGTGTGGAGGAGTGTGCCGTTGTCTCCGGCGCCCCAGCCCTG
>JBEBHO010000074.1:0-9230 GCA_040081095.1 Nitrospira sp.
GGATCATGAGGCCTTCGGGCTGCTTATCGATCGGCATGCCGCGGCGATTATCAATCTCGCCTATCGCATGGTTGGGAACCGGGCTGAGGCCGAAGATCTGGCGCAAGAGACGTTTCTCGCAGCCTTTAAGTCGCTGACGACGTTTCGGGCGGATTCGAAATTTTCGACCTGGCTGTACCGGATCGCGTCGAACAAGTGCAAAGACTGGTTGCGTGTCAAACGTCCTGGGCAGGGGTTGCACGATGTGGATGTGGACGAATCGCTCGACGTCCATGTTGCGGAAGACCGGACGCCGGAGCATCTGCTCTCGCAGCAGCAGGTGGCGCTGGAGTTGGAGCAGGCGATTCAGCGGTTGCCCCCGCTCTATCGCGAGGCGTTTATCCTGAAGCATGTCGAAGGGCTGAGCTATGAAGAGATGCAAGAGATTCTCGGGGTCAATGGCGACACGCTGAAGATGCGCGTATACAAAGGCCGGCTGCAGCTCAGTCGGGAGCTGGCTGAATTGAATCCGACCAGGTAAGGGGCCAGATCGCGACAGAGGGTGGGTATATGGATGACCAGGAACTGACCGTCCAACGATTTCTCGATCACCAGTTGACTCCGGAGGAGCGGGTGGCATTCCTCCATGCCGTGGACCAGGATTCCGGGTTGCGCCGCCGCTGGCTCAATCTGGAAATGGTCGTGGCTGAAGCCGCCCAATTGCCGAAGCTGACCCCGTCGGCCAGATTCCTTAGCCAATTGAAGGCGAAGGTGGCGCCGTCACCGGTGAGTCTCTGGGATCGTATTCGTGCCGCCATCGCAGAGCCACGCACGCTGGAGTGGAACCTGGCCGGGGCAATGGCGGCGGCATGTCTCGCTGTCGTGGCCGTAGCGGGCCTGGTCAAGATGGTGCCGGAGCGCATCGCCGAGGTTCCTGTCGAGGCGATCTCCGCTCAGACGATTGCGGCACGTGGGGAGCGGGAGTCGAAAGTGTTTGTGCGGCTGGTTCTGTTGCAGCCAGGGGCTCAGTCTGTGGCGGTTGCTGGCGACTTCAACGGATGGAATCCGGGGGAGACGAAGCTGGAGCGATCGGAAGGCGGGATGTGGACGGCAACGATTCCTCTGAAGCCGGGCCGGTATCAATACATGTTTGTGATCGATGGGAAACAATGGATTGCTGATCCGCTGGCGGGCGAAGCGTCAGGCGATGGATTCGGCTCGGAGAATGCGGTGCTGGATGTCAGTATCTAAACCTAGGATCAGTTTTCTTGCAACGAGCGTGGCTGTCGGGTACTCTGCGGCCCATGATGAAGGGCCGCAAAACAGTGGGCGTTGGGGTGCTGGTGGTGTGCTTGGCCGGCGCCTGTGCGTCGACCATCAAGCCGGACTTTCCCAGGCCCGTGTCGGGCGGCGTTCGGTTTACGTTGTCGGCGCCGGAGGCGAAGACGGTCTACGTGGTGGGATCGTTCAACGGCTGGGTCAAGGGCACGACGCCGATGAAGCGAGAGGGCAAGACGGGTATGTGGAGCGCTGAGGTGCCTATGCGATCGGGAGAGCATGCGTTCATGTATCTGGTCGATGGGAGCGAATGGGTTGTGCCTCCGCTGGCAGAAGATTTTGTCACGGATGGGTTTGGGCAAACAAACGGTGTGGTGATTGTTCGGTAGAATGATGCGCAAGGCCAACAACATACACAGGTGGGTGGTGAGTCTGGCGCTGTGCCTGACGGCCGCTCCGGCGTTGGCCGACTCTCTCTCCAATCAGGATCGGGAGGAGATCAACCGGCTGCGTTCAGCGCAAGGCCATGCGGCTGAAGAGGTGAATGCGTTAGTTGAGCAGGTCACGAAGGCCGGGGAAAAGGGCCTGCCGACTGAGCCGCTGGCGAATAAGGTGAAAGAAGGGTTGGCCAAGGGAGTCGAACCCAAGCGTATCGATACCGTCTTGCGGCAGTTGATCACGCATTTTGAATCGGCCCACGAGATTCTGCAGGAGTCGACGGCGAAAGGCATGATCGACTCCAATCAGGGGAATCGTCAGCGGGCGTTGGAAGGACTGGCTGAGGCGTTGAGTCGCGGGGCGACGGCTGAAGACGTGCGGGAACTTGCCAAGACGGGTCAAGGATCGGGCGGCAAGCTCCCTCAAGAATCGCTGGCAAGTGGCGCGAAGAGTTTGGCCATTCTCAAAGAGGCGAAGATTCCGACTAAGGACGGAGCGGCGCTGGTTGCTGAAGGTTTGCGGCAAGGGTATCGTTCTGCAGAATTGGCTGACCTGGCTCGTGAGATCAAGCGGCGCAGTTCTGAGTTCCAGCAGGGACGGATCAATGTCCAGTCCATTCGCGACCAGGTCTCCAAAGGGCAACGGGCGGATCGGATTTTCAGCGAGAGCGAACATGGCGGGTCCGGCGGTGGTGACCGCATGGACCGGAGCGGCAGTTCCGACCGCAGCAGTCGTGATGATCGAAGTGGGCGAGATGATCGCAGTGGCAGCGGTGGGCGTGATGATCGTGGCAGCCGGCCTGATCGTAGCGGAAGTGGTCACGGCGGGCGTGATCATTAGCCGGGGTGGCTTCTAGAACTCCCTGTTCCTTACCGTAGTCTTCTTGTTTCCCTGTCATGCTCAGTATTTCTGGACAGTCGTCTAGTCTCTTGATACATCAAATCATTCAGGTTTTTTCCTGAGCCACCCTTTGTCAACGGACCAGGTGGCTGTACGTTGATGAGAGCACGGGGGCTCAACCTTTTATCCTAGGGAGGTATCGATGAAGACTATGGTATTGGCGGTTGGCGTGTTGATGTTTGGCATGAGCGGGATGGCGTTTGCGCAGGCAGAGACTCCGGTGATTGATCAACGGCAGGCCAATCAGGAGAAGCGGATCGATCAGGGCATTGCCAGCGGTCAGTTGAATCAGCGGGAAGCGAATCGCTTGGACAAGCAGCAGGACCATATCAATAAGATGGAAGATAAGGCGAAGGCCGATGGGGTCGTGACGAAAGGCGAACGAGCCAGGATCGATCATGCGCAGGATCGGGCCTCGCGCCATATTGCGCGCGAGAAGCACGATGCCCAGGGTAAGCGGCATCGCTAGGTTGCATCGTACTCAATAACAAAACGGCGTCAGGATGGGAATCCTGACGCCGTTTGTTTGTGAAAAGAGTCCTTAGCGACCGCGGCCGCCTCGGTCAGCTCGGCGATCTTCCCGCCGATCCTGCTGCCGGTCCATTTGGCGGTCCTGTTGCCGATCCTGCTGCCGGTCCATTTGGCGGTCTTGCTGGCGATCTTCGCGACGATCCTCCCGACGGTCATTCTGCCGGTCTTCCCGTCGATCCTGTTGCCGGTCGGCACGACGGTCTTCTCGGCGATCTTCCTGCCGGACATCCGCTTGGGCAAATGCGGGACTCGGAGTCAGGGCTCCGGCTACCGGCATGGCAGAGAGGATGGCAAGACCTATCAGAATGCTGGTTTTCACAAACGCTGCTGGCTTCATAAGAAATCCTCCGTGAGAGCGTAAGAATGTGTTTTATGTGATGGCGAGGGAGAGGCTTCTCTTCTGCTCTCCGAAGGGGAGCCTCTCAATGCCGTTCTGTGAGATTGGACGGAAGGAATAGGGAAAGGTAAACGTGCTGGAAAAAATAGGAATATAAAAGCCCGCCATGGGAGGATGGCGGGCTTGAGGGAGCGCACAAAGACGGATATTTTACCGGAAGGCACCGGCCAACATGGCCGGGTTAAATCCGACACTCACCGTATCTCCGGACCGGACTTGTGGAACAACCTGCCCGTCCTGTGAGTTGAGCTCCATCTCACCGCAGAGCAATTGCGAGGCTGGCGCCGGACAGGCGGCCAGGGCCATTGTGCCGACGGAGACACTATTGATATAGATCTGCTGGGGCGAAACTGTGGAGCCGGCCAGATCTTCCGCCTGGACGTTCAGACGCTTCCGATTGCCGCGCTCACGGTATTCAGCTTTGCCGGATGCCGCGCCGCTGACCATGCTGGCTTTTAATCGTACCTCTGCTGATTGTGCCTGAGCCGGCAACGTTGATGCGACCATCACACCGACAAATGCCACGAGAGAAAGTGAGAGTCCGATCTTTGTCATGATGACCTCCAGGTTAAATGTACGGCCACGGCCTTGCCTCACATTGTCCTGTGGCCTCCCCCACGACACGATGGATGGAGAATGGGGCGGCAAAGACACATGGCCTCCTAGAGAGTGAGACGAGCGCATTGTCAATTCGTAAATAGATATTCTTAGTGAATGCGAGTTCTCTTTAAAAAGGGCCTTCCGTGTCGGTAGCAGGATGCAGGAGAGGATCCGTGAGACTCTGAATCATGAGAAGGTCGCAAGGGAGGCGGTTGGTTTCTTGATCCGAATGACCCTGCTAGAATGGCGGTATGGATGTCGTAACGACCCACCATAACGCGGACTTCGACGGGTTGGCTTCGATGGTCGCCGTGCGCAAGTTGCACCCCGATGTACGACTGGTGCTGTCCGGCGGGGCGCAGGAAGCGGTGCATGCCTTTCTCTTGGCACACGACCTGAACCTCACCAAGCTCAAAGATCTCGATCTTGCACAAGTGACGAAGTTGATTCTGGTCGATACCCATGATCCCGATCGCATTGGTCCACTCAAACAATGTTGGCTGGATCCGAAGGTCGAGGCGCTGGTCTTCGATCATCATGCAGCGGACCCCAAAGGGGCTGGTGCTCCATCAATCGGGAAATCCATTACTCAGGTGATTGAGAGTGTCGGGGCGACGGCGACGATGCTGATTGAACGGGTGCGAGAAGCGGGTCTCCCGCTCACGTCGGTGGAAGCAACGGTGCTGGCGCTCGGCCTCTATGATGAAACCGGGTCCTTCACCTATTCCTCCACCACTCCGCGAGACTTGCAGGCTGCGGCGTTCCTCATCGGTGCCGGGGCCGATCTGAATCTGATCGCGCAGACGCTACGCCGGCCGCTTGATCCGAACATTGTCGCGCTGCTCAATGATTTACTGCAGCACAGCGAAGTGCATTATCTCGAAGGCCGTAAGGTATTGGTGGCGACCAGTACCTTCGATCGTGACCGTGTGGAAGCGGCCGAGGCGGTGCATCAGTTGGCTGAGCTTGAAGGGGTGGATGCGGTAGTGGTGGTTGTCACGAACGAGGAGCATGTGGAGGTCATCGGGCGCAGCCGCACGCCGGAGATCGACGTCGGATGGATCGCGCAGGAGTTCGGCGGCGGCGGCCATGCGGTCGCGGCGGCCGCGATTGTCAAAGGCCGGACGTTGGCCGAGGTGAAAGAGCAGGTCGTTCACCTGCTGACGCAGCGATACCGGCCGACGCTGTTGGCCAAGGATGTCATGACCAAGCCGGTCAAGACCGTCAGCGCCGATACCACGGTCAGCGAGACGGAACAGCGGATGACAAACTATGGCGTGAATGTCCTGCCGGTGTTGGATGGCAAGGATCGCTATGCCGGGCTGGTTAGCCGGGAGCAGATTCAGAAGGCGTTGTTTCATCGATTGGGTAAAATGACGGCGGCCGACATTCTGCAAGCGGAGCAGTTCACGGCTTGTCCCGATACCGACTTCCATGTCATTGAGCAAGCGATGCTGGAGCGGAACCAACGGTTCGTGCCGATTCTTGAAGGCACGAGAGTGGTCGGGGTGATTACGCGCACGGATCTGTTGAGGGCCTGGCATGACGATGTGCTGCGCTCCGTGAAGATTCGCCCAAAAGTTGCGGATCCAGCCGGCGTGCCGGGGCCGTTGCATCACCGCAATCTCAACCGACAACTACAAGAAAAGCTGCCGCCGCATCTGTTCAAGCTGCTTAAGGATGCCGGCCAGCTGGCCGACCGGCTGGACCTCCCGTTGTATGTGGTCGGGGGCTGTGTCCGTGATCTGCTACTGGGAATTGAAAACCTCGATCTTGATTTGGTGGTCGAGGGGGATGGCATCGCCTTCGCGCGCAAGTTGGCCGCCGAACAGTTGGGGCGCGTCACCGTGCATGAACGGTTCGGCACGGCCGTCATCGTTCTGCGGGACGGATTCAAGCTCGACGTGGCTACCGCGCGGACGGAATATTACGAGTATCCCACGGCGCTCCCGACGGTGGAGCAAAGCTCGATCAAGAAGGATTTGTATCGCCGGGATTTTACGATCAACGCGCTGGCGGTTCGGCTGAACGGCCGAGGTTTCGGCGAGGTGCTCGATTTCTACGGCGGTCAGCGCGATCTCAAAGATCAAGCGATTCGAGTCCTTCACAGCTTGAGCTTTGTCGAGGACCCCACCCGCGTGTTCCGGGCTGTACGCTTTGAGACGCGGTTCGGGTTTCATCTGGGGAAAGACACGCTGGCCCTCGTGAAAGCGGCCGTGAAGATGGCGCTCTTCCAGAAACTCTCCGGTCACCGGCTGTTGGAGGAACTGAAGGCGCTCTGTTCCGAGCGGGAACCAAAGTCGGGGCTCAAGCGATTGGCGGAACTCGACCTTCTGCAATTCATCCATCCGAAGCTGGTTTGGACGACGCGGCTGGAGAAGCTGCTGATGGCGGTGGAGGAAGCGCTCGATTGGTACCGCCTGCTCTACCTGGATCGCAAGCTGGAGGCCTGGCTGGTCTACATGATGGCACTGGCGTCGGTGCTGCCCGACCGTGGGGTGGCGGACCTCTTGAAGCGATTTCCATTCAGTGAGCGTGAAGCCACCACGCTAAAGGCGATGCGTGGAGGGGCGCATCGGCTGTTGCGCCAGCTGAGTAAGCAGCCGCCGTTGAAACCGTCGGGGGTCTGTCGGGTGTTAGAAGCCGTTTCCGATGAAGCGCTAGTGGCCATGATGGCCCAGAGCTTGTCGGATCGGGTTAAGCGGCAGGTATCGGCCTACCTGACGTCCTGGCGCCAGGCTAAACCGCTGCTTACGGGGAACGATCTTCAATCGATGGGTATCAAGCCGGGGCCGGTCTACAGCAACGTGCTCAGGCAGCTTCGCGATGCGCATGTGGATGGTATCG
Organism: Nitrospira sp.; assembly: GCA_040081095.1. Taxonomy (GTDB): domain Bacteria; phylum Nitrospirota; class Nitrospiria; order Nitrospirales; family Nitrospiraceae; genus Nitrospira_D. Next base: position 6,971 of record JBEBHO010000074.1, read on the forward strand.
TCAAAACAGAGTACGAAGAACGAGCCTTACTCGAACGGCTCACGCGTCGCGCCTCAATCGCCGATTAATTGGACGGATTGACGGTCAGCGAGACTTCGTTCGGCAACAGAAGCGTCACGTTGGCCTGGTTCGCTCCATCCGGCTGAATGATCGCAAAGAGCGGCACCGGCTGCGGCACTGTGCTCGGCGGCATCGCCAGCAGAGCGGGGAAATCGATCAGCGGCGAGATCGTTGCAAGACTCGCGAGTCGCAATCGGAACGCCATCAAGATATCCCGCAGCCGATTCGCTTGCTCTGCTTCGGGCAAGGACTGATTGGTCACGATTCCGATATCCCAGAGAGGTTTCGTGATCGTAACAGGAAACGTCAACCCGAGTTGTTGGGCTGTCGGCGTCACATCGATCAAGATTCCGTCCTGAATCGCCCGAGTGCGGTCTTGGATCGTTGGAACGGCTGGCGAGTTCTCTGCGTCGTTCTTCTTCCCTTGGTCCAGAAGGCTCTCTGCTTCTTCTGCCGTTGCGGCTTTGGCAAGGGAGTGAGCCCCAGCCGAATCCGCCTCAGTTTCCATCAACCCAGGAAGGGCAGAGACTTCAGATATCGGCAAAGCATTCACGATGCCGTCGTAGACGACTCGTGCCGAGGCCGACCATGAGGAGTTGAACGGCCGCCCGGCAAACGCCGCCTCGGCTGCTTTCTTTTCATCATGGGTCAGAGATTTGGGAGTTGTTTGGTGTGTCATGGTACGAAGATAAGCCGGATGATGCGAAGGTCAAGGGGGGCGGCGGCATGCCAGCCAACAGGGTGATCCTGCCGAGGGGGCTCAGGTGAAGCGCCAGGAAGCCTCGTGCTATAGTTTCCCGCATGGCTCGAATGGACTACTACCGAATATTGGGCGTCTCGCGCGAGGCGTCCGACGACGAGATCAAAAAGGTTTATCGCAAGCTCGTCTTTCAGCACCATCCTGACCGTAACCCCGACAGTAAGACTGCGGAAGCCAAGATCCGTGAGATCAATGCCGCCTACGAGATCGTCGGGGATACGGAGAAACGCCGCAACTACGATCGGCTCAATTGGGGCGATGAGCCGCGTGAGGATGCGGTCGATCCGTTCGCCATTCTCTATGAGATGGAGCAAAAACTCTTTGATGAGGGCCGGAAGGAGTTATTTGCGCTCTTAGTCAAGAACGTGGCCCGCGTGAAAGTCGAATTAGCGCTCCTGCGAAAGCGGACAGTGGCAGAGCAGGGGTATGACACCTTTAAGGAAGATCTGGTGGCGGAGCGGGGCGCGGAGGCGATGGATGACTTTCTGACAGAGGAGATGGAGTTGCGCAAACAACGGTTGATCGATGTGGCCGCTGAGATGATGGTGTCGCAAGGTGTCGTCAAGAAAAGCGATGAAGGCGGATTCCGGTCTTTGCGCGGCTCCTTGGAAGAGAGCTTCCGAAAAGGCCGCATCCACGGCTATGCGTCGGCGCTGGAGTTATTCTATGAGAGGCGGTAAAACGTCAATCGTCAGGCGTCAATGGGCGAGCGATCCGGCCCCTGGGTTTTACGTTTGACGAATAACGCTTGACGGGTGACGTCACTCCGCCAGCGGTCCTGCCACGAATTTTCCTGCTTGCATCACACCCATGATCCGGCTGCGGTCGCGGAGGAGATCGATCCGCCGCAGCGGGTTTCCATCGAGAATCACCAGATCCGCCTGCTTCCCTTTCGTGAGCGTGCCGACGGTGTCTTGAATGCCGATCAAGCGCGCGGCTGCAGCCGTGGACGCGAGAATCGCCTCCATTGGGCTCATGCCGAAGGCCACCATCCGCTCCAGTTCCTGTGCATTCTCTCCATGGTAGTTGAAGGGAGTGCCGGCGTCGGTCCCCATGGCAATGCAGAGCCCGCTCTGGTGGGCTTTCTTGAAACTGGCTTGATGCCGTTTGGTCATCGCTTTGGCTTTGTCGAGCGCGCTGACGGGGATGCCGCAGCCCGGCCGTCCTGCCGCAGTCGTTGAGAGCGCGGAGAGTGTCGGCACCATGTAGACACCGTGCTGCTTCATCAAGGCGCCGGCGTCCTCATCCAGCAGTGTGGCATGTTCGATGGAATGGACTCCGGCACGAATCGCGTTCTTCATGCCGGAGGCGCCGTGTGCGTGGGCTGCGACTTTCTTCTGAGCCCTGCGGGCTGTCGCTACTGCGGCCGTGAGCTCTTCCACGGTCATCTGGGCCTGATCCGGCGATGTGCCGGGGGTTAAGACGCCGCCTGAGGCGATG
>JBEBHO010000143.1:0-2416 GCA_040081095.1 Nitrospira sp.
TCGCCATAGAGACCACGCTACCGGTCGGATTTCCTCTCTGTCAATGCCGGAGTGGAACAGGCCCAAGCGCTTGACAACTGATGGAACATCTGAGAAAAGTTTTTATCCCCTACAATGTAGATAGGCACATGCGATTACGATCCTGGCAGGCATTCCCGTTCCGCGTCTCCCTTGCGTCCCTGTGCCTGCTCGCGCTCACCATACTGATGCTCCTCGCGACCGGCCTCGACAGCGCCTATGCCGCCGCCTCGGAAGTCCGCTCCCATCGCCCCCACAAGAGCAAGGCCAAGGGCACTCCGGCCTCGATGATGCCAGCCACGGTGCAGAATTTTCGCGTATTCTCCACCCCTGAGCGCACCAGGCTCGTGCTCGATCTGGATCGCCACACGAAGGTGACCGAACTCAAATCGGCGGACTCGGATGACGTGGTGATTTTCCTTCCCCATGCAACGATGAGCCAGTCCGCCAGGCACAGACTCGATCGCGGGATCATTCCGGCTCCGTTTCAGATTTCACAGACCACCGCCGGGGCTGTCACCGTGGCGTTGCCGACGCACGCTCTCCGCCGGTATAAGCAATTCTCCCTTGAGAATCCTGCGCGGCTGGTGGTAGACGTGATCCCGGGCATCGCCGTTCCAGATGCCCCCGCATTGAATCAGACTCCGCCCACTCCACCGACCCCGAGCACGTTCGAGCCGCCGCCACAACCGACGATTCCCCAGGCGAAGTCGTTCAAGACCATCGTGCTCGACCCCGGTCACGGCGGGAAAGATCCCGGCGCACGCGGGCGGCGCGGCACGGAGGAAAAAGACATTACCCTGAAAGTGGCCTTACGGCTGCGCGACTTGCTCAGCAAGCAACCGGGCGTGCGGGTGCTGATGACCCGCGATCAGGATGTCTTTATCGAATTGGAAGAGCGCGCGAAGTTCGCCAATCGCCATGACGCCGATCTTTTCGTCTCCATCCATGTGAACTCCCACCCCTCGCGGGCGGTGAAGGGCATCGAGATTTATCACTTTGGTGAAGCCAAAGATCAGCGGGCCCTGGAAGTGGCGGCGCGCGAGAACGGGACGCCGCTGAATAGCACCGGCACAGGAGTGGAGTATTTTCTCGCAGACCTGCTGACGGCGAAGAAGATCGAAGAATCGATGGAACTGGCCTGGACCACCAAGGAATCGTTGGTGACCCATATGAACAACCACTACACGGTCACCGACCACGGGGTAAAGACCGCGCCGTTCTATGTTCTCCGCTATACCAGCATGCCCAGCATCCTGGCTGAAATCGCCTATATCTCCAATCCCTCCGAAGAGGATTTGCTGCGCAAGCATGCGTTCGTCCACGATGTGGCCGACTCGCTCCTAAACGGCGTGAAGTCATTCCTGGCCACCGGCAAACCGACCGCGCGGTAAGGCACTATCCATTCCCGGCACGCTATGCCGACTATTAAACTCACGCTCGAATATGATGGGACGCAGTATGCCGGCTGGCAGCGTCAGTCCAATCAGCCGACGATCCAGGACGCGCTCGAAACCGCAATCAAGAACATGACGCAACAGACGATCTCCGTCGTTGCCGCCGGACGCACCGATGCCGGTGTGCATGCGCTGGGGCAGGTCGTCAGCTTTCGCATCGATCGCGAGATGACCGCCTATGAGTGGACGATGGCGCTGAATGCCCATTTGCCGCCGGATATTTCTGTCCGTTCGATCGACTTTCCTTCCGCCGAATTTCATGCCCGCTACAAGGCCACGGGCAAACTCTACCGATACCGGATTCTCAACCGCTCCGAGCGTCCGGCGCTGGACCGGCACGTGGTCTGGCATGTCTACAAGCCGGTGGATGACGCCGCGATGAACCAGGCGGCCATGCACCTCATCGGCTCGCACGACTTCTCGTCGTTCGAAACACAGCCCACCGAGAACGAAGATCCGATCTGCCACCTCCAACGTCTCGTCGTGATTCGAGAGGGCCACGAACTCCGCATCGAGGCCTATGCCGACCGGTTTCTGAAGCAGATGGTTCGCAGTCTCGTCGGCACGTTGGTCGAAGTCGGTCAGGGCAAGCGAGACCCCGAGAGTTTTCCCGGCATCCTCGCTGCGCGAGATCGCCGCAGGGCCGGCAAGACCGCTCCGCCCCAGGGACTCTGCCTAGTCCGCGTCGACTATTGACGGCTTGGGACAACTTCCTACAGACAACTTCTGAGCGGTTTGTTATAGTGACGCGTCGACCCGTTTACCCACCTACACAAGGAGAATCACGATGAAGATTGCCAGCCTGGTAGTCCTCTCACTCTTTCTGTCCGTGATCATGCTGACCCCGATGGCCAGTGAAGCCGCGGAGCAGCAGAACAAAATGACGGTGTGCAACAAGCAAGCAAACGAGAAGGGGTTTGGAGAAGGGAAGGGCGACGAGC
>JBEBHO010000237.1:0-2413 GCA_040081095.1 Nitrospira sp.
ACGATGTCCTTCGTGCCGTTCGGAACGCATTGGCATCCGAGGCGGGACTGCAGCGTAGTCATCGGGGCCTCGTCCAGTTGATCGAATTCATCGTCGGTCCCCTCGCTGCAGCTCTCAATTCCCTGCTTGACGATCACATGGCAAGTCGAGCAGGCACAGACACCTCCACACACATGTTCTAAATCCACCCCGTTGGCCATCGCGACGTCAAGAATGCTTCCTGGCAATCCGGTTGGCCCATAGGGAATCTTCGCAGGGTCAACGGCAACTTTGGTCACAGTACCATCCGGCTCAACGTAGGTAATGGTATAGGGAGCTCGGGGAAGCTCGTGCTTTGCCTGTTCAATATAGGGATTTGTGCCTCCCATGTGCGTCACGTCCTTTCCAAGCGGAAGATTCTAGGCCCCGGTGTTGACAGCCTCAAAAGTTGCGTGGTACTCTGTGTCCGACCTTATTGATCGGAGATCATTATAGTCTCCGATCCTATTGATCGGCAATAGCCATGTTGAAGATTTCAAAAAAAGCAGACTATGCATTGATGGCGCTCCAACACATCGCCTTGGTGCAATTCGGTGATGTCACGCCGGGCCGCGTCGTCAATACCAAAGAGATCGCAGAGGAATATAACATCCCTCTCGAACTCCTGGCGAAGGTCCTTCAAACCCTCGCCAAGAACGGGTTGATTGAAAGCCACAATGGCCCCAAGGGTGGCTACCTCCTGGCTCGAAACACGAGACAGATCACGATTGCGCAGATTCTTGAAGGTATCGAAGGCCCCCTCGGCATTACGGATTGCTCGCATGAAAAAGAAGGCGAACTCTGTCTTCAACGAGAGCATTGCAACATCCGCACGCCGCTCCTCAAGGTTCAAGACAGCATTTATCAGCTCCTCAGCAATATGACGTTACAAGACATGATGGGCGGCACGCCCCTCATCACGATTCAGTCCTCTACGGCACAAGGAGTCGCACAATGAAGCTCCCTATTTTCCTGGATAACCATTCAACCTCCCCCATGGATCCACGAGTACTGGACGCTATGCTGCCCTACTTCATCGAGAAGTTCGGCAACGCCGCCAGCCGCAACCATGCTTTCGGCTGGGCGGCTGAAGAAGCAGTCGAGAACGCCCGCAAGCAGATCGCCAAGCTGATCAAGGCCGACCCCAAAGAAATCGTCTTCACCAGCGGTGCCACGGAGTCCGACAACCTGGCAATCAAGGGTGCGTTGGAGATGTACAAAGATAAAGGCGACCATATCATCACCTCGTCCACGGAACACCGTGCCGTGATCGACACGGCCAAGGCCCTCGAAGCAAAGGGCAAGGCAACGGTGACTTACCTGCCCGTCGACAAGTACGGCATGGTGAATCCGGAAGACGTGCGGAAGGCGATTACGGACAAGACGGTCCTGATTTCCGTCATGCTCGCCAACAATGAAATCGGCACGATCAACCCGGTGAAGGAAATCGGCAAGATCGCCAAAGAAAAAGGCGTCCTCTTCCATTGCGATGCCACCCAGGGCGTCGGCAAGATTCCCGTGGATGTCCAGGATATGGGCATCGATCTGATGTCCTTCTCGGCCCATAAAATCTACGGGCCAAAGGGGGTCGGCGCTCTGTATGTCAGGAAAAAGAACCCCCGCGTGCGGATCGCCGCCCAGATGGACGGCGGCGGGCACGAGCGCGGCATGCGGTCCGGCACCCTGCCGGTGCCGATGATCGTCGGATTCGGCAAAGCCTGCGAGTTGTGTGAGCAGGAAATGGCCACGGAATCGGCGCGCCTCTCGGCGATGCGCGACCGCCTGCAGGCCGGCATCATGAAAGAAATCGATGAAGCCTATCTCAACGGCCATGCGACCCAGCGTCTTCCACATAACCTGAATATTTCCTTCGCCTACGTCGAGGGCGAATCGCTCCTGATGGGCATGAAGGACATCGCGCTCTCGTCCGGCTCGGCCTGCACCTCTGCGACGCTGGAACCGTCCTACGTCTTACGGGCTCTGGGCGTCGGCGTGGAACTCGCTCATTCGTCCATCCGCTTCGGCCTCGGCCGCTTCAATACGGACGAAGAGATTGACTACACCATCAAGAAGGTTATTGAGATCGTGACGAAGCTGCGTGAAATGTCGCCGTTGTACGAAATGGCGAAAGAAGGGGTCGATTTGAAATCCGTTCAGTGGGCGGCCCACTGATCCAGCCCACGGACTCAGATAGTTACGAGGAGGATTTACCATGGCATACAGTGACAAAGTCGTCGATCATTTCAACAATCCCCGGAACATGGGAAGCTTCAAGAAAGACGAAGACGGCGTGGGGACCGGGATGGTCGGCGCACCCGAGTGCGGCGACGTGATGAAGCTCCAGATTAAGGTCCAAAACGACACCATCGTCGATGCCAAGTTTAAGACCTTCGGC
>JBEBHO010000183.1:0-2413 GCA_040081095.1 Nitrospira sp.
ACGCCGGTGAGGACCACGGTGGTGGGAATGGGCGTGCCTTCGAAGTAGGCGACTTTGTCCTGACCCGCGGAGAGGGTTTCGGCGGTGACGTTGTACCGGGCCAGCCGGCTGACGCCGCAGCAGACGAAATAGGTAAGGGCGATCCAGTCCCACCCGCCCTGCAGGCCTGCGGCATACCCGAGGGCCGCAGGCGCGACGCCGAATGAAATCACGTCGGCCAGCGAATCCAACTCGCGCCCGAGCGGCGATTGCATGTGCCGCCAGCGGGCGACCCGGCCGTCGAGCCAGTCGAAGAGCAAGGCCGCCGGGGCCAGGGCCGTGGCGGCAAGGAAATGGGACGCCGATTGGCTGCCCATGTAGCGCATGCTCAACAAGACGGCCGCGACCCCGCAGGCGCCGTTGCCGAGCGTGAGGAAATCGGCCAGGTGAAACTGGCGGATCATCGAGAAGTATTTGCGAGGAGTCCTTGCCACGGCGAGGCAATCTACGACGGAGTCGGACAAATGTCCAGAAGGCTCTGTCAGGCTTTGAAGCCGATGCGGCGGGATTTGGAGGCAGGCACTGTCATGAGTTCACGAATGGCTTCGAAGACGACGCGGAACTGGCCGTCGTATTTCTTCTCTAAGTCGCTCAGGCGCTTGGCCAGTGTTTTGTTTGCGCCGATCATCTCCCGCAGCTGCACGAATGCCCGCATGATGGCGATGTTCACTTGGATGGCCCGCTTGCTGCGCAGGACACTGGACAACATGGCCACGCCTTGTTCAGTGAAAGCGTAGGGATAGGCCCTCCGGAGACCACCCCAACTTGAAATCACAAATTGTGACTTCAAGCGATGAAATTCCTGCTCCGTTAATTGAAACATGAAGTCGGCGGGAAAGCGGTCTCGATTCCGCTTCACCGCCTGCATCAAGACTCGCGGCTCAACCGTATACAGTTTGGCCAGGTCTGTGCTCAGCATGACTCGATGGCCGCGGATCACGAGAATGGACTGCTCAAGTTGGTCATGAGGTACCAGCATACGCATGCTCTCCTCCCGGCTTGCGGAGTGTATCCATAAAGTGAAGCAGCACTATCGCATTCCTCACTGTACATCAGCGAGAGAGAATCTGCATTGGTTGTATTTGCGACGGATTCTCCCGTTGAACAAGCGGTGCGGAGGGCGCCTCAGAATTTCTGAGGCGCTGCGGAGGTGGCCGTTTCTGATTGAGGCTGGACGGCGGCCGGCGCTGTGGCCGGCGCTCCCTGCCCCGCGTCGAGGAGGATGGCGACGAGCATGTCGCTCATGACGTTCACGCCGGAGCGGGCGCGGGCGATGATCCAATCCACGGTCATGATGAGCGGGATGGCTGCGATGATCACATGATCGGGCAGGCCGGCGGCGGCCAGCACGAGCGGCAACACGATCAACCCCGCCTCAGGAATACCGGCGACGCCCGCCCCGGCGATGATCGACGCAAGGACGATCAACACTTGCTTGGCCATCGGCAGATCGTAGCCCAGGGCCTGCGCCAGAAAGAGCGCGGCCATGGCTTCATAGAGCGTGATGCCGTCGTTATTGAGGTTTGTTCCGACGCAGGCCGCGAGGCGGGAGGATTGCGGCGAGACGTTCATGCGCTCCAGACAGCGGAGGGTGACGGGCACAGTGGCCAGGCTGCTGTTACAGGACACCGCCGTCATGATCGCATCGGCTCCCTGCCCTATATAGATCTTGGGCGACTTCTTCCCCACCAGCCAGGCGACGAGTGGATAATAGATGAGCGAGTGAATCGCCAGTCCCGCAAGCATGGCGACGAGGAATATCCACAGCACGGAGAAGACGCCGACACCCGACTTGCCCACGACATGGGCGACGACGCCGAAGACGGCCAACGGGACGGCGAGAATGATCCAGCCGAGCAGCTGCACGAGCCATCCATAGATACGCTCGATGATTCCCACGACGACTGAAACTGCTCCGCCCGCCTGGCCCGAGGTGCTGTGCAGATAGCGCAGGGTCGCGCCGATCGCCAGCGCGAGAAGGACGACACCGATGATGTTGTTGCTGGAAAAGGGATCCGCGATGGTCCGGGGAATGTAGGAGGCCAGATACTCGATCGGGCTCTGCGATCCGGCCTGCACATTGGCTAGCGCGGACGACGAAAGCGTGGTGCCGGGCACGAGGTGGAGCAGCTCATCGACATGGCCCAGCCAGGCCAGACCCGGCTGCCAGGTATTCATGATGGCCAGACCGATGGTCATGGCGACGGTGACGTTCACCAGACAGATGATGACCAGCTTTCCCCCCTGACGGAGCGGAATGCTGGTGCGAATCAGCGCATCGAGGATCGCGAAGAAGATGAGCGGGATGGCGAGGGTCTTGAGCAGCGTGACGACGAAGAGGCCGAGCTTGCCCAATTGCTCGTTGCGCAGGCCG
>JBEBHO010000342.1:0-9118 GCA_040081095.1 Nitrospira sp.
TATCTGCTGCGGCAGGTGGAAGCCGGAACCGGCATGGGGATTCCCGAAGGATCCCGGATCTATTCGACTCTCGATCCCTTCGTGCAACAACTTGCGACGGATTCGCTGCACAAAGGGCTCGCAAAGCTGGAGCAGCAGTACCCGGCATTGCGGGAAGGGGAGTCGCCGCTACAGGGGGCTGTGGTGGTCCTCGAAGCGGGGACCGGTCATATCCGCGCGATGGTGGGGGGGCGTGAGTATCGGACGAGTCAGTTCAACCGGGCCGCGCAGGCCCACCGGCAAGCGGGTTCGCTGTTCAAGCCGTTCGTGTATCTCGCGGCCTTTGAGGCGGCTCGCGCCGAGGGCAGCACCGGGATCACCCCTGCCACGATGCTTGCCGATGAACCGGTGAGTTTCGAATCCGGAACCGGTCCCTGGTCGCCGCAGAACTACGATCGGCAGTTCCATGGGCAGGTAACGGTGCGGGCGGCGCTCGAACAGTCGCTGAATGTGCCGGCGGTGCGAACGGCGCACCGGCTGGGAATCGGATCGATCAATGCGCTCTTGCGCAGCTTCGGTCTCCAGGGAGCGCTTCCCGATAATCTGTCGATCGCGCTCGGGAGTGCCTCGGTCTCGCTGCTCGAAATCACGGCGGCCTACGGCGGGTTGGCGAATGCGGGTGTAGTGGTAAAACCCGTGGCGCTTACGAATATGGCGCGCGACTCCGGAGAAACGGTCTGGAGTCCCATACTCGACCGGCACCAGGCGGTGTCGGCGCAGGGAGCCTATCTGGCCACGTCTCTGCTGAAAGGTGTGTTGGACAGAGGAACGGGATCGAAGGCCAGAGCCTGGGGACTGCGTGGTCCGGTTGCCGGGAAAACCGGCACGACGGATGGGTACCGCGATGCGTGGTTCGTGGGGTACACGCCGGAATTGGTGATCGGTGTCTGGGTCGGGTTTGACGATGAGCGGGCGATTCGGTTGACCGGATCTCAGGCGGCCTTGCCGATCTGGGTGGATGTCGCCCGCCGGCTCATTCCGGCCGATTCTCCCGATTTCCTCGTTCCCAGCGGGATTGTGTCACGGACGATTGATCCGCGCACGGGGCAATTGGCGACGGCGCAATGTCCGGAGCAGGTGACGGAGGTCTTTCTCGAGGGGACTGAGCCGAGCATCTATTGCGAGGTTCATGGCGGAGGGTTCTGGGAACGAGTGAAGCACACGTTGGGAATTTCGTAGCCACGCTCTCCTATTGCCCTGCTCCGATCAATTGAGGCCTGCCTGTTTTGACAAACTGCTAGGTGCCGATATCTCCCTGGGGTATCCTGAGCTGCGAATGTTTGCTCACGAGGGAGTCGCTATGAAAAACAGTGCATACATGGACGACGGCAATATCACGTTGCTCGCCAAAGGGGTGGAGCTCAAAGGCGAGATTCGTGTCGAGGGCACGGTTCGCATCGACGGCCGTTTGGAAGGGGAGATTTACACCAAGGGCCAGGTGATCGTCGGCGAAGATGGTGTGGTAAAGGGGACGATCACGGCGGGTATCTTGATCAGCAGCGGACGCATCAAGGCGAACATTACCGCCAGCGATCGGGTGCAATTGCTCAAGACCGGTATCATTATGGGTGAAGTGCACGCGCCGTTGTTTTCGATGGAAGAAGGGGCGAAGTTCCAGGGCGTGAGCGACATGGGTGTGACGACGTGGCCGGAAGATGTTCCGCGCTTACCGGGCGCCGTACGGGATATGAACGGGAATCGGAACCGACCCGTCTCGGTCATTGGGAAAAAACCTGATCTCTAACAGGATGCTGGATATGTCCGTCAGCGGTATTCCCTGTCTCCGCCGACGCGGTTTCACACGGACAGGTCGCGTCGCGCAGTGAGGACGTGACGAGTGAGCCGGGGGCGAGGCTTGTGTATCCCCGATGAATTGGGCTCGCAGTGCGTTCCGGTTCGTCAGTCCTTCCCGTGACAACCCCTGACAGATCTGTTATCACCGTGACAGCGACACACCTCTTTACCGAGCAGGCATGACTCAACCGAAACTGTTTACTGCTGTATTTTTTGCTCTCCTGGCATTCTTGCTCTACCAGATGGGGCTCATCCTGCAGCCGTTTCTGTTCCCGGCACTCTGGGCAGCCTTGCTGGCGCACTGGGTGTTTCCGCTGCATCGCCGTCTGACACGGGTGGTTGGCGGTCGGGAGGCATTGTCTGCCGGGTGCCTGACCTTCGGCGTGCTGGCGGTGGTCGTGGTGCCGGTCGTGCTGATGAGCGTGGTGTTAGTTCGTGAGGCGAGCGCAGCGGAACAGACGATTCGTGAGTGGATCGTTTCGGGGGGACTTCAGCAGATGCCTGAGCGGCTGGCGATGATTCCCTTCGCCGGCAACTGGCTGCGTTCCCTGCTCGCAAGCGATGGTGGCCAGACGTCATCGATCGAAAATTCAGTCGTCTCAGGCGCAACGTGGCTCAGTCAGTTCTTTGTCAGTCAGGTGGGTGACCTGTTGAAGAACGCCGTTGTGCTGGTGAGCAATTTCTTCATCATGCTGCTGGTGCTGTTCTTTCTCATCAAAGACGGCGAGCGTTGGATGGGATCGTTGTACGAATTAATTCCCATGGATGAGTCGCACAAGCGCAAAATTCTCGCGCGTCTCGATCAAACGGTACGGGCCGTGGTGAAGGGCATGCTGGTGACCGCGCTGGTGCAGGGCGTGCTGGCTGGGCTGGCCTATCTCGCCTTAAGTGTGCCGTTCCCGATGGTACTTACGGCGATGACGATCGTGCTGGCGCCGATACCGTTCGGCGGTACCGCGCTCATTTGGGGACCGGTCACACTGTATTTGTTCTGGATTGGCTCAACGGGAAAAGCGGTTGCGATGCTCGTCTGGGGCGTCGGCGTCGTGTCGATGGTCGATCAGTTTCTTCGTCCCTGGCTCATCGGACAGGAGGTGGAGCTGCCGGTCCTTCTGCTCGTGCTTTCGGTGCTCGGTGGGCTTGCGCTCTACGGCCTACTTGGCCTGTTTGCCGGGCCTATTCTCATCAGTCTCTTCATGACCGCGATTCAGATCTACCGCGAAGAGTATTTTCAGCCTCCCTCAAGTCCGCCGGCCGCTTGATTCTGTTGTCGGCCTCATTGGGCCCACTCCCTCACGATTACTCCATGGGGATCGTGATCGCGATCGCTCCCATCACATCATTCATTTTGAAATCCCGCTTCGGGCTCAACGGGTGGCTGTTATGGCAGCTGACACAGGCGCCGGATACGGCACGATCGGGATAGATGGCTTGGAAATATTGCTTCTTCCCGCTGGTGACCATGCCAGTGACCGGCCGATCCGGCTGGCGGATCAGCGTTTCCAGGGCTTTGCGTTCGAAGTCCGTGGCGGGAGCGTTGCGCTGATAGATGGGGGAGAGGCTGATCAAGCGATAACGGATGCCGCGCCCGCTTTCGGCTACGAGCCGTCCCGACTGCTGGAGAAATTGGGCGGGAAGCGGGAGCGAATTGTCCTGTTCCCAATGTTCGGTGGCCTTCACGATATTTTTCTCCTGCATGCGTGTCACGATCTGGGTGGTATAGATCGTCCGGTCGGCTTGCAGGATCGCATGCACATAGTCGGCGACCTTCTCCGGAGCGATTCCGGTGGACGCGGGACCGTTTTTCGCCCCAAGGGCTTGTCCTCCGCTCGCGAGAACGCCTAGGACGAGCGTGATGGTTGCGGCTGCGATGCGGATGCGCTCCATGAGCCCTCCTGTGGTGCTGGTGGAAGCACCGGTAATGTGACGATGCACGTCGTCCCGTGTCCCTCCACGCTTTCGATTCTGATATCTCCGCCGAATTTTCGGATGATCCGCCGGGCCACGGTGAGCCCGAGGCCTGATCCGTCCCCCTGTCCTTTGGTGGTGAAGAACGGATCGAAGATCTTCGACAGGTGCTGAGGAGAAATTCCGGTGCCCGAATCGGAGATTCTGATGACGGCGCACTGGTCGGCGACGGCGGTGGAGACGCGCAGTGTGCCGGTTCCTTGCATGGCTTGCACCGCGTTCGTGAGGAGATTGGTGAACGCCTGCCGCACTTGGTCAGGCAGTGCGCGGACAGGGGTCTCTCCGGCGTACTCCTTGTGCACCAAAATATTGGCCATGTCCGTCGCCGTGCGCGTCGTGGCAAGGGCATGGTCGAGTTCCTGTTCAAGTATGACGGCGTGTTGTTGGCCGGTGGGATCCCTGGCCGTGACGCCGGTAAAGTCCCGGATGATGCCCGCCATGCGCTGTCCTTGGGCGACGATGTCCCGCGCGTGGGCTTTCACCTGGCTCAGGTCGGTTTCTTCCTGGATCGCTTCGCCCAATCCCACGATGCCGAAGAGCGGATTGTTCAATTCATGTCCGATGCCGGCCGTGAGGACGCCGAGGCTTCCACGTTTTTCAGCCTGGATGAGCTGGTCCTGGAGGCGGCTCTCTTCGGTGGTATCGCGGAGAATCAGACCGATGCGGAATCCTTCCCCCGGTTTTCCCGGCAAGCGAAACCACTGGTAGTGATACACACGGCCTCCGATCGGAAGTTCCGACCGGCGGGGTGTGGTTGTGCTGCCGAATGTCGGCGCCAGCGGATCGCGTGGCGCGGCGCTCTGACTTTGTTCAGGTTGGGTCCCCGTGCCTGCCTGGCCTTGAGAGAACTCTTGCCGCAACTGCGCCTGGATCGCAGGGTCAATCGGTAAGAGGCTGAACAGCGGGGCCGGGGCAGCCGGATCATAGTGCAAGTTGAACGACGCTTGCCCCGCCTGGTTGACGTAGTGCACCAATTCGTCGGCATCGACGAGCAGGATGGGTGTGGGCACTGCATCGAGGAGCTGTTGCGTCGATTGTTGCAGATGTTCGACCTCCTGGGTCTTGAGAGTGACCTGGTCGGTGAGCCCGGCAAAGGCCGCTTCCAATTGCGTGTTCATGCGCGTGAATTCGTCGGCCAAATCCTGGAGTTCGTCGCCCGTGCGGATGTCGAGGGGGATTCGGAGTTCGCCGCGCCCGATTAACCGCGCGGCCTGTTGGAGCTGCCGTACCGGAGTCACGATCCGGCCGGCGGCCACGTAGCCGAGGATGACCAGCAGGACGATTCCGACAGCGCCGAAGATCGTCATCCATGTGAGGAGGTGGCCGATGGGAGCGAACAATTCATCGGATGATTGCCAGACGAACGTATGCCAACTCCCTCCCTCAATCGAACCATTGGTTGCGCGGCTGGTTTCAGGAAGCGGCGCAAAGCCGATGATGGATTGGGACTGTCCGCCATGCCCATCACTGGGTGCGTGAACCCAGCCTGGCGAGAGTGGGGTGATCAAGGGAACGAGGCTCTTATCGGAGATGGACAGACCAGTCGGCAGAATCGGGCAGCTCATCACAATGCCGCGGCTGTCGATCAGCATGACGTGCCCGGTTTTCCCGAACCGGATGGCGTGTGTCGAAGGCGAGAAAAACTCCTTGGCATCGATCACGCGATGGAGCACGCCGATGGCTTCGTAGCGGAGGCTATCCATGATGGGGATGGAAATGGTGAAGACGTAGGCCTCGGCTTGGGCGTGGAAGTGAACGTCTTCGATGTACAGTTTGCCGGCGCCGTTATTGAAGGCGCCGCGCCACCAGGCGGTTTCGCCATGGCGGTAGTCCGGTTTGGTTTTCATGGCAGCGACGAGGGTGCCATGGGCGTCGGTGAGGAACAGCATTTTCGTCGCCGATCGCATAACCTGCGGCAGCAGATGATCCGGCTCGCTGTGCGCGCCGGAGTAATATTCACGCAAGAGCGCGGCCAGCGGATTGTCCGTGATGGCCTTGACCATAGCTGGATCGTGCGCCGCCCAATGCGCGGCCTGTTCGGTGTCGGAGAGGCTGTGCAGGATAGGGGGACGGGGCGACGCACTGTCCCGCCGTTGTTCCAGCTCCCGAACGATTGCCGGGTCGTTGGCGATGCGCACGGTGCGTGCGATTTCTTCGGCCATGACGAGATCGATCTTGCGCGCGGCTTCGGTGGCCAGCGCCTTGAAGCTCTCCCCGCTGACGTCGCGGATTTCTTCCGAGCCTCGCCAGAAGGCCATGCCGAGTCCCACGGCGAGCGGGACCACGCCCACCAGGAGCATAGAGAGGATCAGCTTCGTTTTGAGCCCCCAGCGGGAGGGCTGAGGAAGCGCGGTGTGCGGCGCATTCATTCCAGGTTTCCTGTCTCAGCCCGGCACAGTCGGCGGAAATGTAATGGTGAAGGTGCTGCCGACGCCGGGTTGGCTTTCGACGCCGATGGTGCCGTGCATGTGATGCACCACATGCTTGATATTGTACAATCCTAATCCGGTCCCTTTTCCGGGCGGCTTCGTCGTGAAAAAAGGCTCGAAGATTTGTTCCAGTAACTCAGATGGAATACCGCAGCCGGTATCCGATACGCGGACATGCACGCCTTCCGGAGTGCTCACGGACCCGATCGTCAGCGTTCCGCCTCGTTCCATCGCCTGTACGGCATTGGTGATCAAGTTGACGAACACGTGCAGGAGTTCATCCGGGTTTCCCGTCACGGTGGCTCCCGGCGCATACGATTTCACGACGGTGACGTCATGAAAGGCAACGGCGTAACGGGCGATCTTCAGCGCATCATCAAGCTTGGCGTTGACATCGACCAGGCTGTCATGATGCGGCGACGCGCGGCGCGAGTAGGAGGTCAGGTCGCGGCAGATTGCGGTGGTGCGTTTAACGGCTTCAGCAATTTCTTTGGCCTGCTCATGGATGGCGTCGAGATCCGTCTCGTCCGCGAGGTTTTCCGCGAGGCCCAGAATCAGTTGCAGCGGGTTGTTGATGTCATGCGCAATGCCGGCGGCGAACGAGCCGATGCCTGCCAGTTTTTCGGCGTGCAACAATTCGGCTTGCAGGCAGGCTTCGTGCTGTACCAGTTCCCACAGAATGCGGGAGGCGGGACCGCTCAAGACTTCAACGTTCGGGCTGACGTGAGTCCGGAGCGTGTGCTCCATATCCGGATCTCCCGTGACGTCCATGATCAGGTGCACGTCTTGATGGGCGATCAGATCGGTAGCGGGATCCAGTACTGGAATGCGTAACTCACGGGCACGCTGGAGGCCCGGTGCGCGGGGATCGCGATCGGCAATGCCGACCACGTCGATGGTGCGGATCTGGTGCAGGAGATCGAGGAGGGCGGTGCCCCCCCGTCCGGCGCCGAGAATTGCCACTTTCGTGGGGGCGGTGGGTTCGATCGGCATGACTCCCTTCCGGTTTGGTGACAGAGCCGCTGCATCGGCTGGGGAGGGGTGCGAGAGCCCCCTCCCCGCTCGATTATTCTGCGGAACGGTTTCAGGTGCCTTGATCACAATGGAGCCAGTTCCCGTTGCTCCATCGCCCGGGCGACGGAGGCCCTGAGTTTCTCTCCCTCGACGGGCTTGACCAGATAGTCGACCACACCCTGTCGGAGGAGCGAGGTCGCCATGTCGGTATCCGGGAATCCCGTGAGAACGATCAACGGCACCCGCGGGTAGTTCTGACGGAAATAGGCGATCGCTTCGATGCCGTTCACTTTCGGCATCCGGATGTCGCAGATCATGATGTCCAGCAGCAGACGATTCTCTCCGCTGTTGATCGTTTCAATGGCCTTCTCGCCGTTCTCTGCTTCAAGGACTTCATAACCGGCCTTCTGCAAGGTCATGCGGACGACTTTGCGGATATCCGGCTCGTCGTCCACGACCAGTACCCGACCATTGCATTCCTCGCCTCCGACAAAGAATCCTGATTTAAATTCACTCATGGCTGCCTCCTCGGTGAAGGTGGTTGATGGGGCGGTCTGTGTGTGCATTGCGTGGACTCCAGTTTCTACTGATCGCTAGCGCAAGTGCCGTGCCCTGAGGTTCAGACAACACAAGACTAAGAATTCAGAGAGTTGCGAAAATGGTGGTGGCGCGACGAAGGCGAGATTGGTTGACAGCCACCACCACTGGTTGAAATCAGCCACCCACGTTCCAATCGATTGGCTCTGGAGATCCTGCGGGAGAGTTGGGCATGGTGGTGCGTACACTTCTGAGGAACATCTGGTGGCAGAGATGGCGATTTTGCTGCTGAGTCAGCGAGGAGTAGCAGGGGGCCGAGGAGCAATTCGTCGCTGTTCACAGCGGAATCGAACGGATTGCCTTTCCGAACTGATTTCGGCTAGGGTAATCCATGAGTAACAGAAGAGGGGGCTTGTGATTACACCAGATGTGTTGACCGAGTACGTTCGGAAGAGTATGCCGGATGCGGTGGTGACAGTTACCGATCGCACCGGGACGATGGATCATTTGAAGGTGATCGTGGTGTCGGAGGCGTTTCGGGAGAAGAATCTTCTGGATCGGCACCGGCTCATCTATCAGGCGCTGGATGTGCCCTTGAAGGATGGACGTATTCATGCGTTGGAATTGACCGCTCGCACTAAAGACGAAGCATAGGAGGATAGAATGGCCGAACCGATAGAAGACGAAATCCAGAAGGAAGTGAAAGCGCACAAGATCCTGATTTATGGCAAGGGCACCAAGACCATGCCGATGTGCGGATTCACACGGGAAACGATGCAGTTTTTCGACAAATACGGCTATCAGTACGAATTGATCGATGTGCTTTCGCAGCCAGCCAAGCGGGAAGCCCTCTCGAAGATGACGAACTGGCCGACGCTTCCCAAGGTGTTCATTGACGGGACGTTCTACGGCGACACCGACATTCTCGACCCGATGGAAAAGAAGGGCGAGATGGAGCCGTTGTTGAAGAAGGCGTTCGGGAAGTAACGATCGCCATCACGAGATAAGTTGAACGAAGAAACCGGCGGGTGCTCGGATCGAGCACCCGCCGGTGTGATTTGGGGCCGAGCGGCCCTCATGCAATCCTACTTCCACGCTCTGATTTCCTCTCTCAAGAGCACCAGCCGGCCGAACATGCGGGTGGCATGTTTCTCCAGATACGACGCGCTTAAGAGAATCACGATGCCGGTGGCGGCAAGCAACGCCCAGGGGCTCTGCGCATAGAGCTGCACCGCAAATCGCAGATGATAGCCCATTCCGAAGATCACGCCGATGATCCCGGTAGAGAACACGACCCGCTCCTGATAGCGGAATCCTGCCAGCACCATGAACATGGA
>JBEBHO010000019.1:0-2369 GCA_040081095.1 Nitrospira sp.
ATGATCAAGATGCACATGCATGCCGGACAGAATATGTTCGTGATGGTCATGCTGGATATCGGTGAGCTTGCTGCTCAGGTCGCGCACATGGTGATCGTAGACGAACGTGATCGTGCCGACCGTTTCCTTATTCTGATCCCACTCCTGCCCGACGAGATTGTCGCGAATCAAATCGCGCAGGGCTTCTGACCGGTTGGTGTACTTCCGCCGTTCGATATGTTGATCGAAAGCATCCAGCAGATGATGATCGAGAGACACGCCAAAGCGAACCAGTTTTTTCATGCCCCACCAGTGTTACGATTTTTCAGAACGTAGCACCGTAGACGCCTGAACGTCAAGGCAAACCACCGCTCGCGCCGGCCTGTTGATGAAGGATGTGCTGGGCTTATTCGCCCTGAATAGGAATGTACATGGCATTGCCCTGCCGGTTGACGAGCAAGAGCGCGAGGTCGGTCGGCTTGAGAGGATCGGCGATGCGCTGGAAGGTGGCAAAGTTGTGAATGGCCTGGCGGTTGAGCTCAAGCACAACGTCGCCAGGCTGGAGGCCTGAAGATTCGGCGAGGCTGCCCTCTTCGATATCGGTGACCACGACGCCGCTGTTCACGGAGAGATCCATCTGCCGGGCGAGCGGCGGCGTCACGTCGTCGAACACGACGCCGGTCAGCGGATGCGCGGTGGAGGCAGCGGCAGACGCGGCCTGGCTTTTCTTCGCCCGTTCACGCGGAGCCTCCTGCACGGTCAATTCCGCCTGATAGGCCTTGCCGTCACGGACAAGATCCAGACGGTGCTTGCTGCCGATCGGCGATTGCGCCACCAGGTTGCGCAGTTGCCCGCTATCCATCACGTCACGGCTGTCGAACCGCACCACGACGTCGCCGCGCTTGAGTCCGGCCTTCTCCGCCGACCCCTTCGCCTGGATATCGGTGACAATGGCGCCCTTGACGTCCGGCAGGCGAAAGATTTTCCCCAGCGACGGGGTGACGTCCTGGGTCGAAGCCCCGAGGAATCCACGGACGACCCGTCCAGTCTTGATTAAACTCTGCATCGCGGCGCGGGCCATGTTGCTCGGGATCGCAAACCCGACGCCGACGCTGCCGCCGGTCGGACTGGCGATGGCCGTATTGATTCCGACGAGCTCGCCATTCACGTTGACCAACGCGCCCCCTGAGTTGCCGGGATTGATCGGCGCATCGGTCTGGATAAAGTCTTCGAAATCCGCCACGCCCACGTCGGCCCGCCCGACGGCGCTGACAATGCCAAAGGTCACGCTCCGGCTCAACCCGAGGGGGTTCCCAATCGCCAGCACAAACTCTCCCACCGCCAACGTACTGGAATCCGCCCATGGCACGGTTGGCAGATTCGTCGCGTTGATCTTGACCACCGCGACATCAGTCTTCGGATCGGTGGCCATCACTTTGCCCTTGTACTGCCGACGATCAGCGAGAATGACTTCCACATCCACCGCATCCGCCACAACATGGTTATTCGTAATGATGTAGCCGTCCGAGGAGACAATGACGCCGGAACCTTGTCCATACTGCCGCCGCGCCGGGGGTTCCTTGAACAGTCCAAACGGCAAGGTTTCGTCGCTGAAGGCCTGGTCGCGAACCATCACTGTGGAGGCAATGCTCACGACAGCGGGAATCACCTTGATGGCCGTGGCCTTCACCTGATTCTGCAGATCGTGGCCGTTGGCCACAGGCAGCAGATGCGTCGCAGCCTGCCCATTGCCGGCCGTCAGAAGAATTCCCAGGAACAGGCTCGCGCCCCAGGTCGTCATGAAAGTCGTTCGATTCATAGTCGTGTTGCCAGGATCCGGGTTTGGGGAATTGGTGAAATGCCTGGCCAGCGTACCATGCAGGGATGGCGGGCGCACTTATAATTCGATATGCCGCAGCCGAAGGGCGTTTGAAATAACCGACACCGAGCTGAACGTCATCGCAGCGCTGGCGATCATGGGACTCAGCAACAATCCGGTGACGGGATAGAGCACGCCGGCCGCAATCGGCACACCCAGCAGATTATAGGCAAACGCAAAGAAGAGATTTTGCCGGATGTTCCGCATCGTCGCGAGACTCAACAGGCGCGCCCGAACGAGTGCCTGCAAATCGCCCTTGACCAGGGTCATCCCCGCGCTCTCCATGGCCACATCAGCGCCGGTCCCCATCGCGATCCCGACGTCCGCTATCGCCAAGGCCGGTGCATCGTTTACCCCGTCGCCCGCCATCGCCACCACACGACCGCTCGCCTTCAACTGGCTGAGAATCTGCCCCTTGTGTTCGGGCAACACGCCGGCGCGAACATCGTCGATGCCGAGTAGTTTCCCCACCGCCTGCGCCGTTCGCTCATGGTCTCCTGTGAGCATCACC
>JBEBHO010000371.1:0-9017 GCA_040081095.1 Nitrospira sp.
CCAATCGCCACCCGCACCAGCCGCAACGCGGGGTGGCCGACTGCTGCGGTCATGCGACGGACCTGCCGATTCATCCCTTCGCGGATCGTCATTTTAATCCAGCAGGTCGGGACGGTTTTCCTGAAGCGAATGGGCACCGGTCGTTCCGGCAGCATCGGTTCCTCCTCGAGCAACCGAACCTCCGCCGGCCTCGTCTTGGTGCCGCTCAACATCACACCGTTTCGCAATTGATCGAGCGCCTGCCCATTGGGGATGCGCTCGATCTGAACCAGATAGACCTTGGGAAGCTTATGTTGCGGATCGGTAATACGATGTGCCAGCGTGCCGTCGGACGTGAGGAGCATCAAGCCTTCACTATCGAGATCCAATCGCCCTGCCGCATAAACCCCGGGGATATCGATGTAGTCGGCCAATGTGGGCCGTCCGTCAGGATCCGTAAAACACGGCAGCACCCCATACGGCTTGTGAAAGGCAATGGTCTTGGGAGTAGAAGGAGGCGCGCTAGTGCGGGACGGTGACGTCATCGGCTGGCCGTCGCGGTGGTTGCCATATGCAGCTTGAGAATTCGTCCGACTTCGGCAATGGCCAACGGATGACTCTGTACCGAATGTCCTGAGCGCACCACCAGCTCCGACGCCACCCCATCGATGTGTGCACTGGCATACTCCACGACTCCGTCATTACCCTCTTGAGGCACGCCCTCAGTCTCCACGGCGATGACCGAATGGGCAGCAATCGGAGGCGCAATCGGAAGCGGGCTCAGCGCCTGAATAAAGCTGTTGCCCGGCGTCATGCCATGCACGCTGCTCAAAAACCCGCCGGCCGGGGACAACGTGATCGCGCTGACATCACCGGTCACCAGATCGGCGCCAACTCCCAGAATCTCCTTGGGCAACTTGACGAATCCGGCAAGCCAATGCGCGACTCGATTGCCGGCCATATAACTGCCCCGATGCGGGGTAGCCATGAAAACCACGCGGCTGACAAAGGGGAGCGGCTTCACAAAGAGCGTCCGCCGGAGCAAATCGCGGGTGCCGTCGCGCAACACAGCCTCATCGATTGACTTGGCGCTAAATTGATCCCACAAATGGGTGCCGGAATCGATCGCCGTCATCTTCGTCAGCAACCCGCCCTGGCTATGACCGATCACAACCATCTGCCGCAACGCCGGGTCCTGCTGCTCCGGATCGAGATGATCGACAATATTCCGCAGCGATTCTCGCAGCGTATCAGCCGAATACAAAATTGGATTCCCCGTCTCGTAGTAGAAGAACCAGAACTGATAGCGCTCGCGTAACTCCCGATCATTCGCCAAGCTATTGACCATATCCGCCCATCGACCCGGCCCCGAGGCCGTCCCATGAACGAACACCACGGGAATCCGGCCTGGCCGATAGGGATGCAGAAAGAGCATCTGCGTCCGCTGCTTCCCCTGCGGATCGCCCACGATAAATCCAGGCAGGAGATCTCCGAATAAGAAGCCCTTCAACTCCCAATCCCACACCTTCGACTGACTGAGGGTGTAGGCCAACACCGCCGTTGGCTCCACTTCCAACGGAACCGAGCGATGGTCCACCACCACGTGTTCATCCTGATACGCATCGTGCACTTCAAGCATGACCGCCAGATCCCCCTTCGCCAAGTCACGGTGGAGATCCTGAAACCGCAGCACCGCGGTCACCGGCACTTTCGTTTTCTTCCCGACAAAATCACGTAATTTTCGGTCTTTTTCAAACGAGCTGGTGCTGGCCGCAAGCGGTGCGCCGATCCCGGAACGACGATACCGCTCTTGCAATCCCTCGACCTCTAACTCCGCCACCGGCACAAAATGCTCCAGTTTTCGATCCCCCCAACGCAGACCGGCTTCGTCAAACCGGACCGTCAGCGCGCCAAAGGGCAATGGGAACGTCCCTGAACGCAACACCACTTCATCGGCTACGGCAAACCCTTGCGTGAGACCGCGATTGTAGAGATTGGCGGCGAGGCGCAAGCGCGGATCGAAGGGATCGGGCGGGGTCTTTCCCTCGCCCGGGAAGAGGAACGCATAGGCATAGACCACCGACGCAAGATAGTGGGTCGGCTGATTCGTCTTCCGTGCATAGAAAAAGGAGAGCTCTGAGAGCGCCACCAGCTCGTCAGAACCGGCGGCCCCAGTTACAACAGCCTGATGCAATTCAGCGATAGCCTCCGGCACAGACTCATCAAATCGCTTATGCACATTCCATCGATGCAACACATTGTGCGTGCTGCGGCTCAACTCGCCGGTTGACAACACGCTGCTCGTGAGCTCGCGATGGACGGTGAGGGGATCGGTACGCTCAACCGTAATAGGCGCTCCGCACCCACCGGTCACCGCGACACACAACAGAATCCATCGGACAAGACGACCGTGACTCCCGCTTGGCGCGCCGACAGTGTCCCTCTGTCGGCTGAGCCGCGCGTCAGTACCCACGTCCAAATTCCCCGCCGCCGGCGCCCATGCCGCCGAACACACCGATGGAAACGCCCGATCGTCGATCTTCAGCATACTCAGGCGGCCACACATACAAATGCTTCACACTGAATGTCGGGTATCGATACTCGACATCATCGAGTCGATCCATCCTTGATCCGGTCAACTCCC
Organism: Nitrospira sp.; assembly: GCA_040081095.1. Classification (GTDB taxonomy): domain Bacteria; phylum Nitrospirota; class Nitrospiria; order Nitrospirales; family Nitrospiraceae; genus Nitrospira_D. The sequence goes on from JBEBHO010000371.1 coordinate 2,624, forward strand.
CCACTACAGTCACGCGCGTGCCCGGCACCATCGTCGCCGGATCGAGAGGCGCCGGTTGAACGGCCAGAAATCGCCCCTGCGATTCCGTCCTGACCCACGACGGTTCATTGTCGGTATCCAACGGCAGCTGCAACACCTCCAGCTGCGTGCCCGCCTCGGTCCGTTTTGCCTTCAGCACTTCACCTCCGACCATGACACGCTTCCCGGCATGGGAGTCCGGAGCGGCTAGCAATTGTGCGAAGGTCAACTCCTTGTCGAGCTGCGCTTCCAGCGCCTCAGGCACCACGAAGTGCGATCCACAGCCAGCGGTCACGAGCCCGCAACAGGCCAGCACGAGAGCCCCCTTGATCCAATTGATAGACATGCCACCACTATACCTGACGGCGATTGCCCCCTCAAACCTCCTCGCACGTGTAGAATCGTAGGTATTCTCCTCCGGTTCATCTCATCGTTTTTGATATTCGATCGATCAGCGCTTCTCAGACAGACGACACTCCATCGTCCTGAATGCCTGAAAGCTGTACGACTTAGACCGCATGATGCGCATGCAGTGCTTTCCGGCATCATGCTTGCTCTACTCCCCGCACGAGAGTCTCGCCACTCTCATCGGATTCATCGAGTGTTCCGGCGGCCACCGCATCACGGATCGCCGTGGCCGATTTCATCAACTCACTACTTGAGGAGGTTCCCATGACTCGCTACGCACAATTCATCGCGCTCGCAGCATTCTTGACCTTCGGTGTCGGCGCGGTCGTGTCGTTCGCCAATGAGCCTGTGCCGGCCGAGCAGAAAGAGAAGAAGGAGATGAGCGGCTCCAAAGCCGATGACGACAGCAAGAAGAAAGACGAGAAGAAGGAAATGGGCGGCAAGTAAGGCATCCCGCCGGGGCGCAACCTCAGTTGCGCCCCATTCCTGTCGCCCGCCTCAATGCCTCCGCCCTGTAGGGCTCCCCCTACAGACGTGTGGCATCGCACAACACCTACCGCCATCCAGGCCAGCCCCACCTCCATTCATTCCCTTGAATACTGGGCAATTGATTGAGGCGTAGCGCCTAGACACTTAGGCATCGACCTTGCTCATTCCTCAGCCATCTTCCGTCTGTCATCCTTCAAAGGAGGAATCTATGCAGCGTCGTTCATCACTCCGCACCGCGTCCCTGATCATGCTCTGCGCAATCGCTCCCATCGGCTGCGTCAGCAATGAAACCCATACCAAGGCCCTCACGGAACTGGATACAACCAAGAAAGCGTCGGCACAACGCGCCGCCGAGCTCGAAGCCCTCAAGAAACAATCGCAGGCGCAGGCCGACCAGCTCAACCAGCAATTGGCCAATCTGCAACTGAACCTGGACCAGGAAGCGGCACAACGGAAGACCGCGGAACAGGCAGCCGCCACCCTGGCCAAAGAACGAGAAGCGCTGGAAGCCCGTGCAGGCGATCTGCAATCCAAACTCGATGGGCTCGAAAAGGAGAAAGGCCAGCTCGGCAGCGAGCTCGGCGATGTGCGGAGCCAGATCGCTCAACTCCAGAAGACGCTGGCCGATGAAGCGGCCCAGGTCAGCGCGCTCGAAAAAGACAAGCAGCAACTGGCCAGCGGCACCGTTTCCGCACAGGGCGAGATCGCCAAGCTCCAGCAACGCGCCGCCGAGTTGGAGGCGGAAGCCGCCCGTCTCGCGAAAGAGCGCGAGCAATTGCGTCAGGAGCAGGCCCAACTCACAGCCAGCCTGGACCAGGAGCGGACACGCCTAAAAGCCGAGGAATTGGAGAAGGGCCGCCTCGAACAAGAGCGCGCCGCCAAGGAAGCCGAGATCGCCCGACTGACGAAAACGCAGGAAGAACTGTCCAAATCACTCCAAGACGAAATTTCGAAGGGCAATATCACCATCCAACAGGTCCGAGACCAATTGACGATCAACATGGTCGACCGCGTGCTCTTCGATTCCGGACAGGCTCAAGTAAAACCGGCCGGAGTGAAGGTGTTGAAGCAGGTCGGCGATGTGCTGAACAAAATTTCCGATAAACAGATCCGCATCGAAGGGCATACGGACAACGTGCCGATCAGCGCCAAGCTCCAGGACAAGTTCAAAACGAACTGGGAGCTCTCGACAGCGCGCGCCACGAATGTCGTCCGGTATCTCATCGATCAAGGCGGCGTAGGCCGGCAACACTTGTCTGCCGTGGGCTATGCTGAAACGCGTCCGATTGCCTCAAACGACAATGACGCGGGACGCAGTTCGAATCGACGAATTGAGATTGTCCTCCATCCGAAAGACCTCTCAAAGATCACCAGCCAAATCGGCTCCACCGGTGCCGACGGGAAGTAACCCGCCCGCACCGTGGCGGCCACTGCACCTCCTGTGGTGGCCGCCTCTCTTTTCGCCGCGCAGGAGGCGCTTCCCCTCCCCCCATCACTTCCGTTATGATGCCCTGCATGTCACACGTCTCCGCAGCGATTCCTAAGCACTGTTGTGGACCGCTCAGTATGAGGATGTCATGTCATACGTGATTCCGTTCGCTCTTCTGCTCTCGCTCTCTCTCGGACTCGCCGCATGCGATACCGCCTACTTGGCAACGATGGAGAAGATGGGCTATGCCAAACGCGACATCCTGAGCAGCCGGGTCAAATCGGCCCGAGACGCCCAGGAAGATGCCAAGAAGGAAATCCAAAGCGCGCTGGATCAATTCGGGAAGGTCGTGGCCTATCAAGGCGGCGATCTTGAGGCCACCTACAAGAAGCTCAATAGTGAACTGCAACGCAGCGAAGACAGCGCAGAGGCGGTGCGCAAACGGATTAAAGATGTCGAAAGTGTCGCCGATTCGCTGTTCGCCGAATGGAAAACCGAACTGGGTCAATACTCCAGCGCCGATCTGCGGCGCAAGAGCGAAGAGAAGCTGACTCAGACAAAAGCCCGGTACAACGAGATGCTCGGAGCCATGAAAAAGGCTGAGCAGCGCATCGACCCGGTGTTAAAACCGCTTCGCGACCAAGTGCTGTATCTGAAGCACAATCTCAACGCCCGCGCGCTCGCGGCTATCAAGGGCGAACTGGTGAAGGTGGATACACAGGTCGATCAGCTGGTGAAAGACATGAACCGCTCGATCGCCGAGGCGGATAAGTTCATCCAATCCATGGAAAAAGAGCCGGCCTAAGCGGCGGGACATCAACGATGCGCTGGGAAGGACAACGGGAAAGCCAGAATGTCGAAGACCGCCGCGGGATGGGTCCGGCTAGAGTCGGCAGCGTGGGCGGTCTGGGAATCGGGGGCATCGTCCTCGTGCTTGCCGTCAGCTATTTCACCGGCACAAATCCCCTCACGATTCTGAACATGCTGAACGGCGTGCAGAGCATGACGCAATCCTCTGAACCAACGGAGAGCGGCCCGACGGGTCCTCCCAGCGACCAGCTCGGCAAGTTTGCCTCTGTCGTGCTGGCCGATACGGAAACAACCTGGAGACAACTGCTCGGTCCCCGATATGAAGACCCGCGGCTCGTCCTCTTCACCGGCGGCGTCCACTCGGCCTGCGGCACCACCTCGTCAGCTGTCGGCCCCTTCTATTGCCCGGGCGATCACAAGGTCTATCTCGACCTGACCTTCTTCAACGAGATGGCTCAACGTCTCGGCGCTCCCGGCGAGTTCGCGCAAGCCTATGTGATTGCCCATGAGGTGGGACACCATGTGCAGAATCTGACCGGAATCTCCGCGAAGATCACCCGGCTCCAGCATCAGGGCTCAGAGAAAGAGGCGAATGCCCTATCCGTCCGCATGGAGCTGCAAGCGGATTGCTACGCCGGTGTGTGGGGCTATCATGCCAAGCAGGCACGCAACCTCATCGACCCTGGCGATTTTGAAGAAGGGCTCAAAGCCGCAGCCGCCATCGGCGACGATCGGTTACAGAAGATGGGGCAAGGCTATGTCCAACCGGAAAGCTGGACACACGGCTCCTCTGCTCAACGCATGACCTGGCTCAGGCGAGGGCTGGAGAGCGGCGATCCGAACGTCTGCAACACTTTTGAAAGCCCCCTCTCATGAGCCAACATGAACCAACCGCTGAATCCCCCGGTGCATCCGGAGCATTGGAAACCCTCTTCGACGATCCTCCGTGGGCCGCGAAATCGTTCCTCGGAGCCGGCGCCACGACACTCGCCGGGCTTGGTGCCTGGATGAACGACATGATGTCTCCCGCCCTTGCGCGAGGGGGAGCGAGTTTCATGGGGGGATTTTTAATTGGATGGGCCATTCGCCGGACGGTGAAGATGGCGGCGATCATGGCGGGACTCCTCCTCACCCTGCTTGCCGCGGTAAAGATGAGCGGGGCGATCGATCTCGATTGGAACGCGATTGAAGCCAGCATTACGCACAGCCTGGCCTGGGTTCAGGGCAAAGCGGAGGGCTTTAAAGAAGTCCTCACGGGCTATCTTCCCTCTGCCGGAGCAGGCGGGGCCGGTACATATTTTGGATTTCGGAAGAAATAACTGTGCGCGGGTAGGAACGAGAGAATCTAACGGCTAGTCTCCCAGCTTTTGCTTGATCTTATTTCCGGCCTTTTCGAATCCTTCAGCCGTCTTGTTCGCGGCTTTTTTGAGCTTCTCGCCGACCTTATCCACCACGTGCTTCTCTTCAACTTTCTTCACTACCGCTTTCGTCTTATCCTCGATCTTCTGGCCGACGCGTTTGGCCGTAGTTTCGACCCGCTGCATCATCCCCTGAGATTCTTCAGCCAAGACCGAGCCGGTCGCAAACACCCCTAGCGCCATCGACAGCGCACAAAACACCTGTTTTCGAACAATCATGTTAGCCATACACGCACTCCAACGATAAGATAAATACAGTATACCACGCGTGCCACTTCTTGACCCTGCGCCCCCCATTTCCTCTTACCCGGCACTCTGGATTATACTGAGAGCATCTATCCGCTCTGACATGAAAGGATCACGCATGCGCCGCACTGCTCTCATTCATTCATTGTTCCGTGCTTTCGCCCTCTGTCTATTTGCACTGCCGGCACTCGGGATGGCAACTCCCGTTCATGCGGAGATGTCCCCTGCGGCGCTCGATCGCGCCAAGCTTGCGACCGTCGGCATTCTTGAAGATACGCAGGATCAACGCACGCCGGACAAACCAGGTAAAATTCTGGTTCGCGGAACGGGATTTCATCTGCGCGATGGCTATATCGTCACCGCCCGGCATGCGGCAGAGAAACACGATGTCACCACCGGCACCATCATTGAGAAACAGATCCGGATTCTGACGACGGATCTGCACGAACTCACCGCCGATCTGGTGGGTGACAGTGCCTTCATGGATGTCGTGGTCTACCGCATCACTGAGAAACATCGCGCAAAACTGCCGGCCACTGCATCCTTCGCCTCCGGCGATGTGCAACCAGGCCAAACCGTCTTCACCGTCGGCTATCCGATGGGCTGGGGCCCGACGATGTCGTTCGGACATCTAGGAAATACGAATACGTTTCTTCAGACCGTCGATACCAGGCTGATTCAAGCCGACGTCGCCGCCTGCAGCGGCAACTCCGGCGGCGGGCTCTTCAATGACAAGGGCGACGTCGTCGGGATCATGCACGCCATCATCCAAACCGAGCGAGACGATTCCACCGCCCACTGCAGCCGCATGGCCTTTGCTATTCCGGCGTTGCTGGCCGAACGGATTGTGAAATCGGCCATAGACGGAAAACCGATGACCTTCTCGAAGATGGGCATTCACATGATGGCCGTAAAGGACGGCACCAAGTGGCGGATGGCGGTAAAGGAAGTGAATGAACCGTCCAAGTCGGCCGGCATCCAAAAGCACGACATCATCATCGCGGTAGACGAGACCGAGATCAACGACGCGGCACACTTGAAGAACTATTTGATCGAACAGACCACACCTGGCCAGCAAGTCCGTGTCAAAGTCCGCCGCATCGACGCGGATCTGACGTTTACCGTGACATTGGCTGGGGGATAAACCCAAGCGACCGAGCGCAGTCATCCCGGCAAGGCTTGATACCAGCCATTAGCCCGCACAAGCGTCACCGGCTGGTCGAAGAGGCGGCTAAGATTCACGTCCGTGAGCAGATTGGCTTTCGCACCATCGGCGACGATTTCTCCGCCCTTAAGCAACACCACCCGCTCAATCTCCGGTGGAATCTCATGCAGATGGTGCGTGACGAGCAGTACCGTCTTCCCTTTGCGGATCTGCGCGCGCAAAAGATCGAGATATTGAAAACAGGCCTTCAGATCCAGTCCACTCGTCGGCTCGTCCAGGACCAGTACGGAGGGATCGTGCACCAGCGCGCGGCCGAGGAGAAAGCGCCGCTGCTCGCCGGTTGAGAGATGGCCGAAGCGGCGACCGGCTAACGGCTCGATGCCCAACTCCTTCATGATTTCACGCGCCCGC
>JBEBHO010000128.1:0-9016 GCA_040081095.1 Nitrospira sp.
ATGGTGCGTGAAGCGCTGGAGGCATTCGTGCGGCAGGACGCAACGCTGGCGCGAAAGGTCTGTGCCGACGATGACTTTGTCGATAATCTGACGCATCAACTGTTTCGTGAACTTGTCTCATTCATGCTGGAAAACCCCGCCACAATCACGCGCGCCATTCGCCTCACCTTCATCGGGAAATACATCGAACGCATCGCCGACCACGCGACCAATATCGGAGAGCTGGTCATCTATATGGTGGAAGGCAAAATCGTCCGCCACATGACCCCACCCGCCGGCTATTCGAAAACAGTCTCACCTTCCTAGCGTGGGACGTCTGACAGCTCGCCCAACGAGCATCAGTCAGGCGTACTGATGAAGAATGAGCCGGCGGCCGGCCGCTTCCCTTAGACAACGGGTCACAAAGATCTGTTTCGATGGGCCTATGCGTCGCTGGGCGGGAGCGACACCGAGGCAGAAATGACTACTCCCAGGACAAGGTAGATGTGTATAGTGATGGTCATAGCTGAGTCATAAGCGTGTCATTCACAGGAGATCTGTATGAGAGGTCGATCCACCCTGTTTGTCGTGAGCCTGTCGGTCAACGCCGTAGTGGCCGTATTGGCCCTAACGGGGTTCGTCGCCCCTAATGTGAGGACTTCGTTTAATACTGAGGTCGATGCGCCTGTGATTGCCGCGTCGGCGAGGATCCATCCGCTGGCAACAGTGAACGGCTCGGTGACGATCGGCGAACAGGTGTTTGTTGCGCCTGCCGCCTCGGTTCGAGGCGATGAGGGACAGAATATCGTGATCGGCGACGAGAGCAATGTGCAGGATGGCGTGGTGGTCCACGGGTTGGAAACGTTTGAGAGCGGACACGAAGTGCTGGATAACGAAGTGGAGGTTGGCGGCATCATGTACTCGGTGTACATCGGAAAGCGGGTCTCGCTGGCTCATCAGTCGCAAGTGCATGGGCCGGCGAAAGTGGGCGACGATACGATCATCGGCATGCAGGCACTGGTCTTTCGCACGGAAATCGGAGATCACGTCGTCGTCGAACCAGGCGCCAAACTGATCGGGGTCAAAGTGGCAGCGGGTCGCTACGTACCGGCCTTGTCGATCATCACACAGCAAGCGCAAGCTGACGCGCTTCCCGTGATCACCGAAGGGTATGCCTATCGAAAATGGAATGAGAGTGTCGTTCGCGTCAATACACAATTAGCGAAGGCTGGGCAACCGCTCCCGTTTACTCGCTAGACGCGTTGCCTTGAGTCCGGCTCTGTTGTCTCCACGCAGGGTATCCCTCTTCCCCAAGATCGCGCACATAGCTGACGGACGCGGCCGAGCCAACGGCCCGATGTGGGCCCTGGTCAAAAGACTGGCTCTGGCCGAAGGCCAGGTTGTGACGCGCGGACGAGTGATATTGGAGGAGCGTGAAAGGCAGGACGGAGAGAGCGGACAGGTCAGGCGGCGTAGTGATTCGAAAATACGGTGTATTCGGAGCGGTGCCGCCGCAGGGTAATGCCGCCGGTACGCGCCAGTCTATCGACGGACTGAAAGATCTGGTTCCAACTGTAGCCAGGAAGCAGCGCCACGAGGGTATCGAGTCCGATGACGTCTTGTTCGTCGAGATGACGATGAATCGCTTGTTCGAGCGTTTCGGTGAGGGAGTGGCTGGAATTGGGTGCTTCAAGTAGTGCCTGTACAGACATCGCGTCCTCCTAGAGTAATGATGAGAATATTGGGGCCATGGTTGGCGATGGAGTCGAATGCGCCGGCTGTGCCGGGCTGAAGCGGACGGCCAGCACCCGGATGAGGCCGAGGGTGAGTAAGATCACGGCCAAGATCGCCAGCTTCTGCCAGTCTCCTCCCGTAAACCACTGAGAGATCACTTCCGTCAACATCACCACCAGGACCGTATCGACGATAAAGGTGACGCGCACGCGGCCTTCCGAGAAGTAGGCCAGCGTGGTTTTCAGGACTTCCACCACCGCCAGCAACATGAGCGTGTTGACGATGAGGTGGCGAAGTCCGAGATCGATCTCCGCCGTCAATAAAAGACGAAGACCGATAAAGGTCTTGATCACACCGCCGGCCAGGCCCACGAGAATGGTCACGATGAGGAGGCTCAGGACTGCCTGTGTCCCCCGTTCCCAGAGCTGAGTGAGATCCGCAGAGGCGAATGCCTGCCAGAGTCTCGGGGGACGAATGCGAGTTGCCGAAGATGCCAGACTGCCTATCATGGTGGTGCGCTCCAATACAATGTGAGTGCTTCTGCTAGCTGGACTCATCGAGCGAGACCAGGGTCTGTGCGGCATACGCGAGAGGGATTGTGAGAATGAGAGAAATCACCCCGATGAAGATCCCGATTTCCTGCGTCATGGTTCGCCTTTCCTGGAGCGTCTCAGAGTGGCTCCTTGTATGAGCGAACTGTACCGCCTGGTTATTCCAGTGGCGTCACCGACGGGTTAACTCTTCGTTAACTCGAAGCAAGAGACGTGCATGAGTGCGGTCTGAGGGGAAGACTCTTAACCGGAAGGGCGAGTTGCTGGGTCAGTGGATGGGCACCGGCACGGTCACTTCATTGCCGCGGTCGTTGTAGTGGAGCTGAGGGAAGAACGATCGAGCCAGAAAAATTCCGCGGCCGCTGGCATCTTCGGCGTTGCAGGCTTCTGTGGTCCGATGCAGGAGCGATTTCCATTGAAAGCCCTTCCCTTGGTCCGTAATGCGGTACTCCAGGAGTCCGGCCTGACGGTCGCAATGCACATGGATCGTGACGGTGCGTTGGGCCAGGCGCGGTTGAGCCAGGCGCTCCTGTACCAGTTGGTTCAAGCGATTTTGATCGATGGCCTGTTGCTTGACCTGGTAGGAAATCTCCAGATTGCCGTGCTCGACGGCGTTGAGCAGCAACTCTTGCAGCGTCCCGCGGAGATGGAGCTGCGTGGTATCAGACAATGCTCCGGCCGTGGCCCTGAGCAGCCAGGAGACAATACCGGGGGTATGCCGCGGGTCTGAATCGACGGTCAGTTCGTAGTCGGAGCGCACGAGGCCGGGTGTATCCGTCATATCGGCCGGCAGTAGATAACGCGCGCGTTGCAGCGCATGCGCCAGCTCTTCCACGCCGATCGGCTTCTGCAAGAAATCTACGGCTCCGGCGCGCAGGGCGTGGATCACGGCCTGTTCAGATTGCTGCGCGGCCATGACGATGACCGGGCACGGGACCTGTCTGGCTCGCAGCGTTTTGGTCAAAATCAGACCGGAGCCTTCCGGAAGGAACGAGTCGGTCAACACGATATCCGGGGCTGTGAGCTCAATGGTCGCGAGTGCCGTGGTCGGGTCGGATGCCGTAATCACAGAAAAGCCGCGATCTTGCAGATGCCCAAGAATTTGGGCCTGGGTCTCCCGGCAGGGATCGACCACCAGGACGGTGCAGGAAGCGATTGGAGTATTCATGCCACCGGCCTGTGTGCAATGTACTCGCTCAACGCGGCCATCAGTTTCTGCAACTCCTGAGTCACGCAGGCACAGACCGGCCTGGCATCATCGACACGGCCGGCTTTGCCGAGCGCTTCCAGCTGGTTGGTCGCTTCGAATAACGCCGGGGCAGAGAATTGCAGGATGGCTCCCTTCATCCGATGGGCGGCGCGAGCCAGGGCCTCGGCATCGCCGGCGTCCAATGCCGCTTGTGTCGCCGCCATATCCATCGGCGCCTGCTCAATGAACAGTTCAACCAATGTCTGAAAGAGGTCTTCATCCTCATCGACTCGCGTGAGCGCTTCGGCAAGATTAAATACAGCGTCGGTGCTCATAACCGGAACTCCAGTCCCATCAACGCCGCATCGTCAGGAAAGACCGGAGCGCCGTGCCAGCGTTCGGCTTCCGCCATGAGAACGGGCAAGGTATCCTGGAGCGGTGAAGCCTTGTGGGTGGCGAGGATCGTCGCCAGGCGTCGCGTCCCCCAGACTTCCCCCGTCGGCGCGGGCGCTTCGTAGATTCCATCGCTCATGAGAATCACACAGTCCCCTGCTTCGATCTGGACGGTATCGATCTCATAGGTGCTGTCCGGTTCGAATCCAAGCGGGAGCTGATTACGAGTCAGCCATGTGACGGCGCTGTCCCGCCGTTGAATGAGCGCCCCGCCATGACCGGCCGTCGAATAGCACAGCAGGTTGGTGCGGCAGTCGTACGCCCCTATCCAGATCGTGAAATAGCTGCCCTCCTCCGTGAGCGGATACCTGAGGTTAGCTTCCGCCAGTATGTCCGCAGGGTTGCTGGAGGTCATGTAGTGCCGGAGATTATCGGGACGGAGGAACGTCGAGAGCGAGGCGGCGCGTAGCGCAGGCGCCACGCCATGACCGGACGCGTCGAGCATATAGAGCAGGAGCGTATGATCGTCCCACCGGGCACAATTGAAGAGGTCTCCGCCCAGTGCGAGAGAGGGGCGATAGGCCCAGGACATGTGGATGCCCGGCGCCACCTCGCCGGTGACGGGAAGCAAGGATTGGATGTAGCCGGCGGCCGACTTGAGTTCGCCTTCCAGCTCACTCTGCTTGGCGCGGAGTTCATCTCGCGTGCTTTCAATGCTCCGAACCAGCGAGGCCGCACGAAGACCGGACTGCACCCGGGCGAGAATCTCCTGCTTGCTGGCGGCTTTGCTCAGAAAATCGTCGGCTCCTCGTGCGAGTCCTTCGGCGATTTGTTCAGGCTGATCCTGCGACGTCATCAAGATCAGCTGGCTCGACAGAATGTCAGGATCTTGGCGGACCAGTTCGCAGACGGTGGGGCCGTCCATTTCCGGCATGACCCAGTCCAGGATCGTCAGATCCGGACGTTCACGCCGCAGAATGGAGAGCCCCTCCTTGCCATTACCGGCTTCGAGGACGCGAAGTCCCATCCGCTTCAGGCGTGCGGCCATACTCAAACGGCTCACCGGTTCGTCATCCACCAGGAGCACGGTGACAACAGCCTGAGAGATAGCGGGTTTCGAAAGGGTATCGGAATTCATAGGCGCTCGATCGCTACGCGGCCTTCGCGCTGCCGTTGACGGCGTCCTGCTCATTGTCGAACACCGGGATGAGTTTTGGGATATTGGCCAGGCCTAGAATTTCCCGCACATAGCTTTGCGGCCTGAGCATGCTGACTCTCCCCTGGTTCAGCTTGAAATTTTGTGAGACCAGCGCCAAAAGCCCCAAGCCCGAGCTGTCCACAAACCGCACCTCGGCCATATTCAAGATCACATGCCGACAGCCTTTTTGACGGAGGGCTTCCACTGCGGTCTTAAACAGGTCGCGATGGGCGTAGGTCAAATCGCCGTTGAGATCGAGAATGACGGCATTGGGGATCGGTCGTTCTTTAATTTGCATCACGGTCGTCCTTTCACGTAAGTGAGTCGAGAGTTAATCATGAGTCCGGCAATCAGGCGGCTTTCGCACCGATGGCCAGGTCTTCGCTTGCGAAGGTCGGAATCATCTGCTCGATATGCGCGAGGCTCAACACCTGCTTCACGGTTCCCTGGACGCCGACCAACGACAATTTGCGGTTGGTGCTTTTGAATTGCTGTGAGGCCAACGCGAGGAGACCGATCGCCGCGCTATCGACGAAGGTGACCTGTTTAAAATTCAGAATGACATGCGCGCCGCCCGATTGCTTGACCTTCTCCAGGGCCGCGGTGAATTCCTTCCGGGTCCCGAAATTGAACTGTCCGGTGATATCGATGACATCGGCATTGCGATACGAACGATGCATGATCTGCATGACAAACCTCCAGGCGTTATGAGAGACGGGACACGTGAGTGAGGACGGCGCCGGCGATATCTCCCAATGGAAGAACCTTGTCCACGCCGCCGAGCTTGATGGCTTCCTTAGGCATGCCGAAGACGACGCAACTGGCCTCGTCCTGTGCGATGGTGTAGGCGCCGGCTTGCTTCATCGCCAGCATGCCCTTGGCGCCGTCACCACCCATCCCCGTGAGAATGACCCCGACGGCATTGGCTCCGGCGTACTGAGCGACAGAGTCGAACAGGACATCCACGGATGGCCGGTGGCGATTGACCGGTGGATTCTGGTTGATCCGGACCGAATAGCGTGCGCCATTTCGCACGAGCGTCATATGGTAACTCCCCGGAGCGATCAGAGCATGGCCGGGAAGAACACTGTCCCCGTCTTCGGCCTCTTTCACTGAGATCCGGCAGATCTGGTTCATCCGGTCGGCCCAGGTCTTTGTAAAGTGCTCCGGCATGTGCTGGGTAATTAAAATCGGCGGTGTATTCGGGGGAAGGACTTCAAGGACTTCCTTCACGGCTTCTGTTCCGCCGGTTGAAGAACCAATGGCAATGATCGTATCCGTCGTCTTGATCATGGCCGCCGACAAGGGTGTGTGTGGCCGCGGTGTCGTCTGACCGTTCCCAGTTCCGCGAATCTTCGCCACAGCAGCCGCTTTCACCTTCTCGATCAAATCGTCGGCAATGGCCCCCATGCCCTCTCGAAGATCGAGTTTGGGCTTCGTAATATAGTCGACCGCGCCCAGTTCCAGCGCACGCAACGTCGTCTGGCATCCGGCCTCCGTGAGAGAGCTCACCATCACGACCGGCATCGGACGGCCCCGCATGAGTTTTTCCAAGAACGTGAGTCCATCCATCTTGGGCATTTCAACGTCCAATGTGATGACATCGGGATTCAATGCCTTGATTTTCTCTCGGGCAATGTACGGATCCGGGGCGGAGCCCACGACTTCGATGTCCGGGTCTTTCGACAAGAGCTGTGCCAGCACCTGGCGCATGAGGGCAGAATCATCGACTGTTACCACTCGTATCTTTCCCATCGGCTCATCTCCAATCCCCAGCCCGGTGCCGGGAGACGGTTATCATCAAAACAACGTAATGTCGCTTTGCGGCTGCTGCTGTTCGTCCTCTACTTGATGTTGGTACGCCGCTTCCCGATCGTAGATCGTGCGGTTTTTGATCCGCTCAATCTTCTTCATCAACACCCGTCCGGAATCAGTGAAGTAGTACACTTTGCGCGGAAACACATCTCCCAAGTCCTTCTTCGCAACCGCAAAGCCTTCGTCTTTGAGATAGTTCAACACCCACTCGGCGTTGCGTGCACCGACGTCGATGTTTCCTTCGTAGATCTTTCCGGCTCCGAAGAGTTTGACTTCCAAGCGCTGCTTCAATCCGCCGCGTTGTAAAATCCCGTTAATGAGCTGTTCCATGGCAAAGGAGCCATAGCGGGTCGATTCCCCTCCCCAGGCATCGCCGGAGTGATGTTCTTTCGGCGCCGGCAGCATGAAATGGTTCATCCCCCCCACGCCCGCGATCGGATCGCGAATGCAGGCCGAGATGCAGGAGCCGAGCACCGTGTAGACCACCATCGGTTCCCGACTGACGAAGAATTCCCCAGGCAGGATGGAGGCGATTTCATGGGGAAACCGCTTATCGGTCATCCGGCGTACATGGCTGAAGCGGTCCGTGTCGATCGCAGGCATAACAGCTATCCTTCTTTCCAATAAATCGTCGGTGCGATCGTTTTGAAGGAGTGCGTCACCCATTGGAGACTTTCGGAGTGTCCAATGAACAGGTGGCCACCTGGTTTGAGATATTTGAAGAATTTACCGACGAGGCGTTCCTGGGTCGGCCGGTCGAAGTAGATCATGACATTCCGGCAGAAGATGAGATCCAACGGCTGCTTGATCGGGAAGCGCTCGTCCATCAAGTTCATGCGGCGGAACTTGATGATGTCGGACAGGTGCGGCTTCACTTTCACGAGACCACGCTTTTCGCCGCTGCCCTTGAGAAAATGGCGCTTGGCTACGTCTGTCGGAACGTCGCGGATGCGCTCCTCGCCGTACAGTCCGGCGGACGCATGGGCCAGCACACGCGTGGAGATATCCGATGCGAGGACTTGGAAGTTCCATTGTTCCGGATGTGGCACGCTTTCATGGAGCGTAATAGCGATGGTGTAGGGTTCTTCACCGGTCGAGCAGGCGGAAGACCAAATGCGAATGCGCTTCTCTTTGGAGAGTCCCGGCAGAATCTTATCGCGAAGAAACTCGAAATGTTTTGGCTCACGAAAGAAATCCGTCTTATTCGTCGAGAGCAGATCCAGCATACGGGTGAACTCAGCGCCGCTCTCGTCGCTGGTCACACATTCGTAATAATCGTCGAAGTTATCCAGATGGAGATCTCTCAGCCGCTTCGAAAGGCGCGAGACCACCAGCGATTGCTTGTTCTCGCCGAGGGAGATGCCGCTTTCATCGTAGAGCAACGTGCGAATGTGATCGTATTCTTCTTTGGTGATGGGATAATCCATAGCTGTCAGCCCCTATACCAGACAAAAATCATCATGTAGACCAGATAGGCGGTCACGATGGTGCCGGAAAACGTCCAAATGAGCAGATGGCCGAGTGTGCGATGGGTGGTCATGCCGGCGGCCATGGCGCCGACGCTGCCGTAGCGCAGGCGATGCAATCCCATATAGAGGTTGTAGCCGCCAAGCCCGATGGTGGTGATGGCAAACAGCATGTGCGTGGCAAACACCGGCAGATAAATTCTCCAGTACTGCGCTGTCGTGCCGCCGAAATGCTCTCGTCCGAAGATCACCTGCTTCAGCACGTATGCCACCAGCCAGATACCCACCACGGTGCAGGCAATAATCATTCTGCGGGAGTGGTGCGAGACATCGTGGCTCTTGGCCGCACGCACACCGGCAAGCGCAACGAAATACGCCCCCGTAATGCTGGTGAGCACGGCATACCAAAGGAAGGATTTCAGATCCATGTCATCCTCTCCGGTGAAGAATGCAGCAAGAGCGCCCGCGTCTCTGTATCGGTCGGTTGTTGTGGATTCTTTAACAGGCGATCTGGTTGTTCGTGGAAGAGAGGAAGGTCGCCCGGAGGGCGCGGGGTAGGCAGACTTTGCCTACCCCGCGCAAGGGGTGGAGTCTAGAACTCTTCGAAATCGTCCTCTTTCCGGCGGCGATCGTGTCCGTTACCCGCTGCGACACCGACCGGAGATTTGGCCTCTGCCGCCTTCCCCGCAAA
>JBEBHO010000069.1:0-8987 GCA_040081095.1 Nitrospira sp.
TTGAATTCATAGGTAATTCACAGATATTTATATTAATTAATCAATAACTTATGATAATTATCCAGAGGTGATCAGCCTACGAAGTTTTGCAGGGAAAGTCAATCGCAAAAAAGGCTGAATTATGAACCGGCAACGAGAGGAATGAGAGTGGAAACCAGAGTGGAAAGAGGAAGATCTTGTTGATCTTTCGTCTCCATGTTTCGAAGAATGGCAGAGCCTTTATTGAGCTCGTCGTCCCCGAGAATCAGTGTATAGCGACAGGTGAAGCGATCAGCCTGGCGAAGGTGAGCTTTTAATGTCGCGGAACGGAAATCCGTCACAGCTCGAACACCGGCTAGGCGGAGGTCTTGGAGAATCTTCAATCCTTGAATTGCCGCCCGTTCGCCGAAGGCTGCCACGTAAACCGTCTTATCTCCGACGGAAGGCGGAGTAAGGGATTCAGGAAGCATCATCGAAACACGCTCAATACCCACCGCAAAGCCGACAGCCGGCGTCTTCGGCCCGTCTAAGGTCTCCACCAGCCCGTCATAGCGTCCACCGGCGCCTACGGCATTCTGAGCGCCCAAACTAGTCGTCGTCACTTCAAACGTCGTCAGGCAGTAATAATCCAACCCCCGAACCAGCCGATGGTTCAACTGATAAGGAATCCCGATCGCCTGGAGCCCTTCCAACACCTTTGAAAAATAGGTCGTGGCTGGTTCCGACATGGACCCCGCCAGTGTCGGTGCAGCGTCCGTGGCGGCTCGACAGGCCGGCACCTTGCAATCCAACACGCGCAACGGATTCGTCTCAATCCGTCGTATACAGTTCGCACAGAGCTGGCTTTCCTGCTGGCGAAGATAGGCCACGAGAACCGGTCGATAAGTCTCCCGGTCGCTCGTATATCCGAGATTGTTGATCTCCAGGGTCAGGGCAGGGAGCTGAAGGTCGGAGAGCAACTGCCAGAGCAAGGCGATCGTTTCAACATCCGCCCGCGGATCGGCCATGCCGAAGGATTCCACGCCAAACTGGTGAAATTGCCGCAGCCGCCCGGCTTGCGGCCGTTCGTGGCGAAACATCGGCCCGAGGTAGCAATATTTTTGGGGGAGCGGCTCTGCCGCACGATTGTGCTCGATGAAGGCCCGGACCGTTCCCGCCGTCCCCTCAGGCCGCAGCGTCAGCGACGTGCCGTCCCGGTCCTGAAACGTGTACATTTCTTTCTCGACGATATCCGTCGAGGCTCCGATACTGCGGGCAAAGAGCGTGGTGAGCTCGAAAATCGGCACGCGGATTTCGTGAAATCCGAACGTGGAAGCCCAGAATCTGGCCTTCTCTTCAATGAGGCGCCAGCGCGGGGTCTCTTCAGGAAGAAGATCTTTAACGCCCTTGATACCCTTAATCATCGTCGATCCTCACCACACGCAAAACGTCGGGACTATAGCGGCGCATTCCGAGCCAAGTCAACGGAGCAGCGCTTGCGCCTCACGCAGTCGGGGGGTATAGTTCGGCCCTTGTGAACGTCTCCTACATCGTGAGGTCTTTGAGTCGATGAGTCAGGATCAATCCAGCCGGCGCGTGATCGCCGTGGCGCCCATGCCACCGGAGAAATCCGCCTACGCCCTCGCGCGGTACAGCCGCTCGCCGGACTCCATCGAGAACAGCATCCGCTGGGTGCATGGCCACTCCTCGGAAAAATTCTGGGACCAGTTCTATTTTGACTACGGCCACGCGTCGATCGCCGACCTGGGCCATGTCATCATCTGTTTTGAAAACATTTCCGAACTCGCCGCCATCCGCCTCGAAGACGAACCCCTGTGGGACGGGCAGGCGAAGTCGAGCCGCTATCAAAATTTTGCCTCCGGCAGCTGGTATATCCCGGACTCCTTGCGCGGGTCGGAGACCGAAGGTACGTACGAAGGCATCTTGCGCAGCCTCTCCGAAGTTTATCGCCTCCTGCATCCTCAGCTGACCCAGTTTCTGACCGAGCGCGAACCGCGCCCCGAGTCGATGAAGCCGGCGGACTACCAGCGGACGATTGCCGCGCGGGCGTTCGACGCCACGCGCTATCTTTTGCCGCTGGCGGCAAAGACCAACGTCGGACAGGTCGTAAGCATCAGGACGTTGGAAAAACAAATTACGCGCCTGCTCTCTTCCCAGTTGCCGGAACTGCGCCTCATCGCCGATGATCTCAAGGATGCCTGCCAGCGTACCCCTATGAACCTCTGGGGCGAGTTGAGTGGCCAGGCAGCGGGGATGACCGAGCCCATGGCCCCGACCCTCGCGCGCCACGCCAAACCGAACGACTATCAGGCCTCCGTGTATCAAGAGCTGGCCCGGTATGCGAAAGAGGCGCTGAAGGGGACCGGGTTGGATCAGCCGTCGACCTGGGGCGAACAGGAACCGGTCGATCTCATCGAGGGACATGATCCTATCGATGAAATCGTCACGACGTTGCTGTACCGCGTCACGCACGCTCCCTATCGGAAGATCCTCGCCGTCGTCCGCGAGTGGACTGAGAAACAGAAGCAAGATGCCATCGACGTAGGGATGAATTCCCGGGGGCCCTACGACGAACTCATCAAGGAATTCCGCAGTGGCTACGCCTTCACCTTCGATATCTTGATGGACATCGGCGGCTGGCGCGATATGCACCGGCACCGGCGCTGCCAGCAGATCCAGCAAAACTTCACAACGGTCCACGGCTACGATGTGCCGCCGCCGCTGGTGCAGGCGGGACTCGATTCCGAATACCGGCAGGCCATGGATGCCGTGCGCACCGACATCGAGCAATTAAAAAAGACCAGCGCCGAAGGATCGCTCTACGCCATTCCCTTCGGCTTCAAAGTCCGCTGCCTCTTCAAGATGGACTATGCCGAAGCGGAATACATTGCCAAGCTCCGGTCCGGCGTGAAAGGCCATTGGTCCTATCGCACCATCGCCTGGCTGATGAAACAGAAATTGGCCGCGCGGTATCCGATGCTGGGCGATCGCATCCAGGCCACCTCTCCTGACATCGAAGATACGTTGACCAGATAGGCATCAACACCCAACACCCCATGCCCGATTACCAATCACAATGTGAAACAGCTCTCCTTGCCGGGCAATGGGATCTCGCCGAGCAAGAGGCTCGCGCCTGGGCTCGCCATCTTCCGGAAGGGAAAGAACAGGATCCCCGTCCTCATTTTGCGCTGAACGCCGTGCATCTGGTCCGCGGGCAGTTTGCCGAGGCCTGGCAGGCCCATGCGCGCTGTCTGCATGAGGCACATCACATTGCCGAGGTGAAGCAGTGGGTGGAAGCCTTTGTCGGCAAGCAGCAGGACAATGCCCACGCCCATCTGATCATGGGCCTCTTCCTCGCCCAGTCCGGCGAGTCGGAACTATCCATGAAATCGTACAAAGAGGCGGCGAAGCTCGCGCCGGAGTCCGCCTATCCGCATTACTTTCTCGCCCAGATCCACGAGCGGGCGAATCACCTCGAAATGGCGATCAAAGAATACCGCGAAGCCGTGCGCCTCGCGCCCGAGTATGCCCCCGCCCGCACCAATCTCGGCGTGGCCTATCAGGAGCAGGGCCGGCTGGAGATGGCCATCCCGCAATATCGCGAAGTCATCAAGCTCAACCCCAACGATCACATTGCGCATGCCAACCTCGCCTGCGCTCTGGCGGAGCAGGGCAAGATGGAACCGGCGGTGCAATCGTACAAAACCGCGTTGAAGCTGAATCCGAAAGACGCCGAAGTCCACTTCGCGCTGGGCGGGTTGTACGAAACGCGCGGACGGTTAGATTTGGCCGAACGAGCCTATCGCGACGCGCAAGAAGCCAACCCCGAATTCGGATCGGCGCACTCGGCGCTCGGCTGGCTTGCGCTCAGAAAGCGGCAGTTCCAGGACGCGCAGGAACTCTTCAGCCGCGCGTTGAAGTGCAACGATGAAGACCCCCGGGCCTACCACGGCATCGCCGAACTCTACGCCATCCGCGGCAAGCGCCAGAGCGCGATGGAAAACTACACCAAAGCCGTGAAACATTACCGCGACCCAGAAATGCGCAACGCGATCATGAATCAGCTGTTTCAGGAAGGTCAGGTGCCGGATTAGGGGTGTGCCTGGTTCGGGATAGTTCGATGCGTCGTTTGACGGTCAGCCGGTATTACAATACAATGATCGATCATTGATTGGTAAGGAGGCCGAGATGGCTACCACGACAATCTCGCCGAAGTTTCAAATTGTGATCCCGAAAGAAGTGCGGGATAAACTCCACCTGGTTCCTCAGCAACGCTTGCAGGTCATCGAAAAGGGGGGCGTCATCACCCTGGTCCCCGAGGTTCCCCTCAAGTCTCTCAAGGGGATACTCAAAGGCATGTCAAAGACGGATCTTCGAGAGAAGAAGGATCGGATGTGAAAGTCCTGCTCGACTCCAGTGGATGGATCGAGTTCTTTACGAGCAGTCCTCTCGCTGACCGCTACGAAACCTATCTCACCGCTCGACACACACTCATTACGCCAACCATCGTTCTGTACGAAGTCTATAAACGAATCAAACGGGAGTTTGGCGAAGAGATGGCGTTGCTCTGTGTGGGGCGGATGCACATGACAGAGGTCATCCCGCTCACCGAGTCCGTGGCATATCTCGCAGCGGATATCAGCTTACGTCATGGCCTTGCCATGGCCGATGCGATTGTCTATGCGACGGCAAGGGACCATGAGGCCGAGGTGGTAACTGGCGACGCCGATCTCAAGGATCTTCCCGGAGTGGTGTACGTCAGGTGAACGCGGCAAGCGCCAGAGCGCGATGGAAAACCACACCAAGGCCGTGAAGCATTGCTGCTGCCATACGCACTATTTTCTTAGGTGTGAAGGGAGAGAGTAGTCTTCGACGATGTTTGTTGGAGCTAATCTAGGCCGCCACGCTGGAATTATGGCTCTGCAGCTATAGCGGAACTTAGCTGGTCAGCATACTCACAAGGTCAACCCGATGACAGAAACCATTGGAATCACAATTTCAGTCCTCGCTTTAGCCGTATCAGCAACGACGGCATGGTTGACGCTTTTCCGGCGCGGCACAGTCAAGATGACACAGCCGACCGTGATTTTTTCGGACAGGACTCACCGCGTTTGCGCGATGAGACGCCACTACCCAAGGTCTTTTTACGGACACTACTTTTCTCTACGTCTAAGCGTGGCCGCGTAATCGAGAGCATCCATGTCGCGCTATCACGAAATGAAACCCATCAAAACTTCAACATCTGGGTGTACGGCGACGATAAGCTAGTAAGAGGGAGTGGGTGGTTCGTTGGCGAAAATGGTGTTGCCACGAACCACCATTTTCTCACGCCAAAAGACGGAAGCTCCTTCCGTTTCACAGAAGGGCGCTATCGATTTGAGGTCTTCGCACATCTGCTTGGAGACAAAGGGCGTACGTTATTGTTTTCTCAAATCCTTGAGATCACAAGCGACGTTGCTGCTCAATTAGAAGAGCCATCCACCGGTTTATATTTTGATTGGGGGCCGGACTCTTCACGATATATCCCACACCTCGACAAACGTCCGCCCTCGCCCAATCCAGAGGAGTTCATGGAGCTACTCGGTATAACGCGCCGCTCAACTGGACGCGCGGATAAGCCGCACACCGGTTAGCTTACGCTTCGACGTTAGGCACAGCATGCTTCGGTGAGTATTGGATATGCGGTTGTTCAAACAGGTGATCAGCAAGGCCGCAGGCGAGAAGACACAGGAGGCGTAACGGTCATCACCCGCCCACCCCAAGCTGTTGGAACAGCTCTTTCCCCAAGTGGGGTACGTAGAGGATCTTTCGAGACGAGAACGATGCTCGGGGAACGATGCGTCTCGGCGCATCGGGGGTTGGGCGGGTGAGAAGGTCGGATTTTCAGCAGCCGATTACAGTTCGCGGATGGCGCCCTGAAGGACCGTGATCTGTGTCACCGGGTCGCCGGAGCTTTTCAATTCCGTCCGGATCTGATCTTTGAGGTATGAGGAGTAGCCGACGCGATCGACGAGGAGCTCGAGGAAGCGCTCGGCTGGCAGTAGGCTCTGGGTCCGGAGTTCTTCGACCGTGTCGTCGCTGACCGGAATGTAGGTGCTTCCGATGTGGAAGACCACGTTGTAGTAGCGGTTCTTACCGATGCGCTCAAACCGTAAGCCCTTCATCACATGCTCCCTTTCCCTGTGCGAGGGGCCCATTCTAGACAAGTCTGAGCGTGGAAGACAAGGGCGGCCTCAGCTTGTTCCGGTTAGGCCCCTTTGCCCTTCTTCCCGAAATATTCCTGGCGGCTCACGGAGACGTCCGTGACGAACATGACGCCGGAGTGCTTGTCAAAGAGCGGCCGGAGGCCCGAGAGGATTGGCTCGACCTTGTCCTCCGGCACGACGGTCATGATCATTTCCAGACTTTCCTGTTCGCTGAACATGAAGTGCGCTTCGCGGATGCCATGGTGTCCCTTGCCGGACAAGTTGCCGATGATGGTATAGCCGGTCGCTTTGACGCGATCCAGCAACTCGGTCACAAATGCCTGATGTTCTCCCGCGACGACCACGCGAATTTCCTTCATCGGATGCAATGTCAACGCGCCCATCTGTGTGCTCCTCCCTTATCTGCGCCCACGTGAGAATGTCCGCCCTTTAGAGAGCCCCATCGATTCGCACCCATTCGCCTGTGGGGCGATACCGATACCATGTCTGGTCATCGGGGTCGAGGGCGACTAGGTGAACCCACTCGTTATGATAAAAATGCCGCAGGACTTCATGCCGCTCGATCAGCTTCTCGATGCGCGCGCGCGGCGCTTCCACGATGGTCAACAGCCGCATCGGTTCGTGGTAGGGGATGTCGCCGTTCATGACGGTCTGTCTCGCCAATCCCAGCCGGAGGTCGCTCCAGGGCCCCGACATGATGCCGATTCGTCCGACGACGTTGTGATAGATCTTGCTGCCGCTGCCGTACACGTCATTGTCGACGGCGGAAAAGTAATGCTCCATGTTGATCCATTGCGCCACGACTTGCGGGCCGGTCAGCAACACTTCCAAGAGGCGGCCGCTGAGGTCCAGACGCGCGTCGTAGGATTGCAGGAAGACTCGCCCTTCGAGATTGAGCCCTTTCGTCAGCTCCCGTCGTCCGATCACAAACGCCGTATTGCTGGAGAGGCCCCACTCGGGCCGCACCTGGCTCCAATCCACACTCCGTGTCCGCACGTGCGCTTCCGCCGCCTGTTCATCCAGCGGCTGCTGGACGTCGGGGAAGCGCGTGCACCGTTCAAGACTTGTCAGCGTAGAGGCGTCTTTGAGATCTTCCTGCAGCCGCGCCAAATCCGCGCGATGCGTCGGGGGCACGTCTTCCAGGTCGAAGAGCTGAACCGCGTCCGTCGTCGTATCCATCTGCCCGGCCAGAAAATGTGTATCGGGGGGGATCACCAGTTTGTTCTTTGCCAGCCGTTCCCGGACCAGCGGATTGTTCGCCATCATCGCCAGGACGCGGGCGTTCGGCTTGCCTTCGTTGCCGCCGCAGGCGCCGCAATCCAAAGCCGACTCATAGGGATTATTTTCCGATGTGCTCCCATGGGCGCAAAACAGCACGAGCCGGGCGAAGTTCTGGGTCAGCCCCATCATCCGCAGGGCCGTGTCCACCGTGAGAGTCTGTTCATCGACCGTAAATCCGGTGCGGGTGATCCGCTCCTTCTGGCGGGACGCCGATCTCGCGGTGAGGTCGTATTGCCGTCGCAAGATATCAATGAGCAGGCGTAGAAGATCGGGGGAAAGCTCCGCCGGTTTTGCGGCGTCCAGAAGCGCTGCGTCGAATTCCGCTTGCCCGGCCAGCGCCTGTTGGCGCAACGCTTCGACGAGCGCCGGCGTGATGCGCGAACTGCGCAGCCCCGCCTGCTCGTGCAGCACTTTTCTGACAATGGCGTGATGCTCGGCCGCCAGCATCTCCGCCGTCTCGGCCGGGGCCATCTTGTCTACCGTGAGGGTGGTGGCGATGGCCGGCACAAACAGGCGCCGCAACCAGGACGTCCAGCGTTGATAGAGCGACGGCAATAGCGTCTTGCCGAAGATCGGCAGGCCGTAGAACCACCCCAGCGATTCCACCATGACGTAGGGCGTCACGACGTTTTCTTTCAAATCGTGCAGCAGCGTATGTCCGGCATGGACCCACTTGGTGCGGGCTTCATGTTTCGACACCTTGTGGTCGAGATAACTTCGGGGAATCTCCCGCACCTCGTTCTTGGCGCGCATGATGACGGGGAACTGTTCGGTGTCATGCTCTTTTCCCCAGGCCCGATAACGAATGAACGCGGCGAAGAATCCGGCGAAGCCGTAGGTCTCATGCGGACCGGTGGACTCCAGATGCCGGCGGAACGGCTCCGAGCGCACATCGATACAATAAATCGATTGCGAATAGGGGCGGTTCGTACCAGGCTGGTCCGCCGGCACGATTCGCTGCGACGCCGGTGTCTGTAACTGCGCGAACAGGCGTTGCTGGTAGGCGGCTTCAAGCGCCTTCAGCCAGACCGGCCCATGGTTGGATTCGGGAAACGCCTCCATCCAATCGAAGAGTTGCTTCAGTGTCGCGTGCGGTGTGGAGGCCAAGAGGGCTGGATCCAGCCCTAAGGAGCGAGCCAACGCCACGAGCCGCTTGGCGGCGCTGCGTCGCGCGGCAATTTCCTGCCGTGGGACTACGTCCGTCCCGTAGCGCTCGATCACGCGGCCCCAGCCGTTTCCCTGGTGATGCCGGAGCCGGTCCACTTCCTCGGCATACAAGGCCGGCAATCGTCCGGCGACCCGCTGTCTCCGTAAATAGTATTCGTCGGGGTGCTCGCGCATATAGGCGACGACGGCGTCGTAGCGCCCTTCGATGCCGAGTTCTTCGCGGCAGGTTTTCTGAACCAGCTCGCTGGCGTACCAGAGGCGGATGGCGAGAAATTTCACGAGGCCGACCGGGTAAGCCTTCTGCCAGGGGTAATCCCGCTCTTCCGCGCGCCACTTGATGAAGCCGGCCCAGCC
>JBEBHO010000240.1:0-2350 GCA_040081095.1 Nitrospira sp.
CCCGGCGTTGACCTTGAGCGCCTGCAAGAGGGCCTGTTCGGCTTCGGGAAAGCTCTCGCGCTTTTCATAGATCAACCCCAACGTATAGTACGAATCAGGATTCGTAGGTGCGTGTTTGACGGCCAGCTGACCGGCGGTGAGGGCATCATCAAGGTTGGGCAAAACCTCCAGCCGCACATAACTCTTCAGCACATAGGCATCGCCGAATTCCGGATTCAATTCAATCGAACGATTCAACCGTTCCAATGCTTCCTCTGCGCGCTTCCCCTCTTGGAGCAACGCAAACGCCTGTTCATACTGTGCCTGAGCCGCTTTCTGCCGCTCAGCCGGCGTCTGGGGCTCAGCTCCAAGCGCAAACGCCGCTTTGCGTCCTTCGATCAGAATAGTATCCCCATCCCCGTCCAGCCTGGCGGAAATCGGATGTTGCTGCCCGCCTGTGACTCCCGGCAGTTCCTTCTCAAGATAGGCGCCCAGCTCAGAGGCCATCAGCCAGCCATTCTTGTTGACGTCCGCAGCCCCTTGGAGCCCAGCCAGGAGCGCCGTGACGAACAGACTCGCATTCCCGGCACGCTTGGACACCTCGCCTTTATCCCCGGCCGTAATGACCTGCATCGCCCGCCGTTCCGTATCGTCTTCCGGGGAGAGGCGGCCTTCGAGGGACAGCTGTTGAGGGGCCGTCGCTTCCCAACCCCGCACCCCCGCATCGAGAATGAGAACAATATGCTTCGCCGCGAGACGACGGGTCAGTTCCTTGAGTTGATCGAAGGTGATGGACTTGGCGACGTTATTGACCTGCGCATCCGAGGGAACGAGGTAGCCCAGATCCTTCCCATCGGCGTCTTGCGTCACCCCGGCATGCCCCACGTAAAAAATAACCACGCGGTCCATCCGTCCGACTTTGCGCGGCAACATGTCCGTTAAGAGTTGCTGCAGGTGGCGATAACTGGCGTCCTTATCGTAGACCTCAACCACTTCATCGAATCCCAGCTGACGAAAGGCTTGCGCCACCTTCTTGGCGTCCTGAATGGCTCCGGGAATCGGCGGAGCCAGCAGATAGTGCTCAACCCCGATCACCACCGCCCATGATTTGTAGTAGAGCCCCTCCGGCTTTCCTAGCTGGGCTGAGGCAGACGACAGTCCGCTCAAGCTCGCAAGCAGAAACAGCCCGAGACTAAGGATCGAAACACGTAGGCGGCGAAAGCGCATAGGCATGATGAATCCACAAAATATTGGCAAAATCGGCTCCGAGTGAGCCTACCCTTGCGCCCTGACGGCTGTCAAGGAAACCGGCCTCATCCCCTGTATCGTGCGACGTCACACATCCAACGGACCGATCCCCGTACAAATGTATAGTTGCAGGGGGTCTCCCCTTTCTCCATAATCAATCGATCAGAGCCAGTGAGACTATCGATCGCGGAGGAGCGTGCATCATGGGTGATAATAATATCGAGACGTTGCTGAAGGAAAGCCGGACGTACCAGCCGAGCGCCAAAACCAAAGCCGCCGCCCATATCAAGGACTACGACACCGAGTATAAGAAATCCGTCGCGGATCCGGAGGCCTTTTGGAGCGGAGTCGCCAAGGAACTCGACTGGTTCACGCCCTGGAGCAAGGTGCTGGAATGGAACTACCCCTTTGCCAAATGGTTCGTGGGCGCCACCTGCAACATCTCGTACAACTGCCTTGATCGCCACGTCAAAAACGGACGAAAAAACAAAGTCGCCGTCATCTGGGTCGGCGAAAATGATACCGAACGCGTCTTCACCTACGGACAGCTCTACCGCGAGGTCAATCGCTGCGCCAACGCCCTTAAGAAACTGGGGATCACGAAGGGCGACCGCGTCACCATTTACCTCCCGAAAGTGCCCGAGCAGATCGTCGCCATGCTGGCCTGCGCCCGTATCGGCGCGATTCACAGCGTCGTCTATTCCGGCTTCAGCGCCCCGGCCCTCGCTAACCGCGTGCACGATGCCGAATCGCGGCTGGTCATCACCGCCGACGTCGGCTTCGATCGTGGCAAAGTGATTCCGCTCAAATCAGTCGTCGACGAAGCCCTGAAGACCTGCTCGACGGTCGAGCACGTCATCGTGGTGCGTCGCCAGAAACCGGAAGTCGCGCTCGCCGCTCCCAAGGAGCTCGATTGGTACGAGTGGTTGAAGGGCGAATCCACGGAATGCGAAGCCGTCAAGCTGGATGCCGAAGATCCGCTCTATATCTTGTATACCTCCGGCACCACCGGTAAACCGAAGGGTGTCGTGCACGTCCACGGCGGCTACATGGTCGGCACCTATATCACCACGAAATACGTGTTCGACCTGAAAGACGACGATGTGTATTTCTGCGTCGCCGA
>JBEBHO010000297.1:0-8939 GCA_040081095.1 Nitrospira sp.
CAGCGTATCGTCGCCCCCCAAGCCCTGCAGGTAGTCGCCCTGGAATCCGCCGCCCAAATAATCCGTGCCCGCCGTGCCCGTCTGCACCTGTTGCACCCGCGCTTGGATCGCCGCTTGATCCCAGACCGTCCCATCGGCAAACTGAATCTGTTCGATGGCGTTGTAGCCCTGGATCTGCAGCTGATCGTCACTGTGCGCCAGCCGTAGCGTCAGCGCCCCACCCGTCGCCCAGTCCTGGGTGACCAATAGCGTGGCCGGAGTTACGCCCTGCGTCACCAACACCGTATCCACGTCGGCCACGTCCCAGCCCCAGTCCTGTACGGTGTCGGTCCCGCTCCCCACGCCGAACACGTACGTGTCGCTGCCGCTGCCATCCTGCAGGAGATCGTTGCCGGTGCCCCCATCAAGGACATCGTTCCCGGCATCGCCGTTGAGCACATCATTCCCCGCCAACCCGTATATATTGTCATTATCAGACGTGCCATTCAGGGTTTCGTTGCCGGAGGTCCCGTAGATATCAGCCATGTTCATCCCTTCCTTGTAGTGGATCGTGCAGGTGTACACGTTGGGAATCGCGCACAGTCCACCGATTTCTAACCAGAGAACGTCCTACACTTCACCCATTCACATCTCCTGGCCGGTCCCGCTCACTGACCGATAGGAGACATTGCACACCATTCGAGTAGCACTTCATTCCATTCGCGTCATAATCTCTTCGTCTTGCTATATAGTGAGAGCGAGACAAGATCAAGCCTTTTCGGCTCATCGCTACTACCTTTGCGCTACAAATGCCCCTGCAAGGTTTAAATAAATGGATGCATTTTGAGGGAAGAACTGAAGTACGCTGTTCGCCTGCATGCTCACGAGAGCAACGCTCCGACACAGGAAGCCACGCGAGGCATAGACCGCGTCAAATGAGAAAGGCCGGAGGAATCAGCATCGACTGACTCCTCCGGCCTGGATCTAACTGGACAACTAGAGTGGATCTACTTATCGGCTGCCAGCGGCGGCATGTTGATGCCGACTCGCTCTAAACCCATGATGACGGTCAGGGCCGCCGGTGAGTGCTGGACGATTTCTTTTTGCACTTCGATGCGGCGGAGGTCGACAAACTCCGGCGCGGTCAGGCCGAGGGATTCACGATAGGCGCGATCGGCGATGCCGCGTTGCTTTTCGGCTTTCTCACGAGATTCTTCGGCTTTTTGAAATTCCACCATCGTAATCTTGCGCTGTTCCTGAATGATGGTCTGCGTCGTTTGCTCCACCACGCCTTTGGGGGGAAGAATGCTCCCGACGACCACGCGATTCAGCCGGACAGGAATGCCCTGCTTCTCGATCAGCTTGGTCTGCACTTCTTTGGCAATGGCATCTTGCAACTTCTGTCTGGTGGTCGGATCGGTTGTCAGCTGAAAGAGCGGGTACTTCTGCACTTCTTCACGGACGAATGTGCGGAACGCTTCCTTGGCATTGTTGGCATACCAGTTGGGCCCGTACTTGCTGACCAGCTCCGGCGATTTCCCCTCAATGACATTGGCGATCAGAAACGCATCGAAGGAAACTGGCGCGTTTTCGGACGAGATGATATCGAAATGCTCGGAGTACTGAATCGGACGAATATCGACATCGACGACCTTCGTGGTGGGCGCCACGATCACGCGGCCCGTCTTGGTGGGCACCGGATCCACACCGCCATGGCCGAAGAAGAACGGCTGTTCGACCAGCACCCCCTCGTGACCCGCCTCGATGGCCACACAGCCAGTCCCTACCGCCATCAATCCGAACGCCAACACGATTCCGCACAGGCTCCTCGCGTCTCTCCTCATACGCTCCTCCTCGGTTAGCCCCGTCTCCATGCAAGACGGCGCAAGACGATGACAGTTGAATAGCCGGCGCCTATCAGCCACAAATCAAGCTCATGGCAATACCTTACGAAGCGCTTTGACGGATTGTCAAACCGGGGCGGGAGACCACGTAGCGGATCAAGGAGAACAGACGACGGAAGAAGAGATGCCTGGAAGGTCGCTAGAAAATACCGGCCTGCTTCTGCAACCAACGCACATACTTGATGATCTGATCGACATCTTCGGGTGTGGCCGCGTCGATTTTCGGCATGTTGCCGAATTCCCAGTGATGCGCTTTGACACCGTTAGCCGCGGCTCGCTGAAACGCGGCATCGCCGTGATGGTTCGGTTCATAAATTTTATGGACCAGCGGGGGGCCCTGACTTGTCCCGACTCCACCGACGCCATGGCAGGCTGAGCAGTTGGCCTTAAACTTGGCTTCGCCGGTCTGCAATTCGGCGGGCACCGCGCCGGTTGCCACGGCCTTCGGTGCGGGCTCCCCTTGACTGCAGGCCGGAGCCACACCTACGACACATAAAAAGACGGCGATACCAGACAACCGTAAGATTTTCATCGAGAGATTATCCCTTCGGAGTGGATGGATCGGACGGCGCGGAGGGCTTTCCAAATTGCTCCTGCAACATCGCCTGGGTTTTAGCCAACGTGATACGGCGATACAGTCGCGCGCCGACCGGCACGAGGACGATCAATCCGATAGTCAGATACATGAAAAATTCTTCGGGAGACATGGGTATTGAGCACTCCTAGAGGATGTTCAAACCAGCCGTTCAGCAAGGCCGCAGCGAGCGAGGGCCCGAGGCGTACTGTTTCATGTACGTTGAGGGTCCGAGGGATGCGAGAACGACGCTGGCGGCTTGTTTCAACATCCTCAGAGTACCGCATATGCGACCGGATCCTCAACTCCCGCACTAGCAAATCCCTGACGGCGAATGAGACAGCTATCACAACGGCCACAGGCCAGCGATCCGATCGGATCATAGCAGCTATGCGTCAGCTTGAGCGGGGCCTGGAGTCTCAGGCCCAGTTGAATGATCTCCGACTTGGACAGCGTCAACAATGGAGCGCAGACTTCCAGGCGCGATCCCTCGACACCGCTCTTCGTGCCGGCCGCCACAGCCTGCTCGAATGCGCGGATGAATTCCGGACGGCAATCGGGATAGCCTGAGTAATCCAGCACATTGGCTCCGAAATAAATAGCCGATGCTCCCACGACTTCGGCATGGGCCGCAGCCAACGATAAAAAGATCAGGTTTCTGGCCGGGACATAGGTGACCGGAATCCCCTGCGTCCGGTCCTGATCTTGGCGATCCTTCGGAACGGCCAGATCTCCGGTCAGCGCTGATCCTCCTAGAGCCCGAAGATCGACGTCCACCACGATATGATGGCTGACGCAAAGTGCTGCAGCCACTTGCTTGGCTCGTTCGATCTCGATTGCGTGCCGTTGGCGATAGGCAATGGTCAGCAAAAAGAGGTCATACCCCTCCTGCTTGGCCACGGCTGCCGTGACCGTCGAATCCAACCCTCCGCTCAGGAGGACGACGGCACGTCGCTGGGGTGTTGCGTCATGCGGCATGGATGGAAGGGAAACAGGAGATATCAGCCCCGGCATGAGATTTCGTGCAGCACCGAAAAGAAAAAGTGGCGCGGCTCAGCACATGACGGGGCACGGGAAGAAGAGCGCGATCAATCGCGATCTTCTTCTTTTTCAATCTTTTCCAGCAACTCGGCTTTGGACTGGCACTCGACGCAGAGCTTAGCAAAGGGCACGGCCTGAAGCCGCTTCTCGCTGATCTCGATTCCGCACTCGGCGCACATGCCATAGGTGCCGTCACGTAGACGATTGAGCGACTCATCAATGGCTTGCCGACGGCGATTCCGCATCTCCATGAGAGAGATGCCGAGCTCACGATCAAGATCCATCAACGCCTGATCACCGACGTCACGGGCCGACTCCAGGCGACGCTGCTGATCCTCGGTCAATGACTGCCCCAGGTTGCCTTCGATCTCGCGGATGATCTCCTGGCGCTTGCCCATCAACATCTGATGCAACGTTTCTTGGCGGCGTTCACGGGCATCGCGGTCTTTTGCCGATTCTTTGGGACGCATCGCCTCAATGATAATCTGCGCAGGAGCCGCCTTTGCCGTCACGACGACAGCAGGAGCAGCCT
The DNA here is from genome assembly GCA_040081095.1 of Nitrospira sp. Lineage (GTDB taxonomy): Bacteria > Nitrospirota > Nitrospiria > Nitrospirales > Nitrospiraceae > Nitrospira_D. Next base: position 4,031 of record JBEBHO010000297.1, read on the forward strand.
TCTTGGACTCAACCGCAGGGGCCGGCTTGGTCTTCTTTGCTTCCGTTTTCTTTTTCGCAGGCACTTTGGTAGCCATAGAATAATGCTCCTTGGGTAGAGAATCCCCCCAAAAAAAGTCCGGCATCTATATCACGGCATGTAGGCTTTGACAAGGGCTGGTGGTAACTAACCGGGAGGGCCCTAGGAATAGAGGATCGTCGAATGCACAGGATAGCCAGCGAGCTTGTCTCTTCCCTTAAGCCCCTTTAGCTCGACCAGAAAGTCGAGTCCCACGACTTCTCCGCCGAGTTGGCGGACCAAACTGATGGTGGCCTCGGCCGTTCCACCCGTGGCGAGGAGATCGTCTACGATCAGCACGCGCTCTCCCATTCCGATGGCATCCCGATGAATCGCCAAGGTGTTTGATCCATATTCAAGGCTATACTTCACCTCGAAGCAATCGGCCGGCAATTTCCCCGGTTTGCGAACCGGCACAAACCCGGCCTTCAGCCGCTCCGCCAGCACGCCGCCGAAGATAAACCCGCGCGACTCGATGCCCACCACCTTATCGATCCGTGCATCTTGGTATCGTGCAGTGAGGTCGTCGGTCAGCTTGCGAAACGCCGCTGCGTCCTTCAGCAATGTCGTAATGTCGTAAAAGAGAATACCGGGCTTGGGGAAATCCGGCACTTCGCGAATGAGGGCTTGATAGTTGATGGCGGTCTCCGAAACTACAGCAGGTCAGCCTGCGTCATGGTCTTTCGCTCGATGGTGCCCCGAAGCCGGACTAAGGCCGTCGTTTCGATCTGGCGGACCCGCTCGCGGGTTAACCCCATCGCCCGGCCTATCTCTTCCAGCGTCTTAGACTCATCACCGTCGAGCCCAAACCGCGACACAATAACAGTTTGCTCTTTTTCAGGCAACTCCTTGACCCAACTCATCAGTTCCGTCCGACGCCGGATCCCGTCCGCCGTGTCGTCCGGAGACATGCACATGGGATCTTCGATGACATCGCGCAGGAAGGTATCGGTGCGATCGTTAATGGGACTATCCAGCGAACAGGTCGTCCGGGTCAACTGCTTCAGGTCGAGGATCTCCTCCTCGTTGGTCTTCATCTTTTTCGCGACTTCGTGCGGCAGCGGTTCTCGGCCAAGCTCCTGTACCAGTTGCTCAACCTTACCCATATACCGGTTCAGCCGCTCGACCACATGGACCGGCAACCGCACGAGCTTGCCCTGATTGATGATGGCCCGTTCAATGTATTGGCGGATCCACCAGGAGGCATAGGTACTGAAACGGAACCCGCGCTTATAGTTGAACTTCTCAACCGCTTTAATCAGTCCAAGATTGCCTTCCTCGACGATATCCGAAAACGGAAAGCCTCGATTAATGTACCGCTTGCCGATGCTGATCACCAGGCGAAGATTGGACTCGATCATGATCTGCCGGGCCTGCTCATCGCCGGCCTGCACCCGCTTCCCTAATTCCTGTTCCTGTTTGAAATTGAGCAGCGTCGAGCGACGCACTTCGCGCAGATAGCTCTTGAGCGTGTCCAGTCCTTCAGACCGATTCGAGGACTTCTCCTCGCGGTCAGGCGGACCGTCCACTTCAATCCCCTCGATCTCATCGGCCGACTGTCGTCGGGCTTCACTCATATCCTGAAGCTCCTCGTCCTGTCGACTCATATCGGTCGGTATCCTTTGACTCGGTTCGCTAGTACCAGATTTGGAACTCGGTAAATCGTTCGGTTCCCGGATTCCATTCCACCGTCACCGTCGTCACCCGTGCGGCCGGAGGTCCAACGCCGAGCTCAGTGAGCAGCGCCTCGATCGTCTCGCGCGGTCCTTCGACATCCAACTCGACTCGACCATCGTCAAGATTTCGCACACCGCCGACCAGCTGGCGCTGCGCAGCCACTCGGGCAGCAAAGGCCCGGTATCCGACTCCCTGCACACGACCATTCACCACAATGTGAGCGCGCACCTGAGCTGTCATACGCGAGTCAACCTTGCGAACCCCAACAAATTGCGCAACACGGTGGAATACTCTCACACCTCCTCAGACCCGTCACGCGTTTTGCAAATCTACGCGAGCCTACGAACACACAACCAGAGCCGGCCTGTCGCGGATTCAGCCGCGCGTGGGAACATTGTGCCTGTGACTTCCGCGCAGACCACACCCGAGAAAAATCATGTCGGTTGTGTGCCCGGCCCATCACGGTGATGCGCTGGCTACGAGAGGCCGACTCGAACGATGCGATGGGGCGAATTGAAAATGACGCTTGGGGAACCCGCCCCTCGCCTCCATGAACGCGGAGGCTCCGGGCCGAGAGAGAGCGGTGTGGTCGGGGCGAAAGGATTTGAACCTTCGACCCCTGCGTCCCGAACGCAGTGCGCTACCGGGCTGCGCTACGCCCCGACAAGGCGACTCATAAAAACGGGAACCGGATTGTCTTACAAGATGGGGGTAAAACGCAAGCCGTGTGCTTCAGCCACTCCGGAGCACGTCACTTGGCCGTTTTTTATGTTGACACCCTTCGCTAAACCTGGATCGGAGTGAACCGCTAGATCGACTCCCTCTGACGCCAGACGAAGGAGATACGGCAACGTCGCATTCGTGAGCGCGAAGGTGGACGTCCGCGGCACGATGCCCGGCATGTTGGCCACGCAATAGTGCAGCACGCCATCGACAAGATAGACAGGATCGGAATGCGTCGTCGCCTTTGTCGTCTCGAAACAGCCGCCTTGATCGACTGACACATCCACCACGACTGATCCCGGCTTCATGCGGGACACCATGGCCCGCGAGACCAGGTTGGGCGCTTTGGCCCCAGGAACGAGCACCGCCCCAATTACGAGATCAGCCTCGCAGACGGCCTGTTCGACAGCGGTTTCATTCACCGCACGCGTGACAATACGCCCCTGATACAAGTCATCCAGATAGCGCAGCCGGTCCAGATCCAGATTGATCACGGTCACCTGCGCGCCCAAGCCAACTGCAATCCGGGTGGCTGAAGCCCCGACCACGCCGGCGCCAAGCACCACCACTTTCCCCGGCTCAACCCCGGGTACGCCGGCCAACAAGACTCCGCGCCCACCCTGAATCTTTTCTAAGTAATGTGCGCCGACTTGAACCGACATGCGCCCGGCGATTTCGCTCATCGGCTTCAGCATCGGGAGACTGCCATCGCGCGCTACGGTCGTTTCATAGGCAATGGCGGTGATCTTCGTTTCTAAGAGAGTCTTCGTGAGTTCGGGAAGTGAGGCAAGGTGCAGATAGGTAAACAGAACCTGTCCGGGACGAAACAACGGGCACTCGGACAAGAGCGGTTCCTTGACCTTGACGATCAGGTCCGCCTTCTCAAACACCTCTTCTTTGGACGAGGCGATCGTCGCACCAGCCCGCCGATATTCCTCGTCGGTGAATCCGCTTCCCTGTCCGGCCGACGGCTCCACCCACACTGCATGCCCGGCTTTGCGCAAAGCGGATGCCCCATCTGGGGTCAGGCTCACGCGATACTCGTGGTCTTTGATTTCTTTGGGAACGCCGATATTCATACAATTCTTAAGGAGCAGGTCTCAGTGGTTGACCCGTCGTAATTTCGTAGGCTTCTGCCAAGGTCGCCACTTCCCTCACCCGGATAGATCGTGCCATTCCTTTGTCCGTAATAGCAAATGTGTTTTGCCCTGCGGGCAGGAGCATCTCTCGGAAATTGGGCAAAATATGGCACCCTTCAATCTTGTGTTCAAGCCCGCCTACCCACCCGACACGAAGCTGGAGATCCATTGTCCCGGAAAGGCAGACATCCGGACGCAGCGTATCCCCCAAGATGGCCGACGTGACCGCAACGGTCCAAGCAACGCCAGCACTAGGTCCATCAACCCGCAAGCCTGCCATAAATAGCGAACCGATCGGCATGGTCATACGGACCTGTAGAAAGCGAGGATCATACTGCGTGGCCTTGGCCGCCGCCAATACGGCGGTCCCTAGCGCGCTCCTGGCCTCGCCTTTGAAATGCTCATCAGTCGAGATCTGAGGCCCATTTCCGGCAGGGAGATGGGCAACCTCGAAATGCACCATCGTGATATCGCCCTTGTTCGGCATGCTCCAACCCCGCGCCCGCATACTGGAAGGAAGATCATGATAGCTGAGCGAGGGAATGTCCCGGGCCGTCGTAACGAAGGGAGATGACGACAGTGACTGCACCGGCTTCACAGACGGCACCGGGACCTTACGCTCAGCCTGGTCCTGCGATTGGATCGGGGGCCGCACGCGCGCGCCTGTGACTGATTGAAGCTCGGGCAAGGCATTCACTTCTTGGCAACCGACTCCTCCGCCATCGCTGAACAGCACGGCCCCGCCCGCTTGCGTGCATTTCCACAATTCGGCTGCGGAAAGAGCCGGGCTGATCATCGCCCCCGTCACAATCACACTCAGAACCTTCCACCGGTGGCTTCCCATACGAAATCCTCCGATTCCTCACCAAACTATAGCAGAGCCTCTCCCGCCGCTAGACAGTCTAAAAACCCCTGGTGTAAGATGCGCGCGCCATTGAATAATTTCCCGCGTATGTCTATTGAGGAGGCACACAATGGACCTGTCGACTGGATCGTGTCATGCCTGTCAGGCAGCTTCTGGACCAGTGATCAAGTACTCACTGGGAAAAGACTTTTTCGGTCGGCCCTACGACCGGCTATCGCCCTCTTCCGACCAGAGCCCGAAGTGGTATTGTGAGTCCTGTTCCATGCATAAAACATTGCAGCGAGACTTCCGCGATATCCGAACAGAGTACGGCAAGCTCTCTGCCGCACAATCCTCTGAACTGGCCAAAGGCGAAGAGTTTCGTCGCGCGTTCCTGCGCCTGCGTGAAATCCGCACCATCCTGGATGCCCAGCCTGGCCAATCTCCGTTTCTCAACGTTGCTGAGGTC
>JBEBHO010000338.1:0-2338 GCA_040081095.1 Nitrospira sp.
GTCGTTCAGCAGCAGGTGTCCATCAACGATGACAGCCGAGCGATCCCAAGGCGCCATCCGCCGTCCCTTGGGATTCACATAGGACAAACCCGTTGGATCGTCGGCGCAGGTCGCCTTCAGCAACACCTCTCCCTGCACCGTCAGACATAGATGGTGGGCTTCATCGAAGTAGCGCAACGGCGGTGCCGGCGCCGGCAACCATGTGACCCGATGAGATCGGGAAGGGTCCATGAACAGCACTACAGGATCTCCCCCGGCATCGGCCTGCGGCGTAAAGAAGCTGCCGAAGAGACGAAAGGCCGCCTCGGATGGATAGGTCGGAATGCCGCGATAGCGCAACGGTCGAGGACTCGGCTGTCCCTCGTTCTGATCATCATAGAGCCCGCGAATCAATTCAAATGCCGCCGACCCGGTTCCTGGCAGGAGCGACTTGAAGAGTTCAACGACGGGTAGAAAATCGATCTGTTCCCAATGCATGGCCCCCATGCAGGACATGAAGCGAGCCGATTCGAACGTGCCGTCTTCCAGCACATAGAACGCGTCTTTTCTGTGCCGAATCGTCGCCTGACCATGGGCGTCAATGACGAGATCTTCGTCGCCGTAGAAAAACCGGACCTCTTCGATCGGCACCCGCATCGCCTGCGCCGCCATGTGCCGAAGATCCTCTGCTTTCAGGCGCTGCCAGCCAGGTTTCGTTGCCAGATTCAGGCGGGTTTCATTGAGCAATCCACCGGGCTTCAGCCCGACCCACCGCCCCCAATCCAGCCGAAGGCGAGCGCAAACCAGCACCGTTCTTCCACGAGCGTCCACCCCCCACTCGCATTCATGCAAGGGATGGCCTTGAGGATCTGTTGCAAGAAACCGCCGGCCGTCAGGCCGATAGAAGACCAGATGACCGGTAGGCTGGCGAACGACACGCCCGCCGGACTGATCGAACTGATGAGCCAACGTCTGATTGGCAGGAAACCGGAGACAGTCGGAAGACGCTAGTGCGGTACGAACAGGGTCGCTAGCCATTTACTCGCGGATCTGGCCGCTCCCCAAGACGATGAACTTCGAACAGGTGAGCTCTTCCAATCCCATAGGGCCACGGGCATGGATGCGGGAGGTACTGATACCGATCTCAGCGCCAAGCCCGAACTGATAGCCGTCGTTGAGCCGGGTGGACGCGTTGACTAAAACTGCCCCCGCGTCAACTTCACGCAAGAACCGCATGGCCCGCTGATAGTTGGTTGTGATGATGGCTTCGGTGTGCTGCGACCCGAACTTGGCGATGTGCTCCATCGCGTCGTCCATGTTCTTTACGACCTTCACCGCCAAGACCAACTCTAAAAATTCTTTCCCAAAATCATCGTCGGCAGCCGGCTTGGCTTCTGGCAGTAATTGGCATGTCCTGGGACAGCCGCGCACTTCCACCTTAGCCGCTTGCAGCTTTTCCATGAGACGCGGGAGAAACGTCCGGGCAATCGTTTGATGGACGAGCAGAGTCTCCATCGCATTGCACGTCGAGGGCCGCTGGGCTTTGGCATTCACGCAAATTGCTTCGGCCATCGCCTGATCGGCATCCGCATCCACATAGATGTGACAGATCCCTGCATCATGCTTGACGACGGGAATGGTGGCATGCTCGGCAATCGTCTTCATGAGAGAGGGACCGCCACGCGGGATAATAAGGTCGATATAGCGATCCTGCTTCAGCAGGACCGGCACGAGTTCCCGATCCGGACGATCGATAAAACTGATGGCGCCTGGGGGAATCCCGGCCTTCTCCGCAGCTTCGGCCAACACGGCGGCAATGGCCGTATTCGAATGAATCGCTTCACTGCCTCCGCGAAGCACACAGGCATTGCCGGACTTCAAGCAAAGCGCGGCAGAATCGGCTGTGACGTTCGGACGGGACTCATAGATGATACCGATCACGCCGATGGGCACACGCACCCGGCCCACTTGCATGCCGTTCGGCCTCGTCCACATCTTCGGCATATCGCCTAAGGGGTCCGGCAGCTTGGCGACTTCCCTGATTCCGGCCGACATGTCGGCAATCCGCTGCTCCGTGAGCCGCAAGCGATCGGCCATCGCCGCCTTGTCCGGTTCATCCCCAAAGGCTTCAACATCCTTTGCGTTAGCCTCCAGAAGAATGGCCTGTTTCTCGTCAAGCGCATCGGCCATCGCGATCAGCGCGTTGCTTTTCACCACCGTGGAAAGCGTGGCAAGGCGACCGGCGGCTTGTCTGGCCCGAGTCACCAGTTCATGCACATAGTCGGGGATAGAGAGCGGCGGAACTTCCTGAACGTCCTTCGCCTCAGGAGACTCAACGGGGGCTAATTCCTGCTGTTCC
>JBEBHO010000141.1:0-2329 GCA_040081095.1 Nitrospira sp.
CGATCACGCATAATCCGCGCCGCCGTCTGGGCGTCGGTATCACGGGCCACGGTGACAAATTTCTCTCGAGGAATCATGAACGATTTCACAGGAACCATTGGATACTCCTCCCTTTTGCTGTGTATCTGCCCGTCATCACACCGCTACGGCGCCGTTGCCGTAGCTACCGGCACGCTCTTCCCAAAATATCCTGCCATCGCCTCGACCAACGCCGGGATCGTATTCTCGTTGGGCATGACCGCAACCGACAATCCTGCCTCTCGTGCGGTCTGTGCCGTGATCGGTCCAATGCAGGCTACCGCGACCGATTGTACCAGGACCCGTGCCTGCGCTTCACCCCCGACCAACTCAATAAAGTTTCGGACCGTTGACGAGCTGGTAAAGGTCACACACTCGATCTCCTGGTCGACCAGCAACTGCTTCCAGCTCTCGACGGAGTCTCGTGGAACTTCCGTACGATACACAGGAACGACATCGACCACTGCGCCGCGAGACCGTAACTCCTCAGGCAAGAGCTCGCGCGCGACTTCGGCGCGCGGGATGAGCACACGGGCTCGTGACAGATCCGACTCAGCCAGCGTCGCCAGCACCCCTTCGGCCTGATACTCAGCCGGGACCACATCGGCCTTGAGGCCATACGCCGCCAACTCCTCAGCCGTGCGGGGCCCGATACAGCAAATGCGTCGACCCGCAAAACTGCGCGCATCATGCCCGCACTTCTGCAGCCGCTTCATAAAGTGCGCAACGCCATTGACGCTGGTAAAAATCACCCAGTCATACTGGCCGAGCGCGTCAATCGCTCGATCGACCGGCGCCCAATCATTCGGTTCGACGATGCGAATCGTGGCCCCTTCGATCGGCTCGGCGCCGGCGGCTGCAAGTAAGCCTGCCAGCTCTCCCGCCTGCTCTTTCGCACGCGTCATCAACACACGCTTTCCGAACAGCGGCCGCCGCTCGAACCAGTTCAACTGCTCTCGAAGCCTGACCACCTCTCCGACGACCACGACCGTCGGTGGCTCCAACTTCGCCTGCCGGGACTGCTCCACAATATCGGCCAGCGTCCCGACTACGGTGCGTTGCGCCGCTTTGGTTCCCCATCGAATTAATGCGACCGGGGTCGTCGCCGGACGGCCTTCGGCGATAAGATTCGACACAATCGAAGGAAGGTTTTTCATCCCCATCAGGAACACCAGCGTGCCGTGACTACTGGCCAGCCGTGGCCACTCGAGCGCGGTGGTGAGCTTATCGGGATCCTCATGGCCCGTGACAAACGTCACGGTCGATGCCATCGTCCGATGGGTTACGGGAATTCCGGCATAGGCGGGAGCGGCTACAGCCGCAGTCACACCGGGAACCACTTCAAAATACACTCCCGCGGCAGCCAACGCTTCCGCTTCTTCTCCCCCGCGACCGAATACAAACGGATCGCCGCCCTTCAGGCGGACCACGACCTGTCCCTGCGTCGCCCGCTCAATGAGCATGCGGTTCGTGGTTTCTTGGGGTTGGTATTGTCCGCGCCCCCGCCGACCCACGTAAATGCGCTCGGCCTGGAGCGGAGCATGCGACAACAACGCAGGATTCGCGAGGTAATCGTAGAACACAACATCAGCCAGCTCAAGGCATTCCTTGCCGCGCAAGGTCAGGAGCTTCGGATCTCCCGGCCCGGCCCCGACCAGATAGACTCTGCCTATTCGTGGCTTACCTGCCATCAGGCCCTTCCATAAATCTCGCCCAGAATCTTGTCCGCACCCCGCGCGAGCAACCGCTCCGCCAACCTGGTACCCAAGACCTGCGCCTCGGCCCTCGTCCCTTGCACGGCATCTCGAATGACGGTCTTGCCGTCCACACTCGCCACCAGCCCCTCCAGATGCACCTGGTCGTTCATCAATGTCGCATAGGCCGCGATCGGCACCTGACAGCCTCCCTCCAGTCGATGCAACAACGCTCGTTCCGCCGTCACCGCCACCTGCGTCGGCGGATGGGTGAGCCGGCTCAGAATGGAGCGCACAAACTGATCATTCGACCGCCCCTCAATGCCCAAGGCCCCTTGCCCGATAGCCGGGAGACAGAGTTGCGGATCGAGATATTCGGTGATTTCTTCCGTCCATCCCAAACGCCGTAGCCCGGCAGCGGCCAGGATAATCGCATCGAACTGCCCTTCTTTGAGTTTCTTCAACCGGGTATCGAGATTGCCCCGGAGCATCTCGATCCGGAGATCCGGTCGCGCGTGAAGAAACTGCGACTGCCGGCGCAAGCTGCTCGATCCCACACGAGCCCCGACGGGTAATTCCTCAAAGCGGCAACCCGTTCGGCTGATCAACGCATCCCG
>JBEBHO010000276.1:0-2325 GCA_040081095.1 Nitrospira sp.
GTGTTCGTGACCTCTTTGAGCGGGACCGGCGCGGCGCAGGGGCTGTCCGGGACGGCCACATCGCCCGTCCCGTGGATTGCCTCCGGAGCCGGGATCAAGAATGGGCATGCGATTCACCAGCCCGTTTCAATCGTCGATACCGGTGCCACGGTGCTGCGGGCCTTGCGACTGGAGACACATACCGAGTGGGACAGCCGCGCGGTCGAAGAAATCTTTCGCGACACACCCGGCGTTGCCACGATTGCGACGAAAGGACGATAGGCGCCTATGACTGACTTCCCTCTCAGACGGCCCATCGGGCGAGCCACCACGCTGGCAGCCATTATCCTCACCAACCTGCTTGTCTGTGCCGACTGGGGAATTCCGGCAAAGGCGGAACCACTCCAGGCGGACGAACAGAAGCATGCGATCACGATCGATGCCACAGCGATCGTATCGCAAAGCTGGTGGCACGTGCCGGGCGTGACCCCGTCCATCTGGACGTCCGATCCGGAAACGTCCGATGCCTATCGGACGACGGATCCCCGGATGCTTCAGCTAAAACCAGGCCGGTACAAGTTTATCAGCTTCACCTTCGATTTCCCCTTTGACGTCACGCCGGCAGGTACGGTGGAGTATGCGCCGGCGCTCAATCAATGCGTGGGAGGACGGGGCACATCAACCCTGATCGTGCGCTGCAAGCGGACCTACCCTCACGGGGGAAAGCCGGACTATTCACTCGCTCCATAAGAAAAGAATCGAGGCGCTATGCACACGCACACCTATCTCAGAACGTGTCTGGTTGTTTTGCTGGCGGCGACGGGAACCACGCTGCATGACGGCGGATTGGCGGAGGCCGGACAGACACAGGGGAAAGCCCGCGCAGACGAATCGGCCCGCCTGGCATTGCGATACGCCGAAGCCTTGGCAGCGGGCCGCGTCGAGGACTGGGCCCGTCTCGACTTAGGCTGCCTCAGCCGTTTGCGCGCGCAGGCGTCCGGTTCGCCGGACGCTCGGACACGGATTGCGCGCACCTGCTACGACGACACCATGAACGCCTATCGGGCCATGATCGAAGACACATCGGAACCGGGTGTGCTCGGACCGACTGCGCGCGGGCGCGGCCTCGGCCTGCTGTCAGAAACCCATCGCCACGCCAGCCTCTGGAAAGACTATCCACCCGCGCTCTTCCTGTCGCCCGCTGCGGTCCGGTCAAGCCTCAAAACACCTCCGACGGTCGAACTCCGCACCGTCTCCCCGACACGTCCGATTGCCATCGGGCAGGGAACCGCCACACCCTCGACAGTCGGCGGCACGCTGATCGAATTGGCCGTCACCTATCCAGATCCCTTCGCCGCACCCATCGCTCTGGCGCCCAATGAAGTCTGGTGGGCCAGCGGGTCGGCGCGCCGCTACCAGCCGGTTCACAGCGTCCTCATCCGGCTGGTCGTCGTCAGCAATCTGCGCCGCCTCGGCTACGCGGAAGATCGCGCCGTCATCAACGAAGTCCTCCCCGATGCGCCGCACATTCCTGCCACATCCTATGGCATCAACCCGACCGACGCCTCGCTTCAGCCGGAGATCAGAGGGCACTTCGTCCTGGGCTCCGCCCGATGGTGGACACGGGCCCTGGCAGGCGAGCGTTACACGGCCCTACTCAAGCAAGCGGAACTGACAGCGGACAAGCAGGAGAAGCGGGCGCTGTTGGCCTCCCTGTTGTTCCTCGATCCCACCGACCCTCACGTGAACGGCCAGCTGGGCAGTCTGGCATTCGAAAAGTTTCTCTTCGAAGGACTGGCCAAAGCCGGGATCAGCGCGCCTGATGAAGCCATGAAGCGGCAAGTGGCGGAACTGTACTGGAATCTGCAGGCGCAGACATGGCGCCAGGAATTGACCGACGTCGCCGTCGGACATTCCCCTGCAGCAGAAGCCTTTTATGCCGCGTTCCAAGCGCTTGAAGCGGCCGGCGGGACCGGAACCGCGTCACCGGAATTACAGCGCCAACTGGGAGTGCTGCACCGGTGGAATAACGATGTGCCAGCGGCCCTCGCGCTCCATGAGTCCCTCTTACGCGCCACCAAGACAGAGGACTTGCCCGTACGCAGCCGGCTGCTTGCGGACCTCGCCTGGGACCGCATTCAATGGGTAAGTTGGGAGCGGCGCTATGATCATCCCTGGCTGCAGCAGGCTCAGGACGAAGCGCGCCAGGCGATGGAACTGGCCAATACCCCGATCGCACGATTGGTACCGGCTCAAGCCCTGCTTCTCGGCGAGGCCCTGGCCTTTACCAGAACGCCCGATGGCCTGCAGGCGCGCCTCCAGACAGTGAAAGACCATCACGAGCGT
>JBEBHO010000051.1:0-8866 GCA_040081095.1 Nitrospira sp.
TTTTTTCAGGATATCGCAAAGCTCGTCTTCTAACGGCATAGCGCGATCACCCTTCGGGAGTTAGCTTGATCTCTCTCACTTCACCGAACGTGGAGAGCACTTTCGGCAGTGCGTCGCCCGATCCGACCGCCACGATCTTCAAGCGATCCGGATAGAGATGTTTCTTGGCCGCCGCCAGAATCTCTTCCCGCGACAACTTCACCACCTTCTCGCGAATCTGCTGAATAAAGTCTTTGGGCAATCCGTCGTACTCCAGCTCGACCAGGCGGCTCACGATGGCCGACGGGCTGCTGAAGGAGAACACGAACGAATTCACATAGGCTTCTTTCGCCTCGGCCAACTCCTGATCCGTCACCAATTCTGTCCGCATCCGCTCAATGTTGGCGATGAAGCGGCTCACCACTTCCTGCGTGGACGCGAGCTTCGTTTCGGCCCGCACCAGCCACACGCCCTGATCGTGCACCCCGGTATTCAGCCGGCTCCCGACAGAATAAGCCAGACCACGCTTGGTTCGCACATCGTTGAAGAGACGGCTGCGGAACGAGCTGCCGCCCAAAATGTCATTGGCAATGGCCAGCGCCACATAGTCAGGATCCTGCTCTTTGATCGACAAATGGCCGACGCGCAAATGGGTTTGGGACGTTTCTTTGTTGACGAACCGCACCGCCGGTTTCGCCGCCTCGCTTTCCGGAATATCCGCAATCGCCAGGGCCGGCACGGCGCCTTTCTGCCAGTCGCCGAAGACGCCGCGCAGCGCCGCCAGCATATCGGCTTTCTTGAAGTCGCCGGTCACGCCGAGAATGATGCCGTTCGGATGAATCGTGCTCCGATGAAACGCCACCACATCATCCCGGGTGATGTGCGTGAGTGAGGCAATCGATGCCTCACGGGCCGAAGGATGATCGGGACCATAGAGCAGCTTGACGAATTCCCGGGAAACGACCGAACCGGGATTGTCCTGACGCCGGCGCACGCTTTCGAGCGCCTGCAACTTGGCGATCTCCAGGCGCGCCGGTTCGAACGCCGGCGCCCGAAGAAGTCCCGCAAAAATCTGGAGGCCGCGCGTGAGATCTTTGCTCAAGACGTCGAGCGAGGCCGAGCCGGACTGCCGGCCGATAGAGACGCTCACGTCTCCAGCAAACTGTTCCAATTCAGCGTCGACTTGCTCGGCCGACAGGCCGCCACCGCCACCGGTCCGCATGACCGCGCCGGTGAGGCCCGCAAGGCCGATCTTGTCCGCCGGATCGAGCCAGGCTCCGGTCTTCATCGAGGCCGTGATCGTGATGAGTGGCAATTCGTGATCTTCCAGAAGATAGACGACCATGCCGTTGTCGAGGACGACGCGATCCGGATCCGGCGGCGTAAACTCGACCGGCTTGAACGTCATCTTGCGCGGATCACTCACCGCCAGCTCGCCCGCACAAGCGGACATGAACGGAACCAGCACGAATACCAGGAGCAGACTCAGCAGCATCCCCGCACCTCTTACGCCTACCATGTCACGCGTTCCCTTCATCATCGCGCCACCTCGCTCCCTGCGCCAGCCATCTGTTTGTCAGCCGCTTTTTTCACCAATGTCCCCACCGTGCGATTCGACTTCGTAAAGTATTTGGCGGCGACTCGCTGGATGTCCGCCGCCGTGACGGCCGCGATCTTGTCCCGCGACTTCAGCACATGCCGCCAATCTCCCGCCACGGTTTGATGCAAGGCCAACTGCGAGGCCAGGCCGCTGTTCGACCGCAAGGCCCGCACCAGGTCGGCATCCAGATTGTTGACGATCTTCTGTAATTCTTTGGCCGGCACCGGTTCGGTCTTGAGCCGTTCCAACTCTGCGTAAATCGCCGCTTCCACCTCGGCCGTGGTATGGGGCGCCAGCGGCGTCGCCGTGAGAATGAACAGGTTCGGGGCGCGGACTCCAGGATAATTGGCGTCGGAACCGACAGACGCGGCCAATTGTTTTTCTCTCACCAGGGTGGTCTGCAGGCGGGAAGTCAGCCCGTCGGTCAGGATTTCATCGATGACGTCGAACACATCGTCGTCCGGATGGCCCAAGCCCGGCTTGTGATAGCCGATCGCCACGATCGGTTCGGCATCGAACTCGACTTCGACGCGGCGCTCGCCCCGCTGTTCCGGTTCCACCGTCACGATCGCAGGTGTCGCGCTCGCCGCAGGAATCTTCCCGAACGTGCGTTCGATCAGCGCAATTACGTCTTTCGGATTGAGGTCTCCTACGAGCGCAATCGTGGCATTATTCGGCCCATAGTAGGTCTTGAAGAAGGCCTCGGTGGCCGCCGGGGTCAGCGACAGGATATCCGATCCCCACCCAATGGTTGGCACGCCATAAGGATGCGCGCGGAAGGCCGCCGAGGTGAAAGTCTCGAACAGCAGGCCGTTCGGACTGTCATCGTTCCGTAGGCGCCGTTCTTCCATCACCACGCCGCGCTCTTTGTAAAATTCTCGAAGCACCGGATTGGCCATGCGGTCGGCTTCGATCGCCGCCCAGAGCGGCAGGCGGTTCGCCGGCAGATTGATCGTATACCGCGTCAGATCTTTGCCGGTCGACGCGTTCAACCCCACGCCGCCGTGGCGCTGATAGAGCAGCGCCATTTCGTTGCCGACCACATACTGGCCCGCTTGCACTTGCAGGTCGGTGACCTGTTTCTGCAAGGCATCAAGCGCGGCCTGCTCGTCCGGCGTCACGGCAGAACCTTTCTTGGCCAACTCGCGCTGCCGCTGATCAAGGAGAGTCCCCACACGGGACAGCTCGTTGAGCGTCAGTTTCTCTTTGTCATAGTCCTTCGTCCCGACGGTCCGCGTGCCTTTGAACGCCATATGCTCATAGAGATGGGCCAAACCGGTCTGACCCACCTGTTCGTTCACCCCGCCGACCCCGAACGTGATGTTGATCGACACGACCGGCGTTTGATGGCGCTCGACCATCAGGACGGTCAGGCCGTTCGCCAGCTTATGTTCGATCACCCGGTCGGCAAGACTCGGCCCCTCTGCCATCGACTGGTTCGGAGCCGGGCTAAGACTACACACCAGCACAACGACGAGGGCCAGCGCTCGCTTCGTGAGAAATCCGTCTGGAGTACACCGTGACGCATGAGTGTTCATGTAAATATCTCCATCAGTTGTTCCGGTCGTTCGATGAACCAATCGGGCTCACAGGCTGCCATCTTCTCCCGGTTCCCCATTCCATAGCCCACGGCGCAGACGCGAATGCCGGCGTTGTGTCCGCCGTTGATGTCGTTGGTGCTGTCGCCGACCAGAATCGCGCGCTCCTTGGGCACCTTCACCTGCTCGAGCAGATGCAACAGCATACCAGGCTCCGGTTTCAGGCCAAACCCGTTGTCTCCCCCGACGACCCAGGGAAAATGCTGCGCCCCCAGCCCGTTGAGAATCACGCGGGTGTATTCGATCGATTTGTTCGTCGCCACCGCCTTGTGCTTATGAGAGAAGTGCTGCAGCATCGGCTCGATGCCAGGGAAAAACACGGTGCGGTCCAGGCAATGTTCGAGATAATGGCCGCGAAACACGTTGAGGGCCTCATCAAAACTGACGCGGTTGCTCTCACCCACGGCCAGCCGCAGCAATTTCTTCACCCCATCACCGACAAAGCCGAATATTTCCTCCAACGGGCGTTCCGGCAAACCCAACTCAACGAGCGTGAGATTGACCGAATGGGCGATGTCCCACTTCGACTCGATCAACGTGCCGTCCAAATCGAAAATCAACAAATCAACCGGAATCTTCGTCATGGTTTGACCTTTCGCAATGTCTCTCCCAGGGCCGCCAGGCTGCCGCGCTTCTCGGCATCCGTTTCCTTGATTTCCGCTTCACGAACGAGATCGATCATCCGCTTCAATCCGATATGCGGGGGAATCATCGGTTCGACAATCCGCCACTTGCTCCGCACCGCTTTCACGCGAAACCGGACTTCCTCGGTCGTCGCGGCCGGCACAAACGACGCGGTTTCCAAATAGACCGAGCCCAGCACGGCAAAGGTTGCCGGAATGACCACTTCGAGCTTGTTCACTACGTCCCACTGCCGATAATCTTCCGGCACGGTGACCTCTTGGATCACCACGACGCGCCCCCACAACGGCTCTTCCGTCCAATCGATGTACGGCACGAGCGTTTCGAACGACATCGCGTCCATGCGGGCGCCCTTTTTGTCGAGCGTCACATACCGTTTCACTACGGCGGTCGGAGATTGATCGAGCGATCCGCTCTGTGCAAGCGCCAGCCCGGGGCTGGCCAGCAACGCAACCAGGGCGATGAGCACGAATGTTCGTCGTCGCATGATGGCGCGTTCCTATTGCAGAGCGTGGAGTTTCATGACATTGGTTCCACCGGGACGTCCCGCCACTGTGCCGGCCAGCAGGACAATGCGATCGCCGGACTTGGCCGAGGCGTCGGACTTCAACCGGCCTTCGATTTCCGTCACCTGCTCGTCCGGATTATGTAGCCACTGCATCACATGCGAGGCCACCCCCCAATAGAGCGCCATCCGGCGGCGCGTCGTTTCCAGAGGAGTGAATGCCACAATCGGCGCTGACGGTTGATGCTTTGAGAGCAATCGCGCCGTCGTCCCCGATTCCGTCATCACCGCCAGAGCCACCGCCCCGGTCGTCGCCGCCACGGAGGCCGCTGCGCTGCACATGGCTTCCGCGATCGTCTCGGTCTGCCCGTGGGGATGGATGGCGGTCGCGGTGAGACGCCGCTCGGCTTCCGCCGCGCAGACGATCCGATCCATAACCTGCACGGTCTCGACCGGATAGTGACCGCGCGCCGTTTCACCGGACAGCATCACGGCATCGGTGCCATCGAAAATCGCATTCGCCACATCGGAGGCTTCAGCCCGCGTCGGAACCGGCTGCGTCATCATAGATTCCAGCATCTGCGTGGCGGTGATCACCACACGGCGACGGCGATTGGCTTCCATAATGATCCGCTTCTGAAGCACCGGCACCGCCTCCGGCCCCATTTCAACGCCCAGATCGCCGCGGGCGATCATCACACCATCGGAGCTGTCCAGAATGGCGCCGAGCGAGATGATCGCTTCAGCCCGTTCGATCTTCGCAATGATCGGTTGGTCGCCGCCGCAGGATCGTACGAACTCGCGGGCCGCCTGGATGTCTTCCGGTCCACGGACAAACGAGAGGGCCAGATAATCGACCCGATGCGCAACCCCGAAGCGAATATCTTCCCGGTCTTTCTCGGTTAACGTGGGAGCGCTCACGACGGTGCCCGGCAGATTCATCCCCTTCTGCGAGGTGACGCGTCCTCCGGTCTTCACCCGGCATTCCACCGCACCGCCGGACACAGAGGAAACCAATAACTCGATACGGCCGTCGTCGATCAGAATTCTGGCGCCGGGACGAACATCCTTGGCCAGCTGCGGGTAAGTCACCGGCAGTTCCTGTATAGCGGAGCCCAACACTGCCTGCGCGCCCAGCTGCCCGCCCGATCGCAACAATCCTCCCACCAGCCGCACGCGCTGCTCAACCGCCAGCTCAACCCCGGCGTCCGGAAGCATCCCAAGGCGAATGCGCGGCCCCTGAAGATCTTGGAGCACGGCAATCGCCGTCCGGCAACGGTCGGCGGCGGCACGGATCGCCTCAAGCGTGGCCGCATGGCTGGCCTGTGTGCCATGCGAAAAATTCAGTCGCGCGACGTTCATCCCGGCCGCAATTAATCGGTCCAGCATAGCCGGTTCGCAACTGGCCGGGCCGATCGTACACACAATCTTTGCTCGTCGCATGGCGCTGGTCATGCGTCACTCATGGGCTTCACAATGGATTTAGATCTAGTCGTGTTGATCGATCGGATGGCAACCAATCACGGATGTACCCTTCAAAAACACCGCGCACATTCTAACCTACGCGCAGAGTGACCGCAAAGCGATCGCAGCTCTCGCCCAAAGGCGTTTGATCTCACCCAACATGCGTGTTACGGTCGAGCGTCATTGCGATGGACGAACAGGACTCCCGTGATGCCTCTCCAACCGCTCCGGCGTCTCGCACATTGCCTCACGATCGCTCTCCTGCTCGGCCTGGCGGTGTGTGCCTGGCTCGATGCAGGAACAAGTCTGGCAATCGATCTCGTCCCGTCGCCACAGGCCATCGCGGAGGATCACGCCGCCGCTTCGGCAGTGCCGCTGAAAGCGCAGGAGTTACTCAAGCGTTTGCAGGAACGCGAGGGAGCTCCACTGCCCGGATACATCGGCGGACGGGACTTTCAGAATCGAGAGCGGCGTCTACCGCGCGGCCACTATCGCGAATATGACGTGAATCCGAAAATCCGCGGCCGGTCGCGCGACGCGGAACGGCTCGTGATCGAGCAACGCACCGGCAAGGCCTACTATACCGGCGATCATTATCGAACCTTTACTCCTCTCAACTAGGACACCGATCAAGACATGACATCACCACGCACCTTGTCAGGATATCTCCAGACTCCGAAAGCCCCCTGGTCGTCTCTGCTTGTAGTGCCTTCCGGCATCACAGCCTCCGCCCTGGTCAAAGCTCCGACCGGGTTTGCACTGCGCACAATCAACGGGAAAAAGTGCTCGACCCCGGCCGGACTGTTTACCGAATTCGCGCGCGCCTTGGGTTTTCCCGACTATTTCGGCCACAACTGGGATGCGATGGAAGAATGTCTCGCGGATCTGGAATGGCTGCCGGCCAAGGGCTATGTGCTGTTGATTACAGACGCTCAGGCCGTTCTGCCCGGCGATGAGGACGAATACGAAACGCTGCTGGAGATTCTGAGCGATGCCGGAGAAGCCTGGAGCAAAGGCCAAGCCGGCGGAGGCTCTAACGCCATCGCCTTTCATGCTCTTTTCGCAGCCTCTGAACAGGACGCCATGAAGAGAACACATTGGGGCGTTGAGCTGGCACCGATGACGGACCTTGAGCCCCCGGCGAAAGGACGATCGTCCCGGCCATCGAAGAGTGGAAAGACCCCTCGCTGAGTTGCGGGAATCAATCGGGGCAGGCCGTGTGAGCCTGGTTCCATTGGAGAGCTCGGCCAACGGCTGCGGATGTTTCAGCGAAAGGAGAACGCGCCCGGCAGGAGAACCTACATTCCGGCTTTTCTCGAGAGAGTCCGCAATCCGCCCCATAGATGGGCGGCGGAACGCACCACGTACCCACCCACTTCCTGAACCTTGGTTCCACGATTGAACTGCGCCTCAGTCCACCCGGCCCGAACCTGTATCCGGTGCGACGGACAAATCCCATGGGTCTCCCGCCGATCCTCGAACGGAGCCTTTTCTCCGACAACTCCGGCTAGCCCTTCATGCCGACACCACGAACACACCACCGTCATAGCTTCTCCTTCAGATTGAACCACACATACTCAAGACAAAAAGCAAAACTTGGGCCGCAATTCCCAATGTTGGTCTTCGTTGGAATTGCCCGATAATTCCATGATTCTGCTTACGGCAGAGTGGGACTAATCGTATCTAATTCGATAGGGCCGTATCGCATGAGACACTTTTTGCCCTCAGATGAGGCAATCAGCGGCAGATACGTTCCTCCGACTGAGGCATTCCGCATTCTTGACCAGTGCGAGTGACCATGTTAGGGTGCGCCCCCGTCATGAAAACGACTCGTTCAGCACAACTCTTTGCCGCGGCACAACAGCTCATTCCCGGTGGCGTCAATAGCCCCGTTCGCGCCTTCCGCTCCGTCGGAGGACAACCCCGCTTTATCAAGCGCGCGAAGGGTGCCAAGCTGTACGACGTCGACGGCAACACCTATCTCGACTATGTCCTCTCCTGGGGCCCCATGATCCTAGGACACGCCGCCCCGGCCGTGACCCGGGCCATTAAGAAAGCCGCCGACAACGGCACCAGCTATGGCGCGCCCACGGAACTGGAAGTCACCCTCGCCCGCATGATCCGAGACGCTTTCCCCTCGATGGAGAAAGTACGTCTGGTCAGTTCCGGCACTGAAGCCGTCATGAGCGCCATTCGCGTGGCCCGAGGCTTTACGAAACGCGACGACATCTTGAAATTCGAAGGCTGCTACCACGGGCACAGCGACTACTTGCTCGCCAAAGCCGGTTCAGGTCTGGCCACATTGGGCATTCCCGATTCGCCAGGCGTGCCGGCCGACTTCGCCAAACACACGCTGACAGCCCCTTACAACGACATCGACGCCGTGCGAAAATTGGTGGCCGAACATCGCAAAAACTTGGCTTGCATTATTCTGGAGCCGATCGCAGGCAACATGGGCGTTGTGCCCCCGTCCCCGGAATTTCTCTCCGCTCTGCGTCGGCTGACGGCAGAGAATGACATCCTTCTCGTCTTTGACGAAGTGATTTCAGGATTTCGTGTGAACTACGGAGGCGCGCAGGCCCTCTACGGCATCACGCCGGATCTCACCATCCTGGGGAAAATCATCGGCGGAGGGTTGCCGGTCGGCGCCTACGGCGGGCGGAAAGAGATCATGGATTTGATCGCGCCGTCGGGTCCCGTCTATCAAGCAGGCACTCTCTCAGGAAATCCGTTGGCGGTCTCGGCTGGCATTGAAACGTTGAAGCAGTTGAAGAAGAAGGGCGTCTACAAAAAGCTCGAAACCCAATCCGCAGCCCTGGCAAAGGGCCTCGGCGAAGCGGCCAAGAAAGCCGGCATTCCGCTGACGCAAACCCGCGTGGGTTCCATGCTCACCGCGTTCTTTACCTCAGGCCCTGTGAGCGACTGGAATACCGTGAAGCAGGCGGATACCACGCGCTACGGAAAGTATTTCCATAAGATGCTGGACCAGGGCATCTATCTCGCACCCTCGCAATTTGAAGCAGCGTTCCTCTCCACCGTTCACACCGCCCAGGACATCGAGAAAACCATCCGCGCCGC
>JBEBHO010000284.1:0-2317 GCA_040081095.1 Nitrospira sp.
TTCGACTGCTCGCCTGACCGCTCATACTCCGCTCGAAAATCACGCCCGGCCCGCTCGAAGGCGGCGTCCCACGATACCTGGATCCGTCCCGAGAAATTCTCGTGAATGACTGTGGTGATGTCCCAGATGTTGCTGAAATCACTTTTCAGCGACGCGAATTCACGCCCCGGAATGGCCAGGAGCGCCTCGCGATCCTGTTGCGTGCGTTTGCCGAGCGAGAGGTTGCCTTGAATAAATTCTTCCCAGGCCTCGCCGAAGTGCCCGGTGGCATAGGTCCATTCCGCTTTGGTCATGGCCTTTGTCCGGTCGAGAATGTCGCCGCTGCGTTCCCTACCGGATTGCACCAGCGACTTGCCTGTTTCATACGATCGTTGAAGATCGGTTCCGAGTTCGGCCTTGTACTCGGCCGAGTGGGTCGCCATGCGATGCGATGCTTCCTGCATCGCGGCACGGGACGACCTAACGGATTTCTCTTTGGCGTACTCCAGGGATTTCCTGCTGGAGGTGATGACGTACCAGCCTTCGTCATAGAGCATCCGATGGCCGCGAAGGTTGGCCGATGTCAGCGGGATCACGTCTTCGAGAGTTTGGCTTTGCAGCGAATCGGAAGCGCGAGTAGATTGATCGGATGCGCAGCCTGACCAGGCCAAGCAGAGCGCGAAGGGCAGGACCATTGCCATCGACGTTCTCAACGCAACCATGGCGCATTCTCCAGCGGGTGAATGAGGATGGCTAACAACGGGAAGCGGGCGAACTGTACCTGAGTCAGGGAAGCGAGTCGAGAGGGAAACCGAAGAGAGATGCCCGGACAATCCCGGACATCTCTTCGATCAGAGAGACACTTAGGGGGTGACGGTCGTCTGAGCCGGAGCGGCAACCGGCGCATCGCCGTCTTTCACATCCCGCGCGCAGCGGAAACCCATCCAGTTCATCGAAGTCTTGGGGTCCGTCCCGTTGCGCTGTGAGACCCGCACGCTCGGGGTGCTGTCGATCCATCCGCCGCCACGGAACGCTTTCTGTGAACCCTTCTCAGGGCCTTTGGGATTCCGGTCAGGCGCAGTCTTGTAATAGTCCTTGTCGTACCAATCCGCGACCCACTCGGCCACATTGCCGGCCATCTGAAAGACGCCGTAGGGGCTCGCCGCATTGTCATACTTGAACACGGAGATGACCGGTGGATAGAGCAACAGCCGCTCAGGGCGATCGCGCACGGGACCGGACAGACCGGTCCGGCCGAAGTTGGCCCGTGACAACCCGGCCATTTCATTGCCCCAGGGATTAATGCGGCTATCCGTCTCGCCGCGCGCCGCCTTTTCCCACTCGGCTTCGGTCGGGAGGCGCTTCCCGGCCCATTTGCAATACTCGTCGGCTTCATACCAGGTCACATGCATGATGGGATGGGCAACCATCGTGTCCTGAACATTCCCACCGTCAAATTTCCAATCCACTTGGGGAGGACGGTTTGTCGCCAACACGAACTTCAAATACTGAATGACGGTCACTTCGTATTTATCGATCTCATACGCATCCAGATGGACCTTGCGCTGAGGCATTTCGACAAGATACGCATTCTTGTCCATCTTCTTGTCGCTGCCCATGGTGAACGACCCCGCCGGAATGCGCACCATCTCGTCGTAGGCCGGCAGCTTCACGCGCTCAGCGGCCAGCTTTTTCCCTTCCGGCGTCCACTCCTGCTTGATGTCTCCGACATCCAGCGCCCAGACCGATCCCACGACTCCCAACAGCCCTGCGACGACAGCACCGGCCACGCTATTTGCCATTCGCACGACAACTCCTCCTTGATGGTTACATGCCCTGTTCTTTTGGTTCCGGACCAGGCTCCTTATTGAAATCTTCCAACGGCTGGAAGTTCAGCGGGAGCTGGAACAGATAGTCCGTCACGGCGCGGAACTTTACATGCTGATATTCCACGATCCAACTCCCGTCCTTCTTCGCCAGCTTCATCGGGAAACGTAGATCAGTCGCCAGCCACTGGTAATAGACCTCCGTCCGCTCCCCGTGTTTCGTCGTCACTTCGTACAAGATCGTGGGATGCCCTTCACGAGCTTCCTGGCCGATCTCTTCACGGGAGACCTCGCCATCTAACTTCTCCGTCACCCACAAATCCTGATCTGCGCTGTAGGGTATGGTCTTGAAATGTTTCATCCGTGACAGCAACATCCACACGACTTGCTTGTCTTTGCGCACAATGCTGACATTCACCGGCCCCATCGTGTGGTGCTCGATGCGCCACATGTTGTCACGGTAGTAGATGTTGGCTTTGCTCGTGCGGCCGTCGATCTTGGTAATCCGGTCG
>JBEBHO010000289.1:0-2311 GCA_040081095.1 Nitrospira sp.
ATGCTGCTGTTTCCGCCCGAGTGGGTGCCGACGGCGCCCTATCTGGCGCTGCCGTCGCTGACGGCCGTGCTGCGGGAGGCCGGTCATACGGTCGTGCAGCGCGACATCAACATCGAGATGTACGACCACTTCTTCACGATGGAGTTCCTGATCTGGGTGAAGGCCCGGCTCGGCATGCAGCTCAAGCCGCTGCAGGACAAGGAAAAGGCCGGGACGCTCACGGACCGCGAGGCGGATCAGAAAGCCGTGGTCGAGCAGGCCTATGCGGTGGATGTGTTCGACCTGGCCGAGCGGGCGGAAGATGCCAAGCTGGTCGTGCGCGGCGAACGGTTTTACGAAGCCGAGAAGCTGGAGCTGGCGCTCAATACCTTTCGTGAGGCGATGCAGTATATCTCCGCCGCCTACTATCCGGCCTCGCTCGTCTTCTATCCGATGGAAAGCAACCTGGGTTACCGGCCGGGCGTCTCGAAAGAAGTCTTCGCCTGTCTCGACGACGAGCAGGTGAATGTCTATCGCGATATCTGCAATCAGCTGGTGCTGCCCTCCGTGAGCAAGGAGAAGCCGGATGTGGTCGGCGTGTCGATCGGCACGCAGATGCAGCTGCTGGCTGGCCTGACCTTCTGCAAGATGATCAAGGAGACGTTCCCGCACATCAAGGTGGTGGTCGGGGGGAATGTCATCACGCGGCTGCAGGAAGAGCTGCCGAACCATGAGCGGTTCTTCACCGAGGTGTTCGACGCGGCGATCCTCTACGAGGGCGAACATGCGCTGCTCTGGTACATCGAGGCGCTGAACGGGCAGCGGGCGATGGAGTCGGTGCCGAATCTCATGTATCGCCATGCCGACGGGGTGAAACAGAGCAAGGAAGTCTATACGGAGAAGACGGCGGCCCTGCCGCTGCCCGATTTCGACGGCCTGCCGCTGGATCACTATTTTGTCCCGGAACGGATCATTCCCTACCTCGCGACGCGCGGCTGCTACTGGGGCCGCTGCACGTTCTGCGACCACGGGCAGGGCTACTTCGATCAATATCGCGGGATGACGGCGCAGCATGTGATCGAGCAGGTGACGGCGCTGCGCGACAAGTACAACTGCAAGCACTTCCTCTTCAGCGACGAATCCTATCCGCCGGCCCTGTTCAAGAAAGTCTCGCAGCTGCTGGTGGAGCAGAACGTCGGGATCAAGTGGACGACGCTCATCCGGTTTGAAGAGACGCTGCAGGATCAGGCGATCTGGGACCTGGCGGCGAAGGCCGGTTGCTGTACGCTGTATTACGGCATGGAGTCGGCGAACGAGCGCGTGCTGAACCTCATGGACAAGCATGCGAAGAAGAGCGTGATCCAGAACAATCTCCACCAGGCGGCAAAGGCGGGGATCTGGAACCACGTGATGGCCTTTTACGGTTTCCCCGGCGAGACGAAGGACGAGGCCCTGGAGACGCGGCAGTTCGTCATCGACAACCAGCCGGTGATCCACTCCGTGGAACTCTTCTACTTCGTGGCCTACCGGCACACGCCGATGGTGCGCAACCCGGAGAAGTTCGGCATCACGATCCACAAGCAGGAGGAGTACGACCTGCCGCTGGACTACTACTACACGCTGAACGAGCCGAGCACCCTGTCGTGTCTCGACGCGATGCAGATGTGCGAAGAGTTCTACAAGAACGACTTCCAGCCATGGGCGGTGCGGGTGAATTCCCGCGAGCACGTGTTCCTCTACATCTCCAAGTTCGGCACGAACAAGCTGCCGCAGATCTACGCCAAGCAGACGCAGACGACGGCGTCGGATGCGGTCTCAGGATTGGTCACGTGGCCGGTGTCGATGAACGAAGGAGAGGACGGCAAAGAGGGGATGAGCCGCGTGGTTTCCCACGGTGTGGGTTAGCAGGATGCTGAAACACCGTTAGGTGGCGTTTTCATCATCCGGCACGAGGACGGCGCAGAGGAGAGCATACGAAGCTTCGACCAGTTTGGTCATCTCCTCGGCCCTCTTGTAGGCTTCCATGTACTTCTTGGGGTTGTTCGTCAGATTCGCGTAGCGGGCGGGGTTCCAGGTATAGAGCTGTACGCGCTTGGCCCGTTCAAGATCCTCGGTCGTGACGGGGAGGGTGAGACCCAGCACCTCCAGCGCGCGGGCGATTTCTTCGGGGATTGTCTCGTCAGTCATAGTCCTAATGTAACCGGAGCAAGGTTTTCAATCAATGCCAACGCCGATTCCGATGCTCCAGGCCGCTCCGATCTTTACCAAGAACGATTATCGCGATGTGCTGCGCCGTGAGATGGACGCGGGGAAGATCCCGCTGAGTCTCGGG
>JBEBHO010000150.1:0-2304 GCA_040081095.1 Nitrospira sp.
CTTTTCTCAGATGTTCCATCAGTTGTCAAGCGCTTGGGCCTGTTCCACTCCGGCATTGACAGAGAGGAAATCCGACCGGTAGCGTGGTCTCTATGGCGATTCATCTTATCATCGATGGCTATAACCTGCTCGGGGCGCAATCCGCAGCGAAGTCGGAGATGGCCCGGGAGTCGTTGCTGCATGATCTGGCGGCCTATCGGCATCGCAAAGGCCATTCCCTGACCGTCGTGTTCGACGGCTGGCAGCAGGGGTATCCCGTCGAGCATCGGGAACATCGCGCCGGTGTCCAGGTCATTTATTCGCGAAAGGGCGAGAAGGCCGATCAGGTCATCCAACGGCTCGCGCGCGAATATGGCGCGGATTGCGCCGTGGTGAGTTCCGATCATGAGATTGTGGCGACAGCCCGGGCGCATGGCGCGACGGTCATGACCGCGCAGCTGTTCATGGGCAAATTGGCGGCGGGCGGGCTGTCGGCAGGTCTGATCCAGGGGAAAGAGTTGGATTCCGGGGAGGATGAGCGACCCAGCCGGGGGCCGGAGAAGAAGGGGAATCCCAGAAAGCTTCCCAAAGCAGTACGAGAGCGGAATCGTCAGCTCAAGCGATTCTGAGAAGTTTACGCCAGTTTGAATAGCCGCTTGGCGTTGCGGCTGGTGGCAAGAGCGATCTTTTCCGGCGACATGCCGACTTTATTGTAAACGATGGTTCCTGACACTTCTTTATGCTTGGTTGGGATGTGTGATGTGCGGCAGAGGAGCAGAAAGCATAGTACGAGAAGGATATGAGAATGGGTAATGTAGGAATCCAAGATCTGACGCCGTTTTCTGTGCTGGCGGCGATATTTTTCGTATCAGTAGCGGTAGGAACTTGTCTCGCGGCGAACAATCTTTCATCTCCCAATAGGGAGGTACTATTGTTCCAGGAATTTGGCCAGATTTTTATACTATCCCCTGACGGAGGGGAGCCTCAGGAGATTCCCTACGACCGAAACCATGGTAGTGCCAAAGGCTTAGCTGCAAAACCAACACTCTTTATTCACTTGGTTGATGACCAGCGTCAATTCATTCTTCAAGAAGTGGCGTTCAGCGGCGAAGTGCTTGCGCAGTATCAAGCTCCCGTTGCTACAGAGGTTGCTGTTTCTCCAGATGGGACTCAGGTGCTGTATGAATCATTTCTGGAAGGCAACAGCCTTTGGATTCAAACTCTCCTTTCTGGTGCCAAACTGGAGGTGTGGGGGAAAGAACCCTCGTCGCCACATTATAGGGACCTCACTTGGTCATCAGGAAGCGACCTGATCGCTTTTACAAAGGATGTCCCTCAGCAGGTGGAGAATGGCTGGTTTAGGCATAACTTCCAGACATATTACATGCGGGTGGCTGACAAGCAGCCCGTTCTGCTAAGCCAGAATCTATATGCCAGAAACCCCGTATTTTCGCCGGATTCACGGCACATCGCATATTGGGAGAAAAAGGACTCCGCGCCAGAGGGTGAATGGGATCTGTACGTTCAGGAGATCGCATCAATACAGAACAGTCAGTCTCGTGTAAAAGTGATTGGCAGGGCGAAAATTCATGTGGGGCCGATCAGTTGGTCGCCAGATGGGCAGTGGCTGCTCTGGGGTGAGAATATTGAACGAGGACGGCTTCTCGGCAGAAAGCCGTTCTTTGACTTCTATAAGGTTCGTGTCGATGGAAGCGATCTGCACGAGATACCAGTTGAGCGGCCATTATGGCGTCGTGTATGGCGAGAGATTTGGCCACCTTCTGAAAAAAACGGTTCCCCTCAAGATATTCAATGGTGGGCAATACCTGCTTCGGTTCCGAAGAACTAAGGGCCACGGCACAATATGGGATCAGGTCTTGGGATCGAACATATTGAGCCGTAGGCTTCCGCTCCATAGCTTGCAAGGCAGGTGCTGATACCTGTATTTGCTTGAAAGCGGTCCGTGAGCGGAATCGTCAGCTCAAGCGATTCTGAGAAGCTTACGCCAGTTTGAATAGCCGCTTGGCGTTGCGGCTGGTGGCGAGGGCGATCTTCTCGGGGGACATACCGATTTCGTCGGTGCGAATGGTCGCCAGCTGTTGTGCCACATGCGTGACATAGGCCGGTTCATTGCGCTTCCCGCGATAGGGGACCGGTGTCAGATAGGGACAGTCCGTTTCAATTAAGAGTCGATCCAGAGGAACCGTCTTCGCAATATCGCGTAGCGCCGAGGCTTTGGGGAAAGTCAGAATGCCTGAGAACGACAGATAGAATCCCAGGTCGAGTGCATCCTTCGCGAGTGTCGCATCTCCTGAAAAGCAGTGA
>JBEBHO010000078.1:0-8782 GCA_040081095.1 Nitrospira sp.
TGCCGATTTGGTCGGGGAAATAGTCGGCAGAGTCTGCCACCTGCACCGGCTCCCCTGCCGCCAGCGGCGCGGTCATGAATAAACCAGCGGCGAGACAGGTAACCGTGAACGCCAGTGATGACAGTCCTTGGGAGATATGCGACATCAAGATCCTCCTCTGTTGGACGGACCGTACCATAGGAGCGAAGGAAGCGGCAAGGCGCGCGTCGGCCCGGCTTCGTCAGGCTTGCGTTGCCATCGAGCTGCCTACATAATCCCTGTCGCCATGGCTTTTTCAAAACGAGTCTCGCCAGCCAAAAAATCAGTGACGCGAAAACCAGGCCGGCTCTCGGTCTTGGTCACGGGTGCCTCCGGCGGCATCGGGCGTGCGGTGAGTCTGGCCTGTGCCGCGGCTGGCTGGTATGTCGGTGTCCATTTCCATAAGAACAAGGCAGAAGCCGAGAAGACCTTGCGTGCGGTCCAAGTAACAGGAGGACGCGGAGATTTGTATGAAGCGGACATTCGGGATGCCGAGGCTGTTCGGCGCATGGTGGATCTGTTCTGCCATCAGGCCCCGAAGCCACAGGCGTATGTTTGCAATGCTGGGATCGCCGTGAGTAGTCTTCTTCTGCGTCAGCGCGACGATCAATGGGCTGATGTGATTGAGACGAATTTGACCGGGACGTTTCACTGCTTGCAAGCGATGGCGCCTTCTCTCATTGATCAAGGGGGCGGCTCCGTTGTCGTCATCGGGTCATATGCAGGGTTTCAGGGCGAGGCAGGACAGGCGGCCTACGCGGCATCTAAAGCCGGATTAACTGGATTGGTTAAGACGGCGGCAAAGGAATGGGGGCCGCAGAATATTCGTGTGAATATAATTTTTCCGGGCTGGCAGCAGACTGGCCTCTCGGAAGGCGCGATGCCGGAAAGCGATGAGTGGCAGGATCACGCACTGGGCCGTCCCCCGGCGATAGAAGAAGTGGCGCGGACGATTGTGTATCTGCTCCAATTGAACGATGTCTCCGGCCAGGTGTGGAACTGCGACAGTCGGGATGTATGAGTAAACCACCCATAACGCAGAGGCATTCTGCCGTCTTCATCACCGGCACCGATACGGGTGTGGGAAAGACAGTGGTCACTGCCGCGCTCGCGCGCTATTTGTCTCAACGTGGAATCGATATCGGTGTGATGAAGCCGGTCGAGACCGGTATCGCCTCCCCGACTTCAGCGACCAGCGATGCGGTCAGATTGAAAATGGCAGCGGAAACTCAGGATGAATTGGCACTGATTCGCCCCTATTGTTTTCGCCAGCCGGTCGCCCCATTGACTGCGGCGAGGCTGGAGCGGAAGCCGATTCGAATAGCCGGAATCCTTTCCGCCTATCGGCGGCTTCGTGCGCAGCATGAGCTTCTGCTGGTCGAAGGAGTCGGCGGAGTGCATGCGCCGCTTACGAAGTCAGCGGATGTGTTGGAGCTCATCCAGCACATGCAGTTGCCCGTCATCGTTGTCGGGCGTGTGGGACTTGGCGGGGTTAATCACGCGCGATTGACGATTGAGTCGTTACGACAACGGAAGATTCCCGTGCTCGCATTGGTGCTGAATCAGACGGTTCGCGTGCAAGGAGTGATAGCGGGACAACAGGCTCGTTCGACCGTGGCGTTGTTGCGAGAGTTGGCAGAGGTTCCGGTGATCGGCCCGCTACCCTATGCCGGCATGTTTGGGTCTGGATGGAATCGTGGGTTGGAGAAAGCAGCGAAGACTGCCGCCATCAAGCAGTTGGCAGGCCTGATTACTTCATCTGTGCGATAAGATCTTTCACGGCTTTCGTCACATCCGGCGCGTTCAGCACGGCAGAGATCACCGCAATTCCGTCAGCCCCGGCCTGCATGACATTTCTCACCTGATCCAGCTGTATTCCGCCAATCGCAAACACCGGCAGCGACGTGAGCGCTCGGATCTGACGGAGTCCTTCAATCCCCACCACTGGATCATGATCCTGCTTTGAGGCTGGCTTGAAGATCGGCCCAAAGCCGATGTAGTCGGGCTTGAGCTGCTCGGCTTCTTTCACTTGCTCGACGTTGTGTGTGGAGAGGCCGATGATTTTATCCGGCCCCATCACCTTGCGCGCATAGGCATAGGGTAAGTCTGTCTGGCCAAGATGCACCCCATCGGCCTCTACGGCCAGCGCCAGGTCGCACCGGTCATTCACAATGAACGTCACTCCAAGCTCCGCCGCAATCTTTCTGAGCGGCAACGCTTCGGCATAAGCTTCCTTCATCGAGGCAGATTTGTTGCGGTACTGAAATAGCATCGCGCCCGCGCGAGCCGCTTCTTTGAGAGCATCGGCGAGCGAACGATCAGGACAGACCGACGGATCAAGGATGATGTAGAGCCCTGAAAGCGAATGGTGGTCAAGTGGAGCTGTCATGGGAAGGCATTGTAGGCGGAACCAGTGAGAACATTCTAGAAGGCCTTATTTAAAATTATTGAAGCTGTGAGGTTGAACAGTGCATTCATATTATCTATGGCGGCTGTAGTACTGTCAGCGTGAGCTGAACGGTAGATGGCTACATGAACTTGCGTCGCTTGAATGCAGAGACATCAGTTGCATCCAGTTCAAACCATTCTCCATTCTTGCGGTGATCCTTGAATCGGTTGTGCCAGTATGCCTCGATCCCAATCGGATCATCGGTTTTGATAGAGTGAACGACCTTCGATTTTTCTGGGAGCTGGATTGCTAGTTCGCGTTCACGCCTTCCAACAGCATTTGAGCGGCCAATCTTATAGTAACGACTCGATTTCAATAGGTAGACGTATCCAAGGTCCGATTCGAGATCGACTTTGAAGTCTCCTTCAGTACTTGGCTCACGTCTGGCAAGTTTTGAAATCTCTGTGGTGCAAAGAGTTGCCACATCATCCTCGCCGCGCGCTAAGCAGAAATCGCGTAGGCGCCCGAGTAGTACCCGCTTGTCACCCAATCGAGCGAATGTATTATGCCAAGGAAATTCCGGCTCTGTTCTTGCCCTTAACTTGATTTCATTCGCGACAGGGAAATGGCCGAGTTCGCGTGTGAACGATGCGAGAATCTCAAGTAGCTCGTCTTCTTTGCGTGGGCCCTGAAGGAGATTTGGCTTGAAACCGGCTTCGGTTAGAGCATCGCCCCAACGAGCCCAAAACTTTCCCATCCAGTCAGAAGACTTGATTCCGGTCTCGGTGCGAAATCGCGCCGTACCTAGTGGCAAACCGCCATTGTCCTGCGCTGTCCGTTTGATCTCAGCTAGGATGTGAGCTTTTGAAAACATTGCCCTGTCAGTTTCGCCTAAAGGTAAAGAAGGCTAGTCAGCATAATGTGATTGGTGAGTTTCTTGTCACGGGGAATTCTAGCCATCTTTCTGAGAGTTAACAAGAAGTTGTGGGCGCTTTGGATAGACGAACCACTACAAAATGCTAACGGGTTCAGTTTTCATCGCATTTCTCAATACCTAGGCAAAGAAACAAGAGGCGAGAGTTTTACGCTTAGCTAGCCAGAAACCGCTCCAAGAACGTTGTGGAGACGTGGCCTATTGGGAAGTCTGGGTCGTCGAGGATGCGGCGTATTTTCGTTTACACCCAATTTTCGACCTTGAGGCCTGGCACTCGATTGAATTCTCTTCCGTTGTTTGTCACCAGTCGGACTCCCAGGCTCAGTGCGTGGGCGGCGATCACAAGAATCAAACCTTTGCTGGATGGCTAGTTGTTTTCGACCTCGCCGCATAAAATCTCGGCTGAACATTCTCAGGCTGGTAGTCCTGGCAATCCATGACATGTCCTTCTTTTGACGAGTATGTTTGCCACTTGTATTGATGCGTGTTGGTTTCTCAGAAGTCATGCGAGGATCATCCCCATTGAACGATTTGGGAAGGATAAACCGGTTGAGGCGGTGGATCAATGGTGACGCAAGAGGATCCCGGAAGCACATTTATGGAACCTGCTCGATGCAAGGCTTTGGGGAGTTATGGGGCACCAAGCATATGTTGTGGAGCGGACAGTGGATTTGAGTCTTCGTTCACTAGCTCGCGGAGTGCAAACCTAGAGAAATTCGACGTGGCGAACCATATCACCGGGCGTCAACAAATCATGGATCAACATGAGGGAGCGGAGCATGTGGGAGATGGAGGTTTGCTGAGGAGCGTAGACAATACCTTGATGGGGAAGACCTGCCGCGTGCAGCCGCAAAAAGTCTGCATCTTGCGTCACAATCACACGGCCTTCTTGAGTTGCGCGCTCAAGGTGCCGCTCATCTTCGGCTGCCTGTAATCGTCGTTCTTGGACCGTTACGATATCGACGCCGCGTCTGCGCAATCCTTCAGCGACTGCTTTGGGAACATGTTCGTCCAAGTAGAATCTGATCCGGTCAGCCACGGATTCTGCCGCTCAGCTTGGAACTGGTTCGGCTCCGCATTTCAGTCGCATAGGACTCATCGCTTAAAATGGCGGTGTCGATATCTTGGCGGTGATCGTAATAATAGGATAACGCCGCATATACATCGGCTAAGGACAAGCCATAGGTAGAGGCGATTTCATCAGCACTCAACCCCATGCGCTCATGCCAGATGACGACATTCTGCACGGTAATGCGGTGTCCTGCGATGCGGGGTTTTCCCCCGGCAATGTCTGGAGAGATTTCGATGTGCTGTATGATGAGGCTCATGGCATCCTCCCCCGTATGCCTGACAGTATATGCCATCCGTTGATCCCCTTCCAAGCAAAAGGGCCAGTGAGACAGGCCTATCGATGCGGGGGAGCGAATTGTCCAGGCTAGCTTGCCAGAAACCGTTCCAGGAACGTCGTGGAGACGTGGCCTTTTTGGAAGTCGGGGTCGTCGAGGATGCGGCGGTGGAGGGGGATGGTGGTTTTGATGCCTTCGATCACGAATTCGTCGAGGGCGCGTCTCATGCGGGCCATGCATTCCTGCCGGTCGCGGCCGTGGGTAATCAACTTCGCAATCATCGAATCGTAATGGGGGGAGACCACGGCGCCAGATTCCATGACGGAGTCGACGCGCACTCCGAACCCGCCTGGTGGGCAGTACCTCGTGATGGTTCCAGGAGACGGAGTGAACTTTTCAGGATCTTCGGCGTTGATCCGGCATTCCATGCTGTGGCCGTTCATGACGACATCTTGTTGCCGGAGGATCAGAGGAAGACCGGCAGCCAGGCGGATCTGTTCTTTGATCAAGTCCACGCCGGTCACCATTTCGGTGATGGGATGTTCGACTTGAATGCGGGTGTTCACTTCCATGAAGAAGAAGTTGCGATCTTTGTCGAGGAGAAACTCCACGGTGCCGACATTCCGATAATGCGCGGCTTTCACGGCCTCGACTGCGACGCGTCCGATTTCTTTGCGTAATTTGTCATCGATCGCCGGTGACGGAGTTTCTTCCAGGAGTTTCTGGTGTCGACGTTGGATCGAACAATCGCGCTCACCCAGGTGGATGACATGGCCGCGATGGTCGGCCATGACCTGCACTTCGATGTGGCGTGGTTCGAGGAAGTAGCGTTCGAGATAGACGCTTTCGTTGCCAAATGTCGACTTGGCTTCGGCTTGCGCTGCTTGGAAGGCACGGGCCAGGTCTTCGGCTTTGTTGACGACGCGCATGCCCCGTCCGCCTCCGCCGGCTGTGGCCTTGATGATGACGGGAAAGCCGATCTTCTGGGCGGCCTGCAGGGCCTCTTCTTCGCTGCGGAGTTCTCCGGGGCTGCCGGGCGTGACCGGAAGGCCGCGCTTCATGACGATCTCGCGCGCCTTGGCTTTGTCGCCAAGCATGGCGATGTTCTCAGACGACGGACCGATAAATTTGATGCCGATGGACTCGCAGACTTCGGCGAAGTGGGCGTTCTCCGAGAGGAATCCGTAGCCTGGGTGGATGGCATCGGCGCCGGAGATTTCAGCGGCGCTCAGGACATTGGGAATATTGCGATAGCTGAGGGCGGCTTCGGCCGGACCCACGCAGACCTTTTCATCGGCCGCGCGGACATGCAGACTTGCGGCATCCGCCTCCGAGTGGATGGCGACGGTCTTGATGCCGAGCTCTTTACAGGCGCGGATGACCCGGAGGGCGATCTCTCCACGATTCGCGATCAGGACTTTCTTGAACACGCAGTCACTCCGAGGTGTATCGATGGCGGACTATTGCGTCGCTTTGGGATCGATCAGGAACAGCGCCTGTCCGTATTCGACGGACTTCGTGCTCTCCGCCAGGATCTTCACGATACGCCCGTCGGTTTCGGATTCGATCTCGTTCATGAGCTTCATGGCTTCGACGATGCAGAGCACCTGACCCTTTTTCACGTAGTCCCCGTCTTCCACATAGGGGTCGGCATCGGGCGACGGCGACCGGTAGAAGGTGCCGACGATCGGCGACGTGATCGTGACCATCCCTGCGGTCTCTTCGGCCGTGGGGCCTGAGGATGTGGTCGGTTGGCTGCCGGACTGTGTGGAAGCCGGAGCCGCTTCTTGCACCGACGTGGTGACCGTCTTCATGCCGACTTCATGCCGGACACGAATTCTGACGCCCTGTCGTTCGAGTTCCAGCTCGGTCAGGTTATTCCGGCGGAGCAGGTCGATGAGATCCTGGATCTGCTTGGTTTGCGTGCCGGTCAAAATGGTGTCGGCCGGCGTCTGGGCGCCGGGGAAGGCCTGGGGCAGCACGATCGGGCGAAGCTGTTTTTTCTTCGGACGCGCCGGTTGCCGCTTGCTCACCGGACACGCTCCACATAGGATCGGGTGCGGGTATCGATTTTAATCACGGTGCCTACCTCCAGATAGAGGGGAACTTTGATTGTCGCGCCCGTTTCGACGATGACGGGTTTGGTGCCGCCGGAGGCGGTGTCGCCGCGCACGCCCGGCTCGCCGTCCACGACTTTGAGTTCAATGAAATTCGGCAGCTCTACATCGATCGGCCGGTGCTCGTAGACCAGAATCTTGACGATCATGTTTTCTTTAATCAGGTCGGCATTGTCGCCCAGTTGCTTCTTGGGAAAGGTCAGCTGGTCATAGGCTTCGGTGTCCATGAAGGTATAATCGTCGCCGGTGGCGTAGAGAAATTGCATCTCCCGCTCTTCCAGATCCGGCTCGTCGAACCGTTCACCGGATCGGAACGTGCGATCGAGGATGTTGCCGGTCAGATAACTCTTCAGCTTGGTCCGGACGAACGCGCCGCCCTTCCCTGGTTTTACATGCTGAAATTCAACGATATAAAATGGGTCGCCTTCGACCATGAGGCGCACGCCATTCCGAAAATCAACGGTCGAAATCACTGCAGACTCCCTTCGTCCTCACCACGGTGAATCAATAGTGTGTTTATACTTTTCGTCGACGGGTACGGCGGACGGGTTTTGCTGCGGCCGCGCCTGTCGTCATGCCCTGCTCCAGGAGATGTTCGAGGAGCCCTTGGAGGGCGAGGAGATAACCGGCCGGTCCGAAGCCGGAGAGTTGTGCCATCGCCACTCCTGCGATGTATGAATGATGACGGAATGCTTCCCGCTGGTAAATATTCGAGAGATGCACTTCCACGGTCGGTAAGGCGACGGCGGCCAGGGCATCCCGAATGGCCACGCTGGTATGGGTGTAGGCCGCTGGATTGATGACGATCCCGTGGTAGCCGGTCCGTGCCTCTTGAATCCAGGTGACCAGCTCCCCTTCCATATTCGACTGGCGGGTATCGACTTCAATCTGCAACCCCTCAGCCGCCTGTGCGATGGCCGCATCGATTTCGTCCAGCGTCGTGGTGCCGTAAATCGATTGTTCCCGAGTTCCAAGCAGGTTGAGATTGGGCCCATGTAGCACAAGAATCCGCACCATGTCAGAAACGCACTGCCTCCGAAGTCACGAGAATTATTGAATGCATGAACATCACCCTCAGCGGCGGCATTCTAGCAGCCCCGTCAGAGTCGGTCAAACCTTTGGTCAGGGTTAGGATGAGGATGCGGATGCGGCGGCTTCCGGCGAGGGGCGATCACGGCGACGAGCTGTTATCGACTGCAGCAGATGCTCCAGCTTACTCGTGGTGGCCTGATTTCGTGACGATGAAGACGAGGGGGTCTGTGGGGCAGCGGCATCAGACATGGCCTGAGCGTCGACGGTTGTCGGCTCCTCTGTCTGTATCTGGCTGGTTTCAAGAGCGGCGGTCACCATTTCCGTCGCATCGGCAACGACATCTCGCACCGCGGTCTTCGGTTCAGGTGCAGACATCTCTGCAATCGCCGGTGGAGGCGGCGGGGGAGCCACAACGGCGGCTGGCGCTGTCATTGCGGATGGTGTTTTTGGAGTTGTGGATGTTGCTTGAACCGACGCGCCTAGGGAGGTACGTAGTGAGAGCGATTCCTGGTCCAGTGGATTCAATGTCAGGATCACGTCGCAGGAGCGGAGTGCCTGGGCGGTGGAGCCTTCGGCTGTGTAGATTTTTGCCAAGGTCCGATGCGCCCGGAGGTTTTCCGGACTGATCTTGATGGCTTCTTCCAGAATGGCTTTGGCTTTAGTCGGCTGGCTCAGCTGGTCATAGGCCCGTCCGAGCGCGACCATCGCCGTAATAAACCCCGGATAGTATTTCAGCCCGTCTTCGAGAACTCCGGCCGCTTCGGCCCACATGCCTGCTTTGCCGTACTCTTCAGCCAATGGAATAAAGGCTTTTGAGGCGGGGTCTTTCGCCAGCGTGGTGGCAAGACGATCGATTTCAGCGGCGTTGGCCCGGGATCCTGATGCCATTGTGGCTCCTATCGCACGGAAGCCGGAGTCGGTTTGCGAGGCTCGTTCTTCGCAAATT
>JBEBHO010000071.1:0-8774 GCA_040081095.1 Nitrospira sp.
CGGTCAGAGCGCCTCAATCAAACAGACGGCGTGGGCGTGCATCCCCTCTTCCCGTCCCACTGCATCGAGCCCTTCGCCGCTCTTCACTTTCACATTCACTTGATCCGCGTCGATTCCCATCACCTGCGCCATCTGCTTCTGCATCGCCGCAAGAAAGGTGCTTAATTTCGGCGCCTGCGCCACGATGATGGTATCGACATTGACGACCCGATACCCCTTCTTCGTCAACTTCCCCATGACATCTTCAAGAAGCTTGAGGCTGGAGATCCCTTTGTACTTCTGGTCTGAACTCGGATAGTGGCGGCCCAAATCGCCTTCGCCCATCGCGCCCAACAGCGCGTCGCACACGGCATGGACCAGGACATCGGAGTCCGAATGGCCCAGCAGCCCTTTGGAATGCGGCACTTCGATCCCGCCAAGAATCAGTTTTCGCCCGGCCCCAAGGGGATGAACATCATACCCGCACCCCACACGCATCTTCGTTGCCATTACGATCCTCCTAAACGCGCCGCCGCTCGGGAGCCCAAAATCGCTTCCCCGATCACCATATCTTCCGGCCGCGTGACCTTGATGTTTTCTCCACTGCCTTCCACAACGACCACGGGATGGCCGACCCACTCAAAAAGAAACGCGTCATCCGTCGCATGAACCGCTTCCGCATGAGCCTTGCGGTGGGCCGCTTGCAACCAGTCACACCGGAATGCCTGCGGCGTCTGAGCCAGCCACAACGGCTGACGATCGACGGTCCGTTCAATACGATGCTCAGCCCCGACCTGCTTGACTGTATCGCGCATCGGCAGCGCGATGATGGCGCCGCCATGCTGGCGCGCCGCCGCCACCACCTCCGTGACCATGTTCTCCGTGAGAAACGGCCGGACGGCGTCATGCACGACGACAATTTCCGTCTCCTCCGGAACATGCTCAAGCGCATGCCGGACGGAGTCCTGCCGTTCTCTGCCGCCTGCCACCACTTTGGTGATTTTTGAGAATCCGTACCGCACAGCCAGATCGTTCAGACAATAGTCAAGATCGGCTTGCGGGACCGCCAGGATGATCTGGTCGATAGAGGGCGAGGATTGGAGCACGCGCAGAGAATGCACGACGAGCGGCTCACCGCCTAACGCGAGAAACTGCTTCGGAACTGAGCCGCCCATCCGCAGCCCTTTGCCGGCTGCGGGCACGACCGCGACTACACGTCTATCCACGAGCGACTTGCAACTCCTCTCGCTCGGCGTCTTCTTTCAACCGGGTAAAGATCATGCGCCCGGCGGTCGTCTGCAATACGCTGGTCACTACGACATCGACGTTCCGGCCGATACAGCGCCTGGCATTGTCTACGACGATCATCGTCCCGTCATCGAGGTAGGCGACTCCCTGGCCGGCTTCTTTCCCTTCCTTCAAAACAAAGACGCGGATGGTCTCTCCCGGCAACACGACCGGTCGCAGTGCGTTACAGAGCTCGTTGATATTGAGCACACGAACACCTTGCAGCTCAGCGACTTTATTCAAGTTCAAATCATTCGTCATGATGCGCGCGCCCTTCTGCTTGGCAAAGACGACCAGCTTCGCATCCACTTCCTTCACATTCGGGAAGTCCTCTTCCACAACCTGCACATCGATATCCGCCATTTTCTGAATCTTATTGAGAATATCAAGTCCACGGCGGCCGCGGGCGCGCTTCAGGGAGTCCGACGAGTCCGCGATATGCTGTAACTCGTGCAGGATGAACTGCGGAACGAAAAACGTGCCTTCCAGAAAGCCCGTTTCACACAGGTCCGCGACGCGACCATCGATGATGACGCTCGTATCGAGCACTTTAAGGCTATTCGAACCGGTGGAGAGTTCCGTCGGCCGCTGTCGAGGCGCCGGAAACTTTTCCTGTCCGAATCGCGCCCCTATCACCAGACCGAGGTAGGGAAACCCCAGCAGAAAGACCAGCCCGCCGATATGAAACAGGAACGTCTGAACATCGAAGATTTCACCGCCGACCCACTCGACCAGCCCGGTCATCAAAAGCCCGACCGCCAGACCCGCCGTCGCTCCGACAATGATGCCGAATGATAACGTCCGCAATGCATATTCACCAGCGACGATCAGCCCACCGGTCACCGCCCCGATTCCGAACCCGTACAACCAGAACGCACCGCTGGCATTCTCGGCCCGCAGGAACAACGCCATGCCCGCCAGCGCACTGAGAAGGATAAATATGGCTCGCGATACCATACCGGAACCCCCTCTCCTCAATGGCGCCGCTCCCGGCGCCCTCTCACCACGTCATGGACGAAACGAGACGAGGCTTCGTCCGTCCCTGTCCCCTCGACCATTTCCTACACAGCCCGGGCGAGACATGGCCCGCCTGCACGCGTCACCACGTCATGGACGGAGCGTGAGATAAATCGTCCGTCCCTGTCGCTTCAATAGCATGAGCACGGCCTCGTCTTTGGGCAATTTGGCCGCGATGCGCTCGTACGTTTTCATGGATGTCACCGGCTGGCGATTGATCTCGATAATCATGTCGCCTTCGCGAACACCGGTTTCCTCGGCCGTGCTGCCGGGCTTCACCCGCACGATCACGACACCCCGCTCGCTGGACTTCATCCCGTAGCGGCCGGCCACCTCATCCGTCAGCTCGCGCACATCCAGATCGGACAGAACCCCCGTCGGCGCCGCGGCTTCAGCCGACTCTTCCTCGCCCGATTGCGCCATAGACTTCGGCTGCTCGACAATCGCAAGATCGATGGTTTTCGGCTTTTTCTCACGGATCAATTTGACGGACACTTTCTTCCCCACCGGCGTCTGCGCCACCGCATTTCTGAGATGCGTGGGAGAATCCATCGGCTTCCCGTCGTATTCTACGATCACATCGGCGCGCTCGATCCCGGCCTTCTTGGCTGGACTGTCGTCCATGACATCGCTCACCAGCACGCCCTTGGTGTCGCTCACGCCGAACTGTTTCGCCAGCTCCGGAGTCAGCTCCTGAATCGAGACTCCCAACCAGCCCCGCACCACCTTCCCGGTCTTGACCAGCTGATCCATGATGGAGCGAGCCATGTTACTGGGCACGGAAAATCCGATCCCCATGTTGCCGCCGCTCTGACTGAAAATCGCGGTGTTGATCCCCGCCAACTCGCCGCGCACGTTCACGAGCGCGCCGCCGGAGTTCCCCGGATTGATCGCCGCATCGGTTTGGATAAAGTCCTCGTACTCGGCAATGCCTGCGGCCCGGCCTAACGCGCTCACAATGCCCAGCGTGACGGTCTGCGTGAGTCCGAACGGGTTACCGACGGCCAGAACAAACTCGCCTACTTCCAGCTGATCGGAATCGGCCCAGGCCACGGTCGGCAGGTTCGTCGCATCGATTTTGACGACGGCGATATCGGTCTTGGGATCGGTCCCGATCAGCTTGGCTTTGAACTCACGCTTGTCCGAAAGCGTGACCCGGATTTCATCGGCCTTGCCGACCACATGATTGTTCGTAATGATCAAGCCGTTTGATTCGACAATGACGCCTGACCCAAGCCCACGTTCCTTCTTTTCTTTCGGCTGTTGCTGTTCGAACCGGCGGAAAAATTCGTCGCCGAAAAACTTGCGAAAAAACGGATCCTCAAACGGCGTGGCATGAGGCCCGCCGTCGCCTTTGCCGCTCTTGGTCGCATAAATGTTGACGACCGCCGGCTTCACCGATTTGGCAATTTCGACGAACGTCTGGCTCCCCATCCCCGGCAGAATAGGCTGCGGGGCAGTGGCGACCGGCCTCACCAGCGAGGCCGTCCCGCTGTCGGGCACCGCATGGCCGTTGGACAGCCATCCCAGATCAGAGGCCACCACAAACCCGATGATGATCCCCGCCGTGAGCAATACCGCGGCAACCATCCACCTTCGGTCCGGTCCAGACTCGCGATTATATCTCTCCATAATTCCTGCGCCTTCGTTCAGTCAGTCGCTGACAGGGTGATTACTGAATCTTCCCCGCATAGATATCCATGATCGTGTGAAGGAACGTAACCGCGTCCGCCTTCGGCCGCTGGAACGAATTCCGTCCGATGATGCTCCCGAACCCTCCGCCATCGCGGATCGCCCGGGCTTCATCGAACACATTCTTATCCTCGCTCTTGGCGCCGCCTGAGAAAATAACAATGCGGCGCCCATCGAAGGAACTCTGGACCACATGCCTGACCCGCTCAGCCAGCGTCTTCATCGGAATTTGCGTCGATTCGTAAACTTTCTTCGCAGCCGCCTGTTCGAGATGGGCCGACGGCAACTTGACCTTGATGATGTGGGCGCCGAGTTGCGCGGCGATTTGCGCCGCATAGGCCCCGACATCCATCGCCGTTTCGCCTTCTTTGCTGAGCGAGGATCCGCGCGGATAGGACCAGACCACCACCGCCAGGCCGGAGGCCTTGGCCTCTTCAGTGACGGCCCGCAATTGCTCATACATCGCATTACAATGGGCCGACCCCGGATAGATCGTAAACCCCACTGCGGAACAACCCAATCGCAGGGCATCTCTGACACTGCTCGTCACCGACGGCAACGG
Source organism: Nitrospira sp. (assembly GCA_040081095.1). Classification (GTDB taxonomy): domain Bacteria; phylum Nitrospirota; class Nitrospiria; order Nitrospirales; family Nitrospiraceae; genus Nitrospira_D. The sequence continues at coordinate 4,538 of JBEBHO010000071.1, forward strand.
ATCTTTTTCATCATGCAGCACGTCGTGATTGTTCAGCTTGAGAATCAACGGAATCTGGCCGGCGAAGTGACTGGCGCCGGCTTCCAAGAATCCCAGCGGCGCGGCATAGGCATTACAGCCGGCATCAATGCCGAGTTGGAAATGATAGTGCGGATTGTAGCCGGCTGGATTGGGTGCGAAACTGCGGGCCGGGCCATGCTCGAATCCCTGATCGACCGGCAGAATCACGAGCTTGCCTGTCCCGGCGAGCTTGCCATGGCGAAGCATGCGCGCCAGATTCGCCTTCGTGCCTGCATTATCGCTTTCGTACCAGCTGAGAATTTCCTGTACCCGATCTGCCATGACAATCCTCCCCGAAAATATGACGTGAGTGCGCTACGTTAAGCCCGGCCCTGTATAAATGCTTCAGCCATATCGACATCACCCTTGCTACCAATGATCAAGGGCACCCGCTGATGAAGCTTCTTCGGCTCGACATCCAGAATACGCATCGTGCCCGTGGTGGCGCGTCCTCCAGCCTGCTCGACTACCAGGCCCAGCGGATTGGCTTCGTAGAGAAGACGGAGTTTTCCTTCCGGCTTATCCGTTTCACCCGGATACAAATACACCCCGCCGCCGAGCAGAATGCGATGCACATCCGCGACCAGACAGCCTGAATATCGGCCGCTGTAGGGGCGACCGGTGGGTTTGTCCGCGGCCTTCAGATACTCGACATACTTCTGCATGCCGGGCGTCCACTTGTGGAAGTTTCCCTCATTCGTTGCATAGACTTTTCCCCGGTCCGGAATCCGAATGCGCTCATGCGAGAGCAAGTATTCCCCGATGCCGGGATCGAGGGTAAACCCATGCACGCCATGGCCGTCGGTATACACCAACATCGTGCTGGATCCGAACAAGAGGTACCCGGCGGCAACCTGCTCGACCCCTTTTTTCAGCAGATCACTCTCCGTCGGCGGGCGATCAGTCCGCGCATGCTTCAATACCGAAAAAATCGCGCCCAACGGCATGTTGCAATCGGTATTGGACGAGCCATCGAGGGGATCGAAGAGCAGCATGTACTTTCCCTGAGGCCAATTCTCAGGCAGGGACACCATCTGCTCCATTTCCTCAGACCCTAACGCACAGACCAGCCCATCGCCCTGAAAGGCACGCAGGAACGTGTCATTGGCAATCTCATCCAACTTCTTGACGGTTTCGCCTTGGACATTCGTTTGGCCGGTCGTCCCCAAAATATTGATGAGGCCAGCGCGCCGCAGATCATGAGCGATGACTTTCCCGACGAGTCCGATCTGGCTCAGCAGGCTGGAAAATTCACCGGTCGCCCCTGGATGCTCAGTCTGGCTCCGGATTATAAATCGGCCTAATGTAAGGGGAAATTGGCCCATAGTACCGGCAGTATAGCGGTTTTACCGGGCTCCGGCAACGAAAGTTCGCTGTCTCACTTGGAGGGGGTGACTTCAGGAATGCCGCCGATCAAATCAGCGACGATTGACCCAATGACGACTTTGGCCTTCATCCGCAACGGAATGCGCCGCTCGTCCGTGGTAAACCACACACGAATATTCCCCTGGTTCAAAAAAATCCCTTGAAACGGCATGATGACCAGGACTTGCGCCGCTTCCAGCGTGCCCCACTGGCCGTCTACGGTCTCAATCTTCTCAACCCGCACTTCCACCTGGCGAATTTTCTTGTCGTGATACACCGTTAAGGACTGAGACGCACCCTGCTTCAGCGGCAACAGGCTCCGAACATAATACAGACAGGAAATGAGGTCCTGCGTGTCGGCAGGAATCGGCACGATTTCCGTGACCCCGCCCCTCGTCGCTGAGACCGTGTTGTCGTTCCGATGAAAGATATACTCGATATCTTCCTTTTTCTTCCCTTCCCGCCGGCGAAAGGTCATATGCTCCGGCAGGAGCGTGGTCAGATCGGTCAGGGATTCGACGCGATTGTCGACAGGGAAAAATCTGGTGACCTTCGGGCTCGACACAGCCGTCGTCACGAATTTTCCCGAGGGACGATCACCGGCCCCGTCGCCGAGACCGACCTCCATCACGGCTGTCCCTGCGCTGATATTGAGAAATGTGATGTCGTAGATCAGTCGCTCGCCCACTTTGAACGGGCGGCTTGGAGGCAGGGTACTCTCACTGGCACACGCGCGATCGACGAACCCGGCTGGAAGCAGGCAGAGGAAACAGACCAGGAGGCGCATCACGATTGGGGGAACGATCTGTCGCACAGACTGAGACAAACCCCGCACTATCGCTCGAGTTCCCTTCGCACATCGGCCAACTCGCCTTCGACAATGGCACGAATCGCATCGAGTTTTGCAGCGGTGGTGGCTTCAAACCGCAGCACTAGGGCCGGCTGCGTATTTGATGCTCGAATGAGCCCCCAGCCATCGTCGAAGACCGCGCGGACCCCATCGATGGTGACCAACTCACGAACCTTGCGCTGCTCAGGGCCGAGCCCCTGCTGTCTCTTGGTATAGATTTCAAAGCGCTCACGGACTCGTTTCACGACGTCGAACTTGATGGTATCGGGAAGATCCACACGGATTTCCGGCGTCACAGTTGTCTTCGGGAGATCCGCCACCAGAGCAGAGAGCGGCTGCACGCCCTTGGCGAGAATCTCCACAAGCCGGCATGAAGCGTAGACCGCATCGTCGTAGCCGAAGTACCGATCGGCAAAAAACATGTGCCCAGACATTTCTCCTGCCAAGACAGCCTTCTCTTCTTTCATCTTCGCCTTGATCAGCGAATGGCCCGTCTTCCACATTACGGGGCGGCCACCGTGCTTGGCGATATCGTCGTACAAACTCTGCGAGGCCTTCACTTCTGAAATGATGGTGCTGCCGGGTTTCACGGCAAGAATGTCGCGGGAATACACCACCATGAGCCGATCGCCCCATAAGACATCGCCATGCTCGTCCACCGTACCGATGCGATCCGCATCGCCGTCATACCCGATTCCCACGTCAGCCTTGTGGTCCTTGACGGCCTGCATCAGGTCAGCCAAATTCTCCAAGACCGTAGGATCCGGATGATGGTGCGGGAATCGTCCGTCCAGCTCACAATACAATCCTGTCACCTTGCAACCTAATAACTCCAAGGCATCCTTGGCGATGAGCGCCGCGACTCCGCTGCCGCAATCGATGACAACATGCAGCCGCTTCGCATTGACGCCGGCAAAGCTCTTCTTAATGTAGGCAAGGTAGTCGAGAATGATGGGGTGTTCCGTCAGCGTCCCCTGGCCGGAAACGAACTCCCCCTGCTCCATGATCCGGCGCACCTCTTGAATTTCCTCGCCATGGATCGCTTCTTTCCCGACACAAATCTTGAATCCGTTGTACTCGGCGGCGTTATGGCTCCCGGTGATCATGATCCCGCCGTCGACCGGCAAGGTGAACAACGAGAAATAGACTAGCGGGGAAGGGCAAATCCCGATATCGATGACATTGAGTCCACCGGCGAGCAACCCCTTGACCAGCGCGCGGTACAGACCCGGCGAGCTGAGCCGGCCGTCGCGCCCCACTGAAATGGTCTTCGCCCCGCGCCCTCGGACGTGTGTGCAATAGGCGCGGCCCACGCGCTCGGCAATGCCTTCCGTCAACTCCTGACCGACGATGCCGCGCAAATCATATTCTCGAAACAGTCCCATTCCTAACTCCTGTGATGAGTGATGCGTGAAAAGTGATCAGTCATGCAAACGAGAGGACATCCCACACTCATCCCCCATCCCTGATCGCTCATCACTGGTTCGGAGTCCGCCCGTAGTCATCCTTGAATCGTACGATGTCGTCTTCTCCGAGATACGGACCATTCTGGACCTCGATGATATGGAGCGTCTCTTTCCCGGGATTTTCCAACCGGTGCTTCGTCTCGACGGGAATCGCGGTGCTCTGTCCGACCTGGAGGTCAAATACCTCTTCGCCTCTCGTCACCCGTGCGGTTCCTGCAATGACCACCCAATGCTCGCTCCGCTTATGATGCAGCTGGAGCGACAGCCGCCCGCCGGGATTGACCGTCACTCGTTTCACCTTGAAACCTGGCCCCTCTTCGAGAATCGTGTAGGAGCCCCAGGGCCGATGCACCGTCAGATGCTCGAGATGTTCCGGCGCCTTCTGCTGCTTGAGGATCTCCACCACCTTTTTGACATCCTGCGCGCGAGACTTCGGACAGACCAGCGTGGCATCGGGGGTATCGACCACGACCATGTCCTCAAGACCGATGGTGGC
>JBEBHO010000165.1:0-8766 GCA_040081095.1 Nitrospira sp.
ATTCCTCGTAATGATCACCTGCCCGGTTCGATTCAAGCGAGACACCTCTTGAAAGAGCTCATTCCAGGTAAACTGCGGGTAGCGAGCCACGAGGGCCTCGAACTCGCATTCCTCAGCGCCCTGCAGGCATTCGAAAATACGGTCAGTAATAGGCTTTTGTCCTGCCATCTTGATTGCTCCTTATTCCGCTGTGCACGTTGGCAGAGCCATGCGCAGAGCGATACCGGCGGTGGAACGGCGGAGACTGGAGAATCGATCGCGTAAGGAAGGGCCAGGAAGCGCGAGGGATGAGACAGTCGGCGTGGTCAAACGCCTGGATTCATGCTACGAGCGAAAAGACCGCGCGTCAAGCAGCCGTATTCATGTGGATGTGTGTCGTCGAAGATAACAGGCGACGGAATTCAGCTGAGCCGGCTCCCGCATGCGACGCATCATGTGGAGTGTAAGACCTAGCCCCGCATCTGTTCTGGCCGGCCTGTCACGATCACTCGCCCAGTAGCCGCGTGATCATATCCTCCATGCCGTCAGCCCAGACCTGGTACCCATGCTCATTTGGGTGCACGAAGTCTGGCATGAGGTCGTGAGAGAGGTGCCCCCGACTGTCGAGGAAATGCCGACTGAGATCCAAGAAGAACGTATGCTGGTTGTCGGCGTAGGCGCGGAGGTGGTCATTGACCGCCCCATTGATGCGACGGATCGGATCATCGGCCGAGGCCGTACGCGGAAACAGGCCGAGCAAGAGAATCTTGGCTGTTGGAAGGCGGGTGCGCAGGGTCGTGAGGATCGCATGGACGCCAGCGGAGGTCTCCTCTGGAGGATCATGATGCGCGCCGGTGTTGTTGGTCCCGATCATCAGGACCACCAGCTTGGGGCTCATCCCATCGATCTCGCCATGGTCGAGCCGCCACAACACATGCTCGGTGCGATCGCCATTAAATCCCAAGTTCACGGCATGACGATGCCCATAATAAGTGTCCCACACGCGGCGTCCCTCATCGTCCCATCCCTGAGTGATGGAGTCTCCGATCATGGCAAGGTCGATGTTGCCCTCACGAATGCGCGCGAGTGCATGCTCATGTTGGGTCATCCACCAGGCGTCGGTCTGCGGGATAGGAACCATCGCGGCGGGTGTGCGATCGCGGACCAGGGAGAGGGGGAATAGGGCCAGCGTGATTCCCAAGATCACGAGGAGAAGCAGGAGATAGCGGATAGGTGTCGTCAGTCGATTTCTGATACTCATTGGTCGTTGACCGTAATACAAATGAATAGGGGCATAGAGATTGTACGTGTTTAAGCCTGTCCGGTCTATTGGATGGGAAGGGGGCGGCGGCGGACGACGTGGAGCGTGGGGCTGGCAATCTCGTTTGTTCGTCGAACCACATAAACCAGAAAAGCCAGAGAGGTGTGATGAACCAGACAGACGAGAGGCCTCACCTCCCCGCCACGTGCCGGGGAATGTTCGATTGCATCGATCCCTCGTTTCCTCCGTTCTTTTGTGGTTACTTCGCGAATGGATGGCCTACCTGTTGCCATTCTTCGAGGCTCATGACCACGGCGGTGGTCTCTGTAAAGCCCAGCTCCGCAAGAGATTGTGCCGCAAGCGAGGCACGGTTGCCGCTTTGACATTGAAGATACAGGGTCTTGCCCATCTCCGTGTCAGTCGGAAAGCCGACATGCTTCCAGATTTGGAATTCAAGGACACCGCGGGGAATGTTGATCGCGCCCGGCACATGCCCTGCGGCAAATTCATTCGGTTCACGCACGTCCACGATCAGGGCATCGCCGGGGCGCTCAACGATCTTCCGATACTCCTCCATACCGATTGTCTTGACCTGCTTCTGTGCTGCCTGAATCTTTTGTGTCACCACCGGCGGAAAGCTCTGTGAGAGAGCTATGTGAGGGACTGCCAGAAGCGTACTAATCGTAACGGCCAATGACGACGTGAGCAACATATGCATCGGAATGTCCTCTCTTTCGGAAATCAGAAAACAGGGATCCGCTGTGCCCGGAACGACGACCATAGTAGATACTGTACCCCGATCGCATGAACGGCTCAAGGCAGACAAATCGGGTGAGGGCACAAGCCTGTTTTAAGCCGTGACGTTGCCGCGTGTCGCCGCCGGTTCCTTACAGCGCACTTATGGTTTGACAGTGCGGCGGCTGGTTGTGTTGCGAGCCGATTTCGATTGGCTGCGGAAGCGCGCGGGGGGCACCCCGAATTCTCGTTTGAAGGCGCGGTTAAAGGAGGGCTCAGACTCGTATCCGACATCGCCCGCCACTTCGGCTACGCTCTTGGATGTCGACGTCAAGAACTGTGCGGCGAGCTGCAGCCTCCAGCGCGTGAGATAGCCGATCGGCGTATCCGACAGGTAATGCTGGAAGCGTTCGGCGAGCACGGAACGGGACACCCCGACCTCGTTGGCGAGGGAGGCGATGGTCCATAGGTGAGCCGGTTGTCGATGCAGGAGCGCCAGAGCCTTTCCCACGTCCGGATCGCGCACACCGGCGAGCCAGCCGGTCTGAGTCGGTGGCAGCTGCGCGATGTAGCGCCGTAACGTTTCTACGAACAATGCTTCGGATAATTTGGCGACGACCGCAGCCCCACCTGGACCGGAGGCTTCTGCGTGGTTGACCGAATAGCGGAGGGTATCTTCCAACCACTGTCCTGATGGGCTGTCTCGAATGTGGACTTTCACGATCGGGGGAAGTCCGGCCAGAATTACCTGGCACAGTTGCGCGTCACAGGTCAGATAGCCACAGATAAGCCTGGTCAGTTCTCCGCCTCCGCCAAATTGGGACAGCATTTTTCCTTCTGCGAGGACCCGCCGCAGTTGCTCGGCGCTATCGACCGGTGTGACTGGGGGACCGTTGCCCATGAGGTGCGCATCGCCGTGCGGAACGATGATGATGTCACCGGCTTCAAGCGGAATCGCGCGGCCGTTCTGCTCGACCCTGGCGTAGCCCCGTCCTTCGGTCACCAAGTGATAGATGATCACGCGCTTGGAGCTGGCGGAGAGATACGAAGCCATGGCACAGGCATCGGGCTGGCGCGCACACCAGGGTGAAGAAAACTCGCCGTTGAAAAACACCGCGCCGTCGAGCTTCACGGCCTTGAGGACTTCAGACAACACGTCCATATCGATTCCTGCCAGCGAGAACGAGCGCCTGCTAAGTGAGCCGGACGCCCGGATAAACGATCCGCAAGCTTAGCACTCTCCTGATAAGAGAGCCAGACGCGCGGAGAAGACGCCAGAACGCCCGTCTCGTACAGTGCGAGCAGAGACAGCGCGGCAATGCTGCGGTATGAACTTCATCTTGAGGGGAGGAGGCTATGATGACAAGCATGACGATCGCGGAAGTAGACAGCGTAAAGGCTCGGCTCAAATCGATTTGGACAGCCGGCGACTACGATCGATTCTCACGGCACATGGAAGGTGGCGCGAGAGAATTTTACGAACGGCTCACCATCGCGCCTGGATGTCAGCTGTTGGACGTCGCCTGTGGCTCCGGTCAACTGGCGTTGATGGCGGCGAAAGACGGCATCAAGGTCACCGGCGTGGATATCGCCGCCAACTTGGTGGAGCGTGCGCAGACACGCGCGCGGGCGGAGGGGCTGAAGGCTCGGTTCGAAGAGGCCGATGCCGAGTCCCTGCCGTTCGATGATGCGAGCTTCGACATCGTGGTGAGTCTGATCGGCGCGATGTTTGCGCCGCGGCCTCAGTTGGTTGCCCAGGAATTGCTCCGTGTGTGTGTGCCCGGAGGCACGATTGCCATGGCGAATTGGACGCCGCAGGGGTTTATCGGCCAAATGTTCAAGTGCGTCTCGAAATTCATCGCGCCATCCGGCATGCCGTCGCCCGTCTTGTGGGGCGACGAAGCTACCGTTCGTGAGCGGTTTGGCCAAGGAGTCTCGGAGCTCAACCTCACGAGGCGGCAGTATCTGTTTGATTATCCGTTCCCACCGTCGGAGGTCGTGGAATTCTTTCGCCTGAATTACGGGCCGACGAATCAGGCGTTCGCGTCGCTCGATGAGGCCGGCCGTACCCAGCTTCGTCAGGACCTCGAAGCCTTGTGGACTGCTCACAACTGGGCTGAAGGGGGAAGTACGACGGTTTTTGCAGAGTATTTGGAAGTGCTCGGCGTCCGAGCCTGACACATTACATAGATGGGAGAAGAACATGGGACAACTCAATACACTCAACGGTCAACAGGAAGCGGGTCTGTACGAAATGAAGAGCCTGAGCAAGATGAAGCTGCTCGCAACTCACGCGTCGGAAGCCATGAAGGTCTTCGTGGCCTTCGACAAAGCCGCGTTGGCCGAAGGAGCGATACCGGGCAAATACAAGGAACTGATCGCGCTGGGCGTTGCCTTCACGACGCAGTGCCCCTACTGTATCGAACTCCATGCCAACAAGGCACGGGAGTGGGGCGCGTCTGAACCAGAACTTGCGGAGTGCGTCCTGGTCGCGGCGGCCTTACGAGCGGGCGGAGCGGTCACACACGGCACACACGCCATGCAGGAAATGTAAGAGGCCGCGCGGGTGGATTTTGCCCGCCGTGTATCACGAGAAGGATGTGCGTATTCTGCAATTCTAAACCCGACAAGGAGGCTGCCATGAAACCGTTACGACTGCTCTCGTTGACTGTAGGGCTGCTGCTCGCAGGCACGGCTTCAGCATCGGCTGAAATGCTCGCTCTGATCAACTATGAAAGTAAACCCAATCAGCCGGTGAGGCGAGAAGGGATCGCGATTATGGATATCGATCCGGAGTCCGCCGACTTCGGAAAGATTCTGATGGAGATTCCACTTCCGTCCGATCTCGTGGCGCACCACATTTTCTTTAACCGGGATCGCACCAAAGCCTATGTGACAGCCTTGGGGAAAAGCGTCCTCCACGTCGTGGATCTCACGAAGTTTCCCTATCGGCTTCGCGCCATTGAGGTGCCGGACTGTGAGGTTGGAGAGGATCTCGCCGTGTCGGAGGATAACCGGACCTGGTATCTCACCTGCATGGGCTCAAGCACGGTGATCATGGGAGACGCGCTGCTCGACAAGCCGATCAAGACGGTTCGTGCTTCCGAGACGGCTGCGGCGACGATTCTGTATCCGCACGGGATCGCAATTCACAACGGCATCGATCGCGTGCTCGTCACCAGTACGATCAAGCCGGACATGTCTGACCAGGGAGACTCGGTCACCATGCTGGAAGCCAGTACGGGCAAAGTGTTGTCGACGCACAAAATCGGGTCGAAGCCGGCTCCGGCCAAATCCGCTCCGGTCGAAATCATGTTCAGCCCCAATGCAAATCCGCCCGTAGTGCACATCACCAATTTGATGGAAGGCACGCTGTGGGCCGGAGTCTGGGATTCCAAGACCCACGCGTTTGCGTTCTATCAGGTCGATGACTTCGGGCCACGGCAACAAGAGATGCCGCTGGAGATGCTCTATAACGCCAAAGGGGACCGCCTGTTCGTTACGACGGCCAAACCAGGCTTTGTGAATCTGTACGACAACAGGGATCCGCAGCACCCGAAGTTTCTCAAAACCATCGCGGCAGCCGCTGGTGCCCATCATAGCGTGCTGTCGCCCGATGAACGATACCTCTTTGTTCAGAACAGCCTGCTTAATCTCGACGGGTTGAGCGACGGGTCCATTACGGTGATCGATCTGAAACAGGATAAAGTGTTGGGGAGCATTGAGACGTTGAAAGCGCAGGGGTTCAACCCCAACTGCATCATGTTGCTGCCGGATCAGCCTGGCGACTTGCGGGCAAGCCGGGTCATCGAGTGAGCCAACTGGGGACTCTGATTGGCGAGCGAAGAGTACGGCGGTAGCCCTATAGGCCGCCGTCTTGCCGGATGTCAGCGAGCGCGAGGAAAGATAGCTCGTGATGTCTGACACAATTCTTTCTCTCTGTCCGGCCGCTCCGGTCATGGAAATGGAAGATGTTTGATTGCAAAACCTTATCTTGCAGAAGTCATCGGTGTACGTGTGTGTAATATCTAGAAGGACAAGGGGACAGGCTGGACTTCCCAGACTATTGCGGACAGGTTTAAGTATGTTTCGATCCGGCTTCAAACGCCTCCGGACTGACACCGCTCAGATGGCTGTGTCGACGAACGATGGGCACAATTCCAACGGACCCCACATCACTCCTGCGTGGCAGGGTGGTTCGAACGGTGGCTGAAGCCGTAAAGGCCTAATGCATAGGCAATTGGAGCATTCCAATGTTGCGGTGATTCGAAGGTGATCGAGAGGTCGTCTTGTTGCCTGGGGAGGATCCGTCCGCGCTTTCGTCGGTTCACATCGACGGGAAAAACTAGGGGAGACGAGTAAGATGGTCCGGTTCGAGAGTGGAAATGTCTCGTGCCGGATCCCTGAAACCGATAGTCTCACCGTATCGGGTCGTTGATGGGTGTCGAGTCATGAACGTGTTGTCTCACTGAACGAGACTCCTGAATAGGCAGGGCATGGGACCATTTTCTCGCACAAGAACGTCTAGAGGCTTCCTGGGAATGCTCCTTCTGTTCACGTTCGCCGCGCCTCCGACCCAGGGAGAATCCTTGCCGGACGATATTCTCGAATTGAGTCAACAGATGATCGCACGGGAGCAGACTGGCGACTATGTTTCAGCCTTGATGATGGCGCAAAAGGCTCTGACCATTGCGGAGGAAACCCTTGGTCCTGAGGCATCAGAGGTCGCAATCTACGGCGACTACTTGGGAACGATCCACCTTAGAGTCGGCCATGGACAGGCCGCAGAAGGGTTGTTCCTCAGGGCGTTGGCCATCAGAGAGCACCTATTGGGCGCCGATCACATGGTGGTGGCAATTACGTTAAGACACCTGGCGGAAACGTACCGGAGGTCAGGAGCGGCGGAGAAAGCTCTCATCTTATTGGCGCGCGCATTGGCAATAGATGAAAAGGCGCTTGGGTTGGATCACGCGTATCTTGTCACGACCTTGCAGAGCCTGGGCCTGATCTTTCTCAACGAGGGCCGGTATGCTGAAAGTGAACGGCTTCTCTTACGGGCCGTACACATCCAGGACCACGTCGAAGGCGCGCCGCACCTGCGTACGACTACGACCTTGGAGTATTATGCGAGGCTGCTGCATGAAACGGATCGACATGATGCAGCCGTTCGGGTGGAGACACGGATCCAGGCTATGCATGCAGCCAGTATGAAGTGAGCTCCATGCCTCATGCCTCGAAATGTCGGCTGAGAAGACCGAACCGTGGGATGTTTGACAGCTTCTGGCCGGGGGATTAGTCTTCCCGCGTACGGACCAGACAAGACAGGCAGTGTTTGAGTGGATGATCGACGGCGGTGAGTCGAACAAAGGGAGTGTAGTCATGTGTACGCGTTGGGTGGTTCGGGTTGTATCTGTGGCCTGTATGGCGATGTTAGGCGCGGCGATAGCGCCGGCTGTTGCAGAGAATGAATCGATGGTCCGAGAAACGGGACGGCTGCTTGCGGTATTGCTCGACGTCGGACGGGTGGTAATTGGGCATAATCAGCTCTTGCTCAATGATCCGACCAAGGGAAATAAGGGGTTCACTCCCGAGGTGTTTGCGCAGCAGACGATCGCGGCATTCAAAGAGCGGACCGGCCATGACCTGGCGAATCTGTCCGCTGCCACGGTGCCGGAGATGGCGAAGCCCCTGCTGGCGAGGCTCTTGGAGGAGAGCAAGAAGACGGTGGCGAGTTACCAGACGGTGATCAATATGCCGGGGATCAAATATAAGGGGCTCATCCCTGCCACGTTCGGCACAGAAACGGGGACACGATTCCAATCGTGGTCCGGTGTGTATATGAAACAGACGGCGCCTGACAGCCTGGTCCGTAATCCAAAGAATAAGCCCGATGCGTTTGAATCCGCCGAGATGAAAAAGATGAGTGAGCCATCCTTCCCGCGGGAGGGTGGGCAGGTCGTGAGTGCCATGGATGAGGATGGGAAGGCGGTTCGGATGTTGCTGCCACTGTTCTATGGGAAGGATTGTCTCATCTGCCACGGGACTCCTAAAGGTGAGCGAGATGTCACGGGCTATCCGAGAGAGGGCGCGCAAGAAGGGGACTTAGGCGGCGCCATCAGCGTGAAGCTCCCTATGCCGTGAGGGGGGAGCGCGAGTGGCGGAGATCTCTTGGCTAGTCTCGCTTGTTCGTTGATCGTACGCACGAGATAGACCAGAGAGACGAGATGAACCAGAAAGACCGGAGCTAGTGCTCCATCGTACGCCGCAGCACGCGCACCCGTTCTCGGCCCTCGCGACCGGAAAAGGCCACATTCGGCACATAATCCTCGACGATGTCGTAGCCCTCCGCAAAGAGCGCCGTCAAATCCGCCACGCTGAACGGGAAAGGCGGCCCCAGTTCGCCTGGAGCGAGCGCGGGATTGATGAACCAGACTCCGATCAGCAAACCGCCGCGCCGCAGCGTGAGATCGATGCCGCGCCGGTAGTCAGCACGCAGCGACGGAGGCAGCCCGCTCATGCAGGTGTGCTCCAGCACCACATCGTAGGCGCCGCGCATCTCCACCGGCGGATCAAATAAATTTCCCGTCACGAAGCGTTCCGCCAGATGGGGATATTTCGCGCGCGCCTCTGCCACCCCGGTTGGAGCGATGTCCAGCCCCGTCGCATCCAGTCCGTACTCCACCGCCAGCGCCACCTCATGTCCGCGGCCGCAGCCAGGCACCAGCGTTCGGCCGCGCACGGCATGATGCGTGAGATATTGTTTCATGGCCGGCGCCGGGGCGCCTTTATCC
>JBEBHO010000022.1:0-2295 GCA_040081095.1 Nitrospira sp.
GAAATCGATGCTTTCGCCCGCGGAACACTATCCATCGCCCATGCCGTAGGCAATGCCTATGCATTGACGATCGTCGGCGGTGGTGAAACCGCCATGGCCGTTCACCGCGCAGGAGAATCGGACAGCATCTCCTTCATTTCAACCGGCGGTGGCGCGGCCCTCGAACTTCTGGAAGGCAAACAACTCCCCGGCCTGGTTGCGCTTCCGGATCGAGCGATCTAGCCACCCGGATCCGCTCTCACGGCAAGCCAGACCAAAGGATATCGTGCGCATACCCCTGATTGCTGGTAATTGGAAGATGAACAAGACCGCCTCCGAGGCGGCAGCGTTTGCTCGCGAGTTAGTCCAGCGGAACATGACCTCGCCAGCCATCGAGATCGTTATCGCTCCACCGTTTACCGCGTTAGACTCCGTTCGCCACTCACTGGGAAGCGAGTCATCTATTGGGCTAGCTGGTCAGAACCTCCACTGGGAGGACCATGGCGCCTTTACCGGCGAAGTCTCCGCGCCGATGCTGAAAGACCTTGGCTGCCAGTATGTCATCCTCGGACACTCTGAGCGACGCGCCCTATTCGACGAAGGTGACGACATGATACGGAGGAAACTCGCTGCAGCCTTTCGGCATGGGCTCAAGCCGATCCTCTGCGTTGGTGAATCGTTGGACCAACGTGAAGCGGGACGCACGACAGAGGTCATCACCGGACAGCTCAAGGGAAGCCTGGCAGGGTTCGAAGCCGCGCAACTGGCGGCCCTCACCATTGCCTACGAGCCGGTCTGGGCCATCGGAACGGGAAAAGCCGCATCGCCGGAACAGGCGATTCCAGTGCATCAGACTATCAGGCGACTCTTGCAGCAGGAATGGTCTTCCGCCATTGCGCAGGGAACCAGAGTTTTGTATGGCGGCAGCGTCACGCCACAAAACGTGTCAGATTTTCTAGCGTCAGAAGAGATCGACGGCGCATTGGTCGGTGGGGCTTGCCTCAAGGTCGAGTCCTTTGCTAGTATCGCCACTCTCGCACAAAAACGAACGGGGCATTAAGCATGTTGTATACGCTGGTAGTCATTCTTCATGTGTTTGTCTGCTTCCTGATGATCGGCGCAATTTTGCTGCAGTCGGGAAAGGGAGCGGAAATCGGGGCGTCTTTCGGCGGGTCAAGTCAGACCGTCTTCGGAAGCCGTGGCCCCGCGAACTTCCTGAGCAAATTGACCGTCGGCGTCGCCGCGGTCTTTATGCTGACATCCTTTAGTTTGGCCATTCTCGCCAAGCAGCGGAACTTTGCGTCAACCGTGATCGACCTCAAGCCAAAAGAAACTTCGTCCGCCCCTGCGGCTCCTCCGGCCCCTGCGACAGAATCGCATCCGGCTGGAGATGCTCCGGCAGCCGCGCATTGATCCAACCTCTTTACGCAATTACAACGTTCCATCGATAGAGTGAGGCCATACAAAGAACGCTGCGGCAGATCACCGCTCAGATAAACCCGACAGATCAGGCGATCGACCGTGGCATTGCTAGGCTGGACAGAATTGTCAGATACGGGTAATCCAGGATTCGTGCGCAGGATCCTCCCCACGGACGATGGCAAAGAAGGCCTTCTGCAAGGCGAGAGTGATGGGGCCGGGCTTACCCGTTCCGATTCGTCGGTTATCTATTTCTCGCACCGGCGTCAATTCGGCTGCCGTGCCGGTGACAAACACTTCGTCGGCCAAATACATTTCATCGCGCGTAAACCGCTCTTCCGTCACAGGGATATTGCGTTCCCGCGCCATGTCGATAATCGAGTTTCGCGTAATGCCTTCAAGGATGGACGTCAAGGGCGTGGTTTTGATTTTCCCGCGACGCACGATAAAGATATTCTCTCCCGTGCCTTCAGCCACGTATCCCTCAGGATCGAGCATGATGGCTTCATCGTACCCATCCGCTTTGGCCTCGCGCTTCGCCAGGATTGAATTCACGTAGTACCCGGAAATTTTTCCCCGCGTCATCGACACGTTCACATGATGCCGGGTGAAGGACGACACTCGCGCGCGCATCCCGTTGGCCAACGCCTCGTCACCGAGATAGGCCCCCCACCGCCAGGCGGCCACCGCCACCCTGATCGGATTATTGCCGGGATGCACGCCCATCGCCCCATAGCCGATATAGACCAGGGGACGAATGTAGCAGGCATCCAAACGGTTCGCCCGTACCGTCTCTACAATCGCTTCCGAGATCTGCTTGCGATCGTACGGCATCTCCATCATCCCGATATGCGCAGAATCAAACAGCCGGTCGACATGCTCCTGAAGCCGGAAGAT
>JBEBHO010000124.1:0-87372 GCA_040081095.1 Nitrospira sp.
CAATGGGTTATACGTGATTTGGCTTGATGATCGGGTCAGCTTCAAGACCAATTTCGCGATCTCCAAGACCGTTAGCTCACGCGGATTTCCAATATTGACAGGGTCGTGCATACTGGATCCATCCTCGCCTTCTTTCTGCCTGAGCAGAAATTTTCGGTCCGTCCGTTGCTCGACCGTCTTGTCTGAATCCAGCATGAGCAATGAGGTAATGCCGCGGACCAGGTCCTCGACATAGCAGAAGCTCCTGGTCTGGGACCCATCGCCGAATACGCTGAGCGGCTTTCCCTGGAGTGCCTGAACGATAAAATTAGACACAACCCGGCCATCGTGCGGGCGCATGTGTGGACCGAACGTATTAAAGATGCGGACAATTCTGGTATCGAGCGCATGATAGCGGTGATAGGCCATCGTAAGTGCTTCGGCAAAGCGTTTGGCTTCATCGTACACACCACGAGGACTGATGGGGTTGACGTTGCCCCAATAGGATTCAGGCTGAGGATTGACCAGCGGATCTCCGTAGACTTCCGACGTGCTAGCCAAGAGGAATCGCGCCCCCTTCGCCTTGGCGAGCCCAAGAGCCTTATGCGTACCCAGTGCCCCAACCTTCATCGTCGCGATGGGGAATTCCATGTAGTCTTGAGGACTGGCGGGCGAGGCAAAATGCATCACGGCATCGAGTGGACCGACGACATGAAGATAGTCGCACACATTATAATTGATAAAAGAAAATCGCTCATGCCCGAGCAAATGGGCAATGTTGTCCATCCGTCCGGTTACGAGATTGTCCATGCAGATGACGGAATGTCCGCCTTGCAGCAGCAAGTCGGAGAGATGACTCCCGAGGAACCCAGCTCCACCTGTAATAAGAATACGCATACGATGACGCCTCTTTTACACGTCTCTTATCACGAAAGCCATACACATTTTCAGAAAACACGAAGGGGGATCTGGCAGGGATTATGGACGCACAGTCGGCTGCCCCTGATTCGGCTGAATGGCAGATACACTTCCACCTGGAATATTCTGTAATCCCGGTGTTATCGGTCCCACAGACCCAGATGTAGTCCCTTGTGGCACGATCGAAGCGGATGAGGGGCTCGGGTGTTGGAAAACCCAATCATGATAGGTGGTTCGTCCCTCAAAATGCCTGACAGCAAGGGGAAAGTCATGCTGCCGGAATGGCTTGGCATAACTCTTACTCCGCACACCCATAATACCGCCTGTCGGGGCCCGGAGATATTCCCACTCCCCATGCCCCATGGGATCAAGATAGACCTTGCGTAAAAACGGTTTGGGCAATCTCGTGAGGTCTGCCAAGGTCTGGGGATAGACCTCCCCCGGCATCACACGGCCCGCCTTGACCGTCGCGGAATAGAATGCGAGGGCATTCTGAATCTCAATCCCTTTGGCCAACAGGTCCGCTTCAAGTTCCCTCTGGACGATGACCTTCCATTGTTTTGCTGCCGCGGTCGTGGCAATGCCGATCAAGACGATCGCAAACATGAGCATGAGATAGGTCACACCCTGCTCGCTGAGAACTCCTCGCTGTCGGCTGATGCGCATAGAACCGTTAGGGCTGTATCGGAGCTTCCTCTGAGAGCAAAACCGTATACTCGAGTCGCGACGGACGATCTTGCAACGTCACACTCTCTTGCGTGATGGCCTTCACCAGAACATGATTCTCCACCGTTTCTCCGGTCCTGACGACATGGAGGTCGTCATTCTTCCTGAGCACAGCCAGCTGACCGGTTTTTCGCCACGCGTCCTCCATCCGCACAAACCCGAGATAGTGGAACTGTCCCAATTCGTCGAGGACGGCCTGTTGGCGCAAGGCCTGCTCCGACATAGGATCAGGCTCAAACTGGTGTGCACTGGCCTCTGAATCATTGCGGCGAGGCGGGGCAAAGATATTACGTGGCGTCGTGAACGTCATCTCTCGTTGCGTTCTTGTCGCGGCGAGGAGGTCCAGCTGCACATGCACCCTATCGATTCCTCCACGAGGTACCAGCGGCCTGGACGCAGGGCCCGTCACATTTGCCAATGGCACACGCACGGGTTCTTCCACAGCCAGCCATTGCCAGGCAATAATGCTACCCCACAAGAGGCCAAGCACGGATAATGCCATCACTTTTTTCCGATTCGTCATCATCATGTCTCGGCGTTACTGAATCGTGGCTTTGCCAGGTTCGCCACGAAGGTACGTGGCAATCTTAATGTTGAACGTCAATGTCTGGTCCTGCTGGGCACCTGAGCGTACAAGCTCCAAATCCTCAATATAGACTAGCTCCTCAGCCGTCTCCAGGTCATAGAGAAACCGGCGTAGATCCTCGTAGCGACCGGTCATCGTGCCTTGCAGCACCCCCTTACTCGTATGGGCCACCGGCGTGGATTCAGTCTTATAGGAAAGCGCGGGCAGGATCACCCGATCACGCTTGGCCTCCTCAGTAATACCGAGCGCCAAGGGAGCAAAGTCTCGTTCACCCGGCAAGACAGACCATACTTGTGCAAGATCTTTCCGCGCTTTCTGTGCAGCCTTATGGAGGATATACTCTTGATGGGCGTTACTCCATTCACGTTCCAATTTGGCGCGACGCTGTTCCGCCCCATCAATCCCCACCGTGCACGTCGTCCACAATACTCCGGTCAACAGCACCACCAATGCGAGCCATGGAATCAAAATCCCATAGGGTTTTCGCAGCTGTTGGAGAATAACATCCATCATGTAGCTCTACGCGCCGGGTTGCCGATAATGCAGCGTCAGGTCAAACTCGACCAAACCATCCTGTCCCACCCGATGTTGACCCAGCACAGGGTCGCGAAACACGGCATGATCCTGCAAGGTCACCGTCAACGCAGTGACATCTTCGACCGTCACCGCCAACCCAGTCATGTGGACGACCGCGCTCCCGGGATCCAGGCGTATACTCTGAATCGACACATGCGGGGGGATCGCAGTTTCAAGAGCGGACAAAAACTGCGTCCAGGAAAAATGCCGTTTGGTGAGCAATTGGTTCGCTAAACTGACCTCTATCGGTAACTGTTGCAATGACGGCCCTGAGAGATCAAGGCCTTCCCGCTGGGCCTCGGCAAGGAGCTGATGATCTTGCACACGGACTTGATCAAGTCGTGCTTGCAGGTCCTGCCGATCGTGCATCGCGATCACAGTCTGGCTCACACTCCACAGAATTGCCCCCCCCAGGATCCAGCTGAGCGCAACCAGCACGACTCGTGTCGGCGCAAGATACCAGCGGTATCGGCTGCTCAGTTCGATGTGAAAATACCGCGCGCCCCCTGGCTTCACCAGGACACTGTTGACCCTGCCTGCGAACACCCGAAAGAATTTTCGTCCAGAAGCCATCGCCTACATCACCCCTGCCACGGCAGAGAGCGTCGCCCATGACCTGCTCCCCCCATCGTGAGTCCAACCCAACCGTTCGACCGCTTTCCAATCCAGACTCTCAGTCGACAGACCAAGTTCGCGAGTCAACGCCTGTTCAAGCGTCGGAAATGGGCTATCGCTGGCAAGCACAACTTCCGCCACGTTCAAGCCTGGATGATGCTCACTACAGGCACGAAGTGACGCGGCACATTCCTCAACGATGTTGTTGGCCACATCGGAACCAGGATCTTCTTCGCCTGCGAAACATTCAACGCTCAACCGCTTGGTCCGAACAAATACCAACCGGCCCTCCTGCATCACAAAGCAAGTCAACCCGCCATCCGATACACTGACCCAGAGCAAATCACGGCCCACCCGTTTCCGCCCGCCTGCGGCTTTCAGCCAGAGATTAAACAGACGAAAGCTGGCCACGCCGACTTCCTGCGGAAGCAAGCCGACCGACTCACAGAGGGACTCATATTGCCTCAAGATGGTTTCTTGTATCGCCACGACGAGGACTACATGGGAACGTTGGTCTCCTGCGCCATATGAGGGGAAGCCCTGCCAGACAACCTTAGCTCCGGCCAAAGACACCAACTGGTCCTGCCCTACGCGCCAACGAATCAACGCCTCTTGCTCTTCCGCTTGAGCCGGGAATTGGTCCAATTGCAACACCGTCGTGCGCACCGACAGATCTGGCAACAGCAACACAATCGGACGTGGAACGTCAGGCAGCCATACGCGCCCTGCAAACCGAACGTCTCGACTTGGTCCCGCCAACGACCGAAGGCGGGTTTCAACCGCAGAGATATCTGTCAGATTCAGATCCATGGGGGATAGCTTGATAGCCCCGGTCGGTGTCGGCGAGAGAACACAGCGGTAGCGATATCGCCCGCGCCAGGTGCGAACCGCTTCTCCCCAGGCGAGCGTCTGCGCGCCGATTTTCAAGCAGTGCCGCGGACGATTAGTGGCAAGTCCCCACATCACTTAACCTTCCTCACTGAACGTCACTCGATTGATCTCTCGCAAGGTCGTAGAACCTTCCAGCACCTTTCTGAGGGCGGACTGCCGCAACGTGATCATTCCACCAGTCACCGCACGATAGCGGATCTCGGAGAGGGGGCGTTCGGCAAGAATCATTTCTTTGATTTCGTCGTTCAGATCCAGAAACTCCGTGATGCATTTTCGTCCGCGATACCCAGTGCCATGGCATTCCTGGCACCCCTTGCCCTCATAAAACGGCACGTCTTTATATTCTTCGAAATCGAGACCGGATTCTTCCGCCAGAGTTTGATCGAGCTTGACCTCCACGCGACAGGCAAGACACACCATGCGAACCAGCCGCTGCGCCAGCACACAGTTCAGCGCAGCCAAAAAGTTGTAGGCGTCGATTCCCATTGAAGCAAATCGCCCGATGACATCGAACACGTTGTTGGCGTGCACCGTCGTCAAGACCAAATGGCCAGTAAGTGACGATTGAATGGCGATTTGCGCGGTTTCCCCATCGCGGATTTCACCGACCATGATCTTGTCAGGATCATGACGCAAGATGGATCGTAGCCCGCGCGCGAAGGTCAGGCCTTTCTTCTCATTCACGGGAATTTGCACGACCCCCGACAGTTGGTATTCGACCGGATCTTCGATCGTGATCAACTTGTCGTCCTTAATGTTCATCTCCGTAATCGCGGCATACAGCGTCGTCGTCTTACCGCTTCCGGTCGGACCGGTGACTAACACCATGCCGTAGGGCCGCGTGATCGCGCGCCGAAAACGCTTCAGATCTTCCGCGTTAAATCCCAGTCGTTCCAATCGCAACGTCGACACACCCGTCGTAATTGCTTCGCGATCGAGAATACGAATGACGACCGATTCACCGAACACGCTGGGAAGGATTGAGACACGGAAATCGACGGTCTTTCGCTCCAGCCGCATCCGGAAGCTTCCATCTTGCGGTACCCGCCGCTCGGCGATGTCCAGATCAGACATCACTTTCAGTCGAGAGACCAACGGCGCATGAAGCCGGACATCGAGCGGTTCCATTGCCGGAACGAGAATTCCATCAACACGTAATTTCACCTTGGTAGCACGATCGGCCGCTTCAATGTGAATGTCGCTGGCCCGTCGCTGCAACGCACTCAGAAGGATCGAGTCCAGCAATTTGACGGCAGGACTTTGATCCTCTCCTGCGTGATCCATCGTGAGGACTTCCTCGCCACGCTCGTCCTCCTTGACCAGCACAGATCGATACTCGGCTTCGAGTTCCCGCAGGGCTTGGCTGGAGCCTTCACTGCGCTCCAGGGATGCCAGGATCGAGCTTCTCGGACTCACGACCAAGTCCAACGGACGGCCCAAGAGCAACTCCAACTCATCCAGCGCCAGGAGGTTCTGAGGGTCTGGAATGGCAACAGCCAAGCGGCCTTCATGCTCTGCAATCGGAATAAACGGATGCCGCTGCATGAGTTTCACCGACATGGAGTCGTAAAATGACTGGTCGACCCGAAACTCTGTGAGCAGATTACAAGGCAAGTCAAACTGGACCGCCAGTGCTCGCGCCAACTGTTCCTCCGAGAGAAGCCCCTCGCTTACCAAGGTCTGGCCGAGAGCTGCCGTCACGCCACCCAAACGGCTGAGCACCTGGTCGAGCGTCTGCTTCGGCAGAATCCCCTGCCGCACAAGCACATCCGTAAGTGTGGGGCGAGTCACTGTCCGCGCCATAGGCTCCTACTCATTCCTCAATATGCATAACAAGCCAATCCCCGTAATACCAATCGGCCGCACTACACCGCCCCAGCCATTTGAAAGACCGGCAGATACATGACGATGACGATCGCGCCCACGAGAACCCCCATGATCAAGAGCAGCACCGGTTCAATCCAGGTCGTCAGTTGCGTAAGCCGGAGATCCAGATCACCTTCATAAAATTCAGCCACATCGTGCAACATCGTCGGCAACGATCCGGTCTCCTCACCGACCGATAACATTTCTACCGCTAACTTCGGAAACACTTTTGGACGATCCAATGCTGCGGCCAACGTCGTCCCTTCGCGAATTTCCGCCACCGTACCCGCCACCCCGACTGACACATACCGATTCGAGATAGCCCCTCGTGCAATAGACAATGCCTCCACAAGCGGCGTGCCTCCGGCAAGAATCGTTGCCAGTGTGCGCGTGAGCTGCACCGTATAATGTTTCACGAAAATCGGCCCCAAGATGGGCAGGCTCAATAACAGCCGATCCGCGACAAGTCGCCCAGCCGACGTCGCATAGTACGCGCGTCCTGCGAGCCCAAGAATAACGAGTCCGGCAAACCCTGGCATCAGGTATGTTTTGCCGCCTGTCACTACATCAAGCAACAGTTGTGTGGCGGGCGGCAACGACTTCGATGTCTCGGCATAGACTGACACGAATGTCGGCACGACGTACGTCAACAGAAACCCGATCACGGCAATCCCGACAACCACGAGAAAGGCAGGATAGGCCAGTGCTTTCGAAACTTTCTGGCGCAACCCGATCATCAATTTCAAATAGGCAATGAATCGCTGCAGCACCTCGGCGAGATTCCCTGATTGTTCTCCCGCTTTGATCGTCGCAATATACAGTTCGGAAAAGTGGGCCGGGTGTTTTGCCAGGGCTTCTGAAGCCGACGCCCCTCCACGTATATCCTGTCGAACCATCCGCAAGGACTGCTGAAATCCTGCATGGTTGGATCGCTCGATCAAGAGATCCCACACCCGCAATACGGGGAGACCGGCCTTCACAAGCGCGAGCAGCTCCTGATTGAATACTAAAAATTCGCCAAGTGGAAGTTTCCCAAACACCTGCCACCCAAGGCCCAAACCGGTTGTCGCCCCCCCCTGTCTTTGCAGCCGAAAAATAAGAAAGCCTTGGCCTTCCAGTTTGGCTCGAACGAGGTGTTCTTCCTCTCCCTCAATCTGCCCATCGAGGGTTGAGCCATCAGAACGGGCCACTCTGTAAGCAAAGACAGGCATGGTACGACGTGCGCAAATATCAGGCGGTTAACAGGGATGGAGGTTATGGTGCCGATGCAATTTTATCGGCACCGACCACAGATATGGGCCGATCATCCGGCAACCATAAGGCCTGTCCAATGACAATCCTATTGTCGGTCAATTGATTGAGCGTTCGAAGACGCTCCATATTGACTCGATACTTCTGCGCGATACTCCAAAGCGTATCCCCAGGCTTTACGGAAACATGCTGAGTTGGTGCCAGCTGCGGCTCAACCGCTGACGAAGACTCTCGGCCCATCGGCACCTGCGACACCGTCGCTGTAATCGCACCTGTCTGAGGCACCCCAGGAAGCTCCGAGAGCTGATTTTGTTGTACAGGAATCTGTGTCGCTTTCGAACCTTTGCGCATCGCACCGCGAGACGGGAGTGGAGCTGCCTCCTGCCCATCATGAGCCGATTCCGATTTCCCTGGTTGCGCAAACTGCTGCTGCATCTGTTTCAACTGGCCCTGCAACTGATGACTGCCTCGAGACACACGAGCTCGTTCCGTCCGAGCAACGGCCAACTCTTCCCGTTGCAACTCAATCACCTGCCTCGCTTCGATGACCCGCCGCTCTGCTTCCCTAACTCGGCCTTCCAGCTGGGCTCGAGCCACCTGAGCCTCGGCCAATTCACTCCGCCGCACTTCAAGATCGGCCCGCAACTCCGCCACCGTCCGCTGCGCATCTCGCACCGACGCTTTTAACGTGTCGGTAGTCAGCTGAAGATCAACCACCTCCGGCTCGCGCATTGGCTCGAGCTCGCCACATCCCATGAACAAGGCTGAGGCTAAACCGACAACTGTAAATACTCCGACTCGCACCATTGAAGAACTGGCGCGTCTTGCGTCGGCTGAAACCAGGACCAGACTACGATCGTAATTGCACATAACCATCCTTACCAACGATTGTACGGGGTCCCGTTCGTTCCCACAAATTCAGCCCCTGAAAAGACATCGACCACGCCCCCTTCAGCAGGATCAGAAATCTCTTGCCACGTGGTTGTCGAACCGGTGAAAGGGTCCTTTGGCATTCCCCGTAAATACCCGGCACTCACCAATGCCGCTAATGATAACGGGTATTTCCCCTGATCGGCCTTGTGTTGATCCAGCACATCGCGGAGCGTCGAAAGATCCTGACGCAAGGCAGCCTCTTTGGCTTTGACAACCGACGATTGGTACGAAGGCACCGCCAGGGTGGCAAGTATGCCGACAATCGATACCACGATCATCAGTTCGATCATGGTGAAGCCATCTGAGCCCCCTATGCC
Organism: Nitrospira sp.; assembly: GCA_040081095.1. Classification (GTDB taxonomy): domain Bacteria; phylum Nitrospirota; class Nitrospiria; order Nitrospirales; family Nitrospiraceae; genus Nitrospira_D. Next base: position 8,659 of record JBEBHO010000124.1, read on the forward strand.
ACGTCTACCAATCTCGATACTTCGTTCCATCTAATGCCAGATCCTGACTTTGAGTCATCACATCGTAAACATCATCCCCGCACCAACTCGATGCAGTCGACGCATCTCGATAACATCGGAATAACCAATCGGCCTTGCCAGTTAAGGGATCGAGAGGAAGACTCCTCAGATAACGCTTCGACGTCGTGCCCCTGATCGTCGCTTCCTCGCTCGTGAGCTTGACCCCCAACAGCATATCCAACGACTTCGGATACCCGTACACACTCGTCACGTCTTTGCATGTGAGCTTATTCTTCAAGCAAGCCGGCCCCAATAATACGTCGCCATCGCGGTTCCACTCCAACTTGAAGGTATCGATGGCCGCCCGCATGATCCTCAAATGCTGACGCAATTCTATTTCGTGAGTCCGTTTCGCTGATAGGCGGCTAAGCGGCATCGCAATAGAGGCGAGGATCATAACAATTGTCAGGGTAACCAGGAGCTCCAAGAGGGTCACGCCCGACTCTTTCACCGCACCCTCACGATACCTGTTCCTTCTTGTGACCATGCCAAGGATGCATCCACGGCAGAATTGACCAACACCACACGCACAGGAGAGACACCGGGTGTCTTTGCATAGAAGGTGACCATAACGGTCCGCACGCCGGCCTGCCGTGCTGACGGAGCAACCCTGTAAGCAATCATTCCTGCTTGTATCGCTGGGCTACTGGACGGCTGCTCGCCTGGGTCACTTATGGGCACAACTTCACCATTCAGAATCGTTTTAAATTCCAACACCTGTGGATCATACTGGAGATGAAATATCCCATCCGCTGTTGGACGAAGACGTTCGTCATTAATGGTCAGTTTAAATTCTCTTCCCATCTGAATCACTGATTCATCCGGCTTGATAGAGACAACGGCTCCAACTGAGGCCAATGGAGTGAGCGAGGCTATCGCAGCTTTACCAGCCGCTCCATTTGTTGCGTCTCCCCCCGACGATGAGAGCCCCGCACCGGAAGCCCTACCACCCATAGTGGAAACTCTCTTCCCTTGAGGGGAAAACAGAGGGCTCGTGGCGTAGGTTGAATCAGTTCCTGACCAGAATACCTGCTTACTGAGCCCCGGAGGAGTCATCCCCTGGATGATATGCGGAGTGATCGTCAGAATCACTTCGGTGGTGACTCGTTTGGTGGTAAAAGAACTCAGGAGATTACCGATAAAAGGGAGATCGCCGATCCATGGGATGGTCGTGCGGGTTTTCCGGTCTTCTTCTTGGATCAGCCCTCCCAGCACAATGGTTTCACCATCCCTCACATTGAGCATGGTTTCCGCTGACCGATTACCGAACTTAAACTGAGTAATAGGGGGATTGGCTTGGAGGGTCACCTGCTCGCCGAGGCGAATGACCTCAATCTTCATCTTCAAGGACAATTCGTTCCCTAGATGGATGGATGGCTCAACGGTCAACTTAACTCCGGTGTCACGGAATTCGATCGAAGTCACCGTTGAGGTCGTTGGAACGGCTCCTGTTGCTGCCTGCCCTGGCAAGACATTCGTAGTGGATAACAGGATCGGCTGCTTATCCCCAATGTTGATTTCCGCTTTCTTATTGTTGACCACCCGAACCTTCGGCGCAGCGAGGGTCTTGGCTTCGGTAACCTGCTTAAAGAAGTCCAACTGGATGTTTGTCGGAAGCTTAAAGAGGTAACTATTCCCTCCCAGGTCTGTGAGTTGGCCGCGCGTAAATTGCTGCGCAATATCCCCGGCAATTGCGCCAGAAAACCCCGGAGGCACGATGGCGCCGGCCACTTGCTTGGGGTAGGTCAAGCCATAGGTTTGATCGACTGTACGATCGACTTCCAAGACCTCTACGTCGAACAATACTTCAGAGTCGAGACGATCATTGGCCAGAATAATCTTTTCAGCCATCTCTAACTTTTCCGGCTGGTCCCTGATGACTATCGTGTTCAACTGATCATTGGCATGCATCCGTTTGGAGTCGAGCATGCTCTTCAATAACACCAGCATATCTTTCGCTTTGGCGTTCGACAAATAAAACGTCCGAATCATGAGATCTTGGTACTGCTCCTGCTTCTGCTTGGTATTCGGGCTGACAATCATGACGCCTGGAGAGACCGTATGCGCAAAGAGGCTATTGCTGTTGAGAATAAGATTGAACGCCTCTTCAAACGGCGTGTCCTGAACGCCAATCGTGACAGGATCGTTCCGAACATCCTTATCGAAAATGAGATTGAGCCCTCCGGCCTTTCCAATCCCTTCCAAGACTTCTTTGAGCCCAGCATTGCGAAACCGAAGTGTCACCGGCTGCTTCCGCCGATCGTCACGGTTCAATGCCTGTTGCTCTTCGGTGAGTCTGGAAATACTTTCGAGAGGCTCCTTGAACGAAGGATCCAGCTCAGCCGCTCTGGCGTAGGCTTCCATGGCCTCGTCGGTCCGACCGAGTTGGGCAAGGCGATCTGCTTCTCGATTCTGGCCACGCGCATCTTTCAAGCGAAGTGCTTCAAGCAAACCTGATTGATGCTCCTGGCTTGACGGCTCAATGGTAAGCGCACGCTTGAACTGCTCCGAGGCAAGGTCGGGCTGATGCTCTTTGAGATAGGCTCGACCTCGCTCCTCATAGAAAGCAGCGGCTCGTTCTCGAGCCATGATGTATTTACTCTGCAAGGTGGGATTGAAGGGATCGTCTTTCAGCGCTTGCTTATAGGCGAGACTCGCTTCCTCCCATTTCCCTGCAGCGAGTTGTTGGTCGCCTCGCTTGATATCAGGAGAACTGAAGTAGGCACAGCCAGAAAGAACCACCATTGTTCCAATGGCACAGCACATCCCCACTGCCGTATGTTTCACTATCGTATTGTCCTCGCTATTCATTGGGTACCCAGTACAGCCAACGCGAAAAATTGATCCAGGTGAAACTACGTGGAGTCTAAATGTCACAGGCCATCTATAGCAGCCTCTATAGAGTGGAGCAATGAGAATCAGAAACTCTGCTGACAGTGAAATATGGGAGGCCGTGCCTGGCACGTATTAGATTGAAGAGTTCTCGGCGAGGCCAAGCTCACTTCCCCAACTCTGAAGAACCAGGGCCCCGAGGAAAGGCCCTGGCTCGTGGGTCGGCAGGCAGCCGACCACCCTCTGCTATAAGCGCCAGTACTTCAACGAGGATGAGAGCTTCGCCCGATCAAGTAGACTCTTTACGTCAATAACCACCCCAGCTCGCTGATCCCGAAGAGGCTTGAGCAATTCTTGCAAGTTCATTTCGGCATACGCACGGTGCGCCACGGCAACAATCACCCCATCAACGTTCTTCAAATCATCCCACGGCTGGAGATGAATGCCGTATTCTGCGACCGCTTCCTCTGGTTCGGCGATCGGATCATGCACAAGTACTTGCACGCCATACTCGCGCAACTCATGAATAATATCTGGAACCTTGCTATTACGAAGATCCGGCACATTCTCCTTAAATGTGAGTCCTAACACCGCCACCTTGAGATCGTTGACCGGCCGAGGAAGCTGACTGAGCAGCTTCATCGTTTGTTCCGCAATGAATTTCCCCATCCCGTTGTTGATACGCCGGCCGGCTAGGATAACTTGAGGATGATACCCGACTGATTCAGCCTTGGAAGTCAGATAATACGGGTCTACACCAATACAATGGCCGCCAACGAGGCCCGGAGTAAACTTCAGGAAATTCCACTTCGTTCCTGCCGCATCCAGTACAGACTTGGTATCAATTCCAAGACGGTGAAAAATGAGTGCCAACTCATTCATCAGCGCGATATTCAAATCCCGCTGGGTGTTTTCAATCACCTTCGCTGCTTCCGCAACTTTAATGCTGGAGGCCCGATGAATCCCCGCCTTGACCACAAGTTCATACGTGTTGGCGACAATCTCCAGCGAGGCGTCATCTTGGGCAGACACAACCTTAATAATTCTCTCCAGCGTATGTTCCTTATCTCCCGGATTGATTCGTTCAGGGGAATACCCAATTTTAAAATCAACACCTGCTTTCATCCCGGAGACTTTTTCTAAAATAGGAAGACACACTTCCTCGGTGGCGCCAGGATAGACCGTCGACTCGTAGACCACGATCGAACCGGGCGAGAGATTGGCACCTATGAGTTCAGATGACTTTCGAAGAGCCGTCAGATCAGGCTGCAGAGCTTCATTAATCGGCGTAGGGACGGCTACAATGATAAAATCTGCGGCCTTAAGATCGCTAGGCTGAAATGTATAGTGAACATCCGTCGCTTTCAGATCAGCAGCAGACACCTCACCCGTACGGTCAAGGCCCTTCTGTAACTCTGCAATCTTTGCCTTATTGATATCAAAGCCAATCACATGCTGCCGCTTCCCGAATGCGACCGCAATAGGAAGGCCCACATAGCCGAGTCCTACAATTGCAACTTTTCGCGCTGTCTCTTTCTGTTGAGCCATGAGTCCTCTCCGATTAGTTTTTATCAGAATGGCAGAACCTCCGACTTCCGTCAACGAAATCGAGTGAATCTATGCGTGGAGCCATTCATATGGTCAGAACATAATGTAATCGATTTTTCTTTTTCATTTTCACTCCCGCCGATATTCGTAGCAGCTCCTCAACGATACCCAAGATAGTCTTGCGCTAAGATCTCATGACTGCGTCTCATCAATGACGTGACCTCGCCGCCAACCACTTTATCGGCTGATGAGACATCGCAAAAGCTTGCTACTCTCCTCTGCTAACTACAGGGGAACACAAATCACTTCTATCAAGAGCGGCGACTAACCAAACTACCCTCCTCACTCCTCAGGCCAAAACAGGGCACACACAGTCTTGTACCTTCAAAAAGATACATACTCTCGCCTAGTTCCAATAGTCAGACTCGCACGTAAAAACAATATAGTTGATTAATTTCAACATCTTAAAAATAGTAATGAATCTTTCAAATTATATGTTCAAGTCTTTGAGGCAGACCACCCTCCCCACCTACACCCATCCTTACATCCCTCACCAAAAACCCCTGCAGCCCGTGAACCTCAAGTCTTTGTTTTACCGAATTGATTTGAAGCTGCAGCGCCACCAGGCTCACAGGTGCGAGCTGGGGCACTGCTCTTGCTCAACCTCCCCCACTGGCAATGCATACCCGAATCAGACCGACCTTGATCGGGGCATCTGCCTCTCATTGTGCCTGCATAAAATCCGCTTCGATGGACACATGTAGTGGCGGATAGTGAAATACGGAGGATCTAAACCATGCGCCAAGCGATACACCGACCATTACATTTGACTCTCATGATGCTATTTGGCGTTGTAGCCACCCCGCTACTACTTCATCCCATGTCCTCCGCCTCCGCCCAGCAGCTGACAGGCCAACCCAGCCAGGAAACCAGCAGGACAGGCATTCAAAGCCGGCGACTCGACAACATTACCCCTGCACCAATGAGATCCGTGGAAAAAAAGGACGCGCAGGCCGCAGCTCGTAAACCGCACCGACTGATTCGAAAGCCTGACAGCAATCCCATTGCGACCGTCGAGCCCTCCCCGTCCGCCTCCTTACCCACAACTTCATCGACACCCCAAAACGACAACCCAACTTCTCAACCCAAAGAACCCTCAACACTCAGCAGAAGCGTCGGGGCAGCCATGCCTCTTGCAGCCATGAGCGCCGCGCCAACACCAAATATCGGATCCATGGCAGCTGGCACAGCGCCGACCGGATCCGTCCCACTGGCCGCTGCAAGTACAGCCAACGCAGGCGGCTCGGGCCGAGAAAGATCCGGCGGGCGAACGATGCGCAGATTGGCCGCGGAAATGCCGAGGCTGGCTCAATTGATCGCACCTCCAGCGGCACCAGCAGTTTCAGTTGCTCCCACGATCGGAACAAGTCCGACCAGTCTGTCTTTTACAGCGCAGCAAGGAAGCAGCAATCCCGCCGCACAGACCTTGACTATCAGTAATATCGGTGGCGGAATCTTGAGCTGGACTGCGAGCGATAGCGCAGCCTGGATGTCGCTCAGTTCTTCCTCGGGAACCGGAGCTGGCTCCGTGACCGTGAGCGTAATGACCGGAGCCCTAACAGCAGGAAGTTATAGCGGTACCGTGACGCTGAGCGCGACGGGAGCCTCTCCAGTCATTGTCCCCGTTTCATTTACCGTCACCACTGCTCCAGTGGCTCCGGCGATTGGCGCAAGCCCGGCAAGTTTCTCCTTCACTGCCCAGGTGGGGTCCAATCCGGCAACCCAAACTCTGACGATCAGCAACACAGGTGGTGGAGTCTTGAACTGGGCCGCCAGCGACAATGCCCCTTGGCTGACGTTGTCGACAACCTCCGGTACTGGAAACAGTCCTACGACCTTGACAGTGAATACCGCCGCTCTGACGGCAGGAAATCATAATGCCCTCATTACACTCACTGCCCCAGGAGCAACCTCCGTCACCGTCCCGGTAGCGCTCACCGTCACGGCAGCGCCGGTACCTCCCGCGATCGGAGCAAGCCCACTCAGTCTGTCGTTTACAGCCCAGCAAGGCGGCGCCAACCCAGCAACTCAGGCACTCGCCATCAGTAACACCGGCGGTGGCACATTGACCTGGACGGCCAGCGATGATGCGGCATGGCTATCAGTCTCACCTGCCTCAGGAACCGGCAACGGCCCGGCCACCGTTACTGCCATATTAGGAACGTTGGCTACTGGAACCCATACCGGAACGATTACACTCTCCGCCACTGGAGCCTCTTCAGTTTCCATTCCTGTCAGCCTTACGGTCACAGCGGCACCCGTCCCGCCGGCAATTGGTGCTAGTCCGACCAGCCTGACCTTTGCCGCGACACAGGGCGGCGCCAATCCCGCAAACCAGACTCTGACCATTAGCAACACCGGCGGAGGCACATTAAATTGGTCTGTCAGCGACAGCGCCGCTTGGTTGACAGCGTCACCGACCTCAGGCGCAGGCAATGGCTCGGTAACCTTGACCGTAGCAACCGGTACCCTGACTGCGGGCAGTCATACTGGTACGGTAACGATCGCGGCTACTGGAGCCACTTCAGTTACCATTCCTGTGACCTTTGTAGTTGCGGCTCCACCGGCAATTGGCATGAGTCCATCCAGCCTGTCCTTTACGGCTCAGCAGGGGGGAGGAAACCCCGTCGCACAAACTCTGAATATCAGCAACAGCGGTGGCGGAACCTTGAGCTGGGCCGCAACTCCCGACACCACCTGGCTGGCAGCTACACCTTCCTCCGCCATTGGAAATGGCACGGTATCCGTAAGCGTGACGACGGGAATCCTAACTGCCGGCAGCTACCCAGGAACTATTACCCTGAGCGCACCTGGAGCCACCAGTAGAACCGTTCCCGTGACATTCACCGTGACTGCGGCCCCTAGCATCAGCTTGAGCCCAACAAGTCTGACCTATACAGCAACACAGGGCGGATCAAATCCGGCAAACCAAACCGTTACGCTGACAAACACCGGAGGAGTTGCAAATTGGACCGTGAGCGATAATACTTCATGGCTAAGCGTATCTCCGACATCTGGAAGCAGCAGTAGTACATTAACGGCTACAGTGAATACCTCCGGCCTTACAGCAGGGAACTACAGTGGCATTATTACCGTCAGTGCGACTGGGGCCACATCAAGAACAGTTATCGTCACATTAACGGTCAGTGCTCCGACGACCTCATCTGTCACTTTGACATGGGCCGCAAATACAGAGATCGACCTTGCTGGATATAAGGTCTATCGGAGAACAGCATCAGGCGCATATGGTGCCGCCCTCGCCGCAGTCTCTGCGGGAACGCTCTCCTATCAGGCGACAGGGCTCTCGGCAAGCACCACGTACTTTTTTGCCATCACGGCCTACGATACGGCAGGCAATGAAAGCGGACTTTCAACTGAAGCAAGGTTAGACGTTCCCTGAAATGCGGAACGTGTCAATGAGTTTGGGACACTTGCCGTTGGCATTTAGTGTAGAACCTCGTCTGTCGACATCGTGATCGCGTGAGGCGAGACGACCACGGACTCCGATACCACCCTGATCCCCTCACCATTCCGTGCGACCCGTGGGTCGTCTGCGATCGAGATCGTGGCTCCTGCGCGATTCTGCGAGGTCGATTCTCCCTTCGGCGGGTTGATCCAGACCGCGTGAGGCAGGAGGGGTGGCTGGGGCGGCTTCCTCACGAAGCGCTCCGGGTGCGCGGCGTAGGCGTTACTGAGCACCTGTTGCCGGGCGTCACGCATCATAGCGGCTCGCCCGTCGTGCACGGCGGCCGGCGTCATCAGTCCGATGCCGGAGTGGCGATGCTCGCCGTTGTACCAGGAGAAGAACGTCTGACAGAAGACGCGAGCGTCTTCGAGGCTGCCGAAGCGTTCCGGGAAGTCCGGGTGATACTTCAGCGTTTTGAACTGGGCCTCGGAGAAGGGGTTATCGTCGCTGGTATAGGGCCGGCTGTGCGTCTTGGTGATCCCCAGGTCGACGAGCAGCCCCGCCACTGGCCTAGATTTCATAGAGGAGCCGCGATCCGCATGCAGGGTCAACTGCCCCGGCTTGATCTGCTGCTTCTCGCAGGTGTCTGCGATGAGCCGCTGGGCCAGCACCGCCGACTCCGCCGGGGCGACCATCCAGCCGACCACATAGCGGCTGAAGATATCCAGAATGACATAGAGGTAGCAGTACGACCACTTCACGGGGCCCAGAAGTTTCGAGATATCCCATGACCACACGCGATTGGGGGCAGTCGCCAGGAGTTCCGGCTTCTGATAGACCGGGTGGCGGAGCTGGTTCCGGCGCTCCTTGACCTCCGCCTGCTCATCAAGGATGCGGTACAGGGTCCGGATGGAACAGTGGTAGCGGCCTTCATCGAGGAGAGTGGCATAGACCGTGGCCGGAGCTTTGTCGACGAACCGGTCGCTGTGCAAGGTCGCGAGCACCGCCTGTCGCTCCTCGAACGACAAGGCGCGCGGCGGGCTCGGACGCGGTGCGGACACCTTCGCGGGCCCCTGCCCGCGATAGAATCCTGAACGGACGATGCCGAGGGCGGCACAGGCTGGTTTGATCCCAATCTCAGTGGACAGTAACCGCGTGGCGACCATCAGGCGCGCCCGCCTTCCTTGGGCGTCTCCAGCGGGATGCCCAGGATCTGTAAGACTTTTTTTGCACGTCGATGATGAGTTCGGCCTGTTTGAGCCGCGTGGTCAGCCGGGTGTTCTCCTTGCGGAGGGTCTCATTCTCTACCCGCAGCGGATGCTGGGCGGATTCTTTTCGGCCTCGCTTCTGGGGCGTCAAGGCCGAGAGTACACCCTCCGTGCGTTGGCGTCGCCACGTCGTGAGGTTCGAGGCATACAGTCCCTCGGCGCGAAGCAGCGCCCCCAGGCTGCCCACTGCCGTACAGGCATCGGCCAATTTCAGGATGCGCAGCTTGTCCTCCTCCGTGAAACGTCGCCATGTTGGCGTAGCGGCCACCTCGGGGTCCGGCCGGACACTCACCGCTGGTCGTGGTGAGGCGGCTCCTTGGGGGGACTTGTCCACAGTGTCCGGCGTCGCCAGCCGGGCTCCTTCGAGTCCTCGACTGGTGTACTTCTTGTCAGCATTCATGAGGGGTGCTCCTCTCCGCCCGCTACTCTAATTGAAGAGAGGCAAAGTGTCCCACTGATATTGGCACAGAGGGTTCACAACCTGTGGTACTCTGATGTGTTGATCGTTACCCCTCCGCAAGCTCTCCAATAGCCCGTCCTACACACCGAAGCATGACGCCATCCTGATCTTATTGTGGAAGGCTTACTTTAACGGAAAACAGGATCCGAGTGCTCGATCCCAACCGACACATCATGGAGGCTATGGCCTCCACCGGGGACCACCGAAGCAGTCATCTATCCCTAGCTGTGACGTGTGATGTTTCTAGAAACCTCATATAACGCAGAAAACGACGAAAAATAAAAAAAGAGGGCCGGTCGATCGGTGATCGCCGACCCTCAATAAAATTTGAGCTCTCTATCTCGCGCAGCTTAGGCTGACAAAGAGGCGCGTCTCCGCTGCCACAACCCGAAGCCCAGCAACCCAACACCCAGCAACAACGCAGTGCTCGGTTCCGGCACGCCTCTCGTCGTGGTTCCGGCATCATGTGAGAAGGGAGCAAAATTATTCACATCGGTATCCCCGCGCTTAAAGATTGTGTTATACAGATCGAAATGCAGCTGATATGGAGAAGCCAGCAACGACCGATCTACCGTAAACGCCGCATAAAGCAAACCGCTCCCCGCATGAATGCCACCGGGAGTCTCCGCCGTGTTGTAAACGCCGCTCGTATTCAACGGATTAAACGTGAACGAAAATTCACGGAAATACGTGGGGTACGTTCCATGGGAGGGCAAGATCACCAGGATCAGTCGTAGCCACGCCACCGAGTTCGATAGGAGGCGTGCCATACGTCATCCCGCTCGTCGCGTTGACATTCGTTCCATTAAACGTAAATGAACCAAGGCTGGCTGGGCTCGACGTGGCCGGACTGAGACAGACGGACAGATAGTAGGTGTCTGTCACGGGAGTTGAACGCACCCCAGGATCAAGCAAGGCATAGAGCGTAAACGTATTACTTGAAGTCAAAACCGTTTGAGTCGCCGTGTCATAGAACCCACCGGCGATATCAAGCTGCAAGGCCGACACGGCATGGGCCACAGGCGCTCCCACTGCCAGCAGACCAGCTACCGTAAGGGTACCCAGGAGCCCCAGGCTTCCTTTCGCACGTTGATTGCTCATAATTCTCTCTCCTTTTAGTGAAACGAGTAATGCCTTTGCCTCGTTAACCCAGCACAAGGCATTCCGTATAATTACATTTGCAAGCTATTGATAAATAAAATCCATATTACCTGCTCGCAAATCACAGCTCAGTCAACGGTAAAGCCATTTTACAGACAAGCTGGTTAAAAAACGCCAAACCAATACAATATTCTATATTTTCAATATTTTGCGAGACCATGACTACTGTCAATCATCTTTACAGCACTGCGTGCCTTCATCAGAAAGATAACATCTGACAAATACGCTGCCTGCGGGATACTTAGGGAATACCAAGCCCACGGAAAATTGGAGAAGTCACCGCAACGGGAGCATCAGCAAAGCTTGGAGAAGGTGCCCACAAGTACCTAACCGGATGAACTCACGGAACATAGGTCAAAACATCATGCGCTGGCAGGATTCGTACTAGGGCCTGTTAACACTACTGCAAGCCCTCGACGATCAACGCGAAATTGATGAACGCGACGAACATGACATCGAGTTTTTCAAACCGCGAGAAGATGCGCCGAAATCCATTAAGCCGGCGGAACAGCCGTTCGATCTCATTGCGTCGCTTGTACAGGGCTCGAGCGTATTCCCATGGCGTGAGTCGATTGTGCTTGGGCGGCACCACAGGAACAAACCCTAACGCTGAGGCCAGTTGCCGCGTCTCATCGCCTTCATACGCCTGAACCATCAACAAGTGGATCGGGCGTGGCATTCGACCTAAGCGGTGCAGCAACGTTCGCCCCTCAGGTGCATCGTGGGCGTGGCCCGTGGACAGGCCGAACGTTATGGCCGTTCGAGCATCCGCGGCAACCATATGAATCTTGGTCGTCCATCCGCCGCGGGACTGGCCAATGGCTTGCGGGCCGTTTTTTTAACGCCCCCGTGCCATCCGGATGGACCTTGACGATGGTACCGTCCAAGGCCATGGCTTCGATCTTCACGCGGAGGATCTGAGTGTGTTGCAACTGTGCAAAGACGCGATCCAGCACCCCGCTCTTCGACCAACGATTCATGCTAGTGTAGATTGTCGAGCGTCACGTTGCCGCGTTGTGTCGGCAAATACGGCTCGATTTGGCGATACTGTGCGTCGGTGATTTCCATGTACGCAGTATCTCATAATATGATCATTAGTGATAACAGTCCCTAGTGCAGTGAACGCAGCACGGAAAGGACAAATCCAGGTCTCTGGCCAATTTCAAATATGATGGAGGAGACAAGGTCGGCGAACCTTGCCTTAGGCCTTGTCTCCCCCCATACACTCGCAGACTGAAAGGGCAATCACCTCACCGTACCGCTTACTGCATCACACCGGCTGCGGCGATACTGAACGGGCCATTCATTGGGGGCACACCCACAAACGTGCCTGCAGCCGTCAAGGCTCCCGTCGTCCCATCGATCGTATATGTCAATATATCGTTAGAGCCAAGATTCGCCACATAGAGCCAGCGACCACTCAGGTCGACGATGACCGAAGTCGGTAGACCGCCGGTCGCCAGCGGACTGCCGGCCGCCGTCAAAGCCCCCGTCGTCTGACTGATGCTGTAGGTGGAGACCGTATTTGCCCCCTGGTTCGCCACATACGCAAACCGCCCGGTCGGCTCTACCGTTACTGAAACAGGGTTCGTCCCCGCCGCCACCGGACTCCCGATAGCCACCAGCGCTCCCGTCGTACTGCTGATTGTGAACATCGACACGTTATTGGAAATTTCGTTTACCACATAGGCAAATCGCCCACTCGGATCAACTGTGAGTGCCCTTGGACTAGCCCCCACGGCAAATGGACTCCCCAGTACCGCCGTCAGCCGTCCGTCCCCTCGATTGATCGTAAAGACCGAAATACTGTTGGAACCGGCATTGACCGTATAGGCATACCGGCCCATCGGGTCCACAGTCACACTGCCCGGCATAGTTCCGACGGCATAGGGACTGCCTAACACTGGCGTGAGAGTGCCGCTGGTCCCATTAACCGTAAAGGCCGACACAGTATTGGATCCCTGATTCGTGACAAAGGCAAATCGTCCGCTTGGATCGACTGTCACGCCTCGCGGTGCGGCTCCGACGGCGAAGGGACTACCCGGGATCGCCGTCAACGAGCCGCTCGTCGTATTAACCGTGAACGCCGACACATTGTTGGAACCTTCGTTCGCCGCATAGGCGAACCGCCCGCTCGGATCGACCACGACTCCTCGCGGTGTGATCCCGGCTGCAAAGGGGCTGCCCGACACTGAAGCTAAGGCTCCGGTCGTATTATCAATCGTCAGACCGGTCACGTTATTACCGGTTTGATTGGCCACATAGGCAAACTTCGGAGTAAACTGCACCGGCGCCGGTCCATAAAGCATGGTCACTGAGCTTGGCCCACTCCGGGTCGCCACTGTTGCAGAGATGGCCAGCGGAACCAACGCCCCTGTCGCCCCATCGACCCTAAACGCCGAAACCGTATTGCCACCAGCATTTGCGACATAGGCAAACTGGCCATTCCGATCGATGCTGAGAAAAATTGGTTTGGTTCCTGTGGCAAACGGACTGCCCGGCACCGGGGTCAAGCCCCCAGTTGTGCCATTAACCTCAAAGGCCGAAACGTTATTCGACCCATTATTCGACACATAAACAAATCGTCCGGTTGGATACATAGTAATCCCCCGTGGGTCTCCGCCAACCGCCACAGAGCCAATGGCCGTCAATGCTCCAGTCGTACCATTAATCGTAAACATAGACACATCGCTCGACAAACGATTGGCCACATAGGCAAACTGTCCTGTCGGATCTATGGCAATAGCACGAGGAGTTGTCCCTGCGGGAAACGGACTACCCGCGACAGGCGTTAACACCCCGGTCGTGCCGTTGATCGTAAACGCCGACACGTTATTAGAAGTGAGATTCGCCACATAGGCAAACCGCCCACTCGGGTCAAGAGTAATAACCATTGGTGCGGTCCCTGTCGTAAACGGACCGCCCGCCATTGGCGTCAACGCCCCCGTCGTACCATTGATCGTGAACCCCGAAACAGTATTGGCTTGACGATTCACCACATAGGCAAACCGCCCACTCGGATCTACGACCACACAGGTAGGAGACACGGTGGCGTAGGGACTTCCTGCGACAGCCGTCAAGGCACCCGTTATGCTGTTGATGGTGTACGCCGACACATTGCTGCCAGCGGCCACATAGGCAAACCGGCTGGTTGGATCCAATGCCATGGAGAAAGGATAGATTCCGCTAATTGCATATCCGGAGGCGCGCAATTGTCCGCTGATCGAATCAACGGCATAGACTGAAACAGTATTCTCATTCTCATTCGTCACATAGGCAAATCGCGGGACCACAAGACCACTGGAGACAGGCGGGTTAATACTAAACGTGATCGGCACTGTAACCGGCAGGGCTCCGGACGCACTCACTGTCACGAAACTATTGTACGTGCCGGCTAGCAAGGCGCCAGTTGTGGCAGTGACAGTCACCGCGCTATTACCTGTTCCAGCCGTCGGGCTTAAGGAAAGCCAAGCAACGTTTGCATTTGCCGACCAAGTGAGAGTGCCGCCGCCGGTGTTACTGATGTTTAGCGTTTGCGCGTCAGGATTACCTTCCCCCTGCCTGGCGGTAAAGGATAGGCTTGTTGGACTGAGGCCAATCGCTGGTGGAATTTCTCCGAACGGAGGCACATCCCCGAAGCTGCTCGCAACTGTCAAAGCCCCGGTTGCGCCGTCGATTAAAAATGCTGACACGCTGTTATTGCCGTAATCGACGTAGGCGATCCGACCACTCGGATCTACGCTGACGGAGACCGGAAATCCCCCGGTTGCCACCGGGCCACCCACTGCGGTCAACCCTCCCGTCGTGCTGTCGATGGCAAGCACCGACAAGCTGCTCGATCCTTGATTCACGACATAGGCCCATCGCCCCGTCGGTTCCACCGTAATCGATACAGGGGTCGTGCCAACGGCCACGGGACTCCCGACCACCGTCAACGCGCCGGTTGTGCGATTGATCGTAAATGCCGAGACGTTGTTGGAGATTCCATTGACCACGTACACCACCCGCCCTGTGGGGTCAGCGGTGACTGCGCGTGGGCCTGCTCCAGCGGCAAACGGACTGCCTGCCACTGCGGTCAACGATCCAGAGGTCCGGTTGATTGTAAAAACCGAGAGATTATTAGAGCCGGCATTCGCCACATAGGCCCATTGCCCCGTTGGATCCACTGTGATGGATACGGGGGTTGTACCTGCTACGACTGGACTGCCTACCGCCGTCAGTGCCCCGCTCGTTCCATTAATCGCGTATACTGACAGGTTATTGGAGCCACCATTCGCCACATAGGCAAACCGACCGCTCGGATCCACGCCGACACCTCGAGGGCCCGTCCCGGCAGCCACCGGACTGCCTGCCACTGCACTCAATGCCCCACTCAAACCATCGATCGCAAACGCCGACACATTGTTGGAACCTTCGTTCGCCACATAGGCAAACCGGTTGTTTGGATCCACCGCCACAGCGCGTGGGCTTGTCCCAGTGACAAACGGGCTCCCCGCCACCGCCGTCAGCGCCCCCGTGACACTATCGATCATCGCGGCCGAAACGTTGTTGGCTCCCGGGTTGGCCACATAGGAATACTTTGGCATGAACTGCACCGGTGTCGGACCACTGGCCATTGCCAGTGCACTCGGACCGTTGCGGGTCCCAATCGTTGGGGATGTCGCCACTGGGGCCAGTGCCCCAGTGGCAGCATCAATCTCAAATACTGACAGCGTATTCGAGCCACTGTTCACCACATAGGCCAACCGTCCCGTAGAATCAATCGAAATGGCATTCGGCTTCGATCCAACGGCGAAGGGACTGCCAACAACCGCAGCCAGTGATCCTGTCGTACCATTCATGGTGAACGCCGATACCGTATTGCTACCAGTATTTGCTACGTAAACAAACCGCCCGCTCGGATCAATCGTCACGCCCCGTGGACCACCCCCGACCGGGACCGGAGAGCCCACAGCCGTCAGTGCTCCCGTCCCACCATCAATGGCAAATATCGACACATTATTGGAAGAGCGATTCGCTACATACACAAAACGCCCACTGGGATCCGCTGTCACCCCGCGCGGACCTGACCCGGCCATAAACGGACTCCCCACTACAGCCGCCAAAGCCCCAGTCGAGCTGTCGATAGTGAAAGCTGAAACCGCATTAGAGCCTGAATTTGCGGCATAAAGAAAATGCCCACTCGGATCAATAGTTAAAGCAATAGGGGTCGTCCCAGCTACGAATGGACTCCCGGCTACTGCAGTCAACGCACCAGTTGTGCTGTTCACAGAAAAGGCCGAAATGTTGTTAGAATTGGAGTTCGCCACATAGGCAAACCGTCCGGACGGATCCATGCTGGTGAAGGTGGGACCAGATCCCACGGCATACGGACTGCCTGTCACCGCTGTCAGCGCGCCGGTTGTGCCATTGATTGTGAAGGCCGACAAACTATTCGTTTGATTCGCCACATAGGCAAATCGGCTGCTCGAATCCACTGTTACAGCGATAGGATAGGATACACCCATGACATACCCCAGCGATCGCAGTTGACCACTGGTCGTGTTGACCGCATAAATTGAGACCGTATTTTCGTTCCCGTTCGTCACATAAGCGAACCGCGGGACCGTGGTTCCGCTGGGTGCGCCACTTCCCACTGATCCGGACGTGACAACCGAGGCCACGCTTCCTGTAGCTCCACCACTATCGCCTCCACTTCCGCAACCTGGAAGAGTAAGCCCAAGTACACTCACCGCCAGGAGCCCCCAATACGAGACGAGGCTACGCCAGAAGCGTCCGTGCAGATTACAATTGAGATTCGTCATGGGTAAGAGCACGCGCGTCTTCATAGATTTTCCTCTACATGAAGGTTACGATAATAGTAGCAAGCTCAGAATGATAGACCATTACGCAGACAGCATTCTGCTCGAATCGCAATGATTTTGATATCCCGCTTTAGAGGGGACGGGAAACTACCGACAGCTTAGAACAACGTATATATGAAAGGAGCGACCGCTGAGCCCTGGGTCAGCACGATCAAACTTCCTAACAGAACCAGCACAACGACAATCGGCAACAGCCAGAATTTCTTGCGTTCCTTCATAAAAGCCCAAAGTTCCATAACAAATCCACCCATGAGACACCTCCTCAACGATAGTGAGCTTAGAATTGATTTTTCATATGGGAATGGGGCCTCGGCGTTCGCAGAACTCGGTAGGATTGACTCTCCTCGGAGAACGTCTGTCTCACCGTATTCTTTCCCATGAGGCGAAAAAACAATCCAATAGGAGTTACGAGGCCATAGAAAACAAACCCCAAAAGTATTCGCGTATTGATCCATCCCAATATGTGCCCGATCCACATCCATCCTTTATGGACAGGAGCAAGCAGCTGCGGAGCAACTCCGCCGAACAAGATCAAGGTCCCGCCAAGACCCAATGCCCAAAGACGCATCGGCTCTCCACGGAAAACTATCGGCCAAAGGCCGATGACACTGAATACACTGCCCACCAACAAGCCGAAACTCCGAAGATCTTTCATTGTCGTTGGCTGTTCCACCAGTTCCCTCATAGCTGTTAATCGAGTTCAAATTCTTTCTTCCAATCCGAGTCGCCCTCCAACGGCTTCTGATCCTCTTTCTTGAGTATGCAATTTTCAAGCACCAACACATCCATTTCTGTCCGCATAAAACAGCGATAGGCATCTTCAGGCGTACAGACGATCGGCTCACCACGCACATTGAAGGAGGTATTGACCAACACGGCACAACCGGTTTTCTCTTCAAATGCCTTCAGCAATCTGTAATAGCGCGGGTTCGTATCCTCGTGAACCGTCTGAACACGAGCGGAATAGTCAATATGCGTGATCGCAGGCACATCTGACCGCGGTACATTAAGCAGTTCGATCCCCCATAAGCCCTTTTGACTCTGATCACACGGCAGGCGCCGACTTTCCGCCACAGGCGCCACCAAAAGCATGTAGGGGCTATCACAGTTCATCTGAAAGTAATCGGACACCTTCTCACGCAACACAGAAGGGGCAAACGGACGAAAGGATTCGCGGTACTTAATCTTCAAGTTCATGACCGACTGCATCTTGGTGTTTCTGGCATCCCCGAGTATGCTGCGCCCGCCAAGCGAGCGCGGACCGAACTCCATACGGCCCTGCAGCCACCCGACAACTTTTCCAGATGCAAGTTCCTCCGCTACCTGGCTAAACAGCTCGCTGTCATCAAGTCGAAGGTAGGTAGCACCTAGATTCTTGAGCCGGGCCTCCACATCATCATTGGTATGCTTGGGGCCCAAATAGCTGCCCTTCATCTTATCATTGACGTTGTCTGCCGTCCGCGGCTGGTTCTCATACTGATGCCATGCGCTAAGCGCAGCCCCGACTGCCCCACCGGCATCACCGGCAGCAGGCTGAATCCATATTCCTCTGAAAGGCCCCTCTCGTAAAACCCGCCCGTTCCCAACACAGTTAAGTGCGACCCCGCCGGCCAGGCAGAGATACTGGGCGCCGGTTTCACGATGCATCGTTCGCGAGAGACGCAGCATGACTTCTTCCGTCACTTCCTGAATCGATCGGGCTAGATCCATTTCCCGCTGACCCAACTTTGATTCCGGTTTGCGCGGAGGCCCCCCGAAAATCCCATCGAATTTTCGGCTGGTCATCGTCAGACCGGTACAGTAGTTGAAATGCTCCATATTCATGCGGAACGTACCATCAGGTTTTAAATCCAGGAGATGGTCATAGATCGCCTTTACATATTTGGGCTCACCGTAGGGAGCAAGTCCCATAACTTTGTACTCGCCGGAGTTCACTTTGAAACCGGTGTAGTACGTAAAGGCAGAGTACAGCAACCCGATCGAGTGCGGAAACGGAATCTCCCATAAGGGAGTCAGCTGACTCCCTTCACCCAACCAAGCCGACGTGGTTGCCCACTCGCCCACACCATCCATACAGAGAACTGCCGCCTTCTCGTAAGGCGACGCATAGAATGCGGAAGCAGCGTGTGACTCGTGGTGCTCCCCAAAAAGTAATTCCGGCACCTCCGACTTGGCTAGGCCTGGCGCACAGGCCAGTATCTCCTTCTGTAACAAATTGCGAAGCAATAACTTTTCTTTCAGCCATACAGGCATGGCAGCGAGAAACGACTGAATCCCTTTGGGAGCAAAGCCAACGTAGGTCTCCAGGAGACGCTCAAACTTAATGAGCGGCTTGTCGTAGAAAACAATGTATTTGAGATCCTTAACGCCGATACCGCCTTCGGCAAGACAATATTCAACGGCTCGTCGCGGGAACCCCGGATCATGCTTTTTTCTTGTGAACCGCTCTTCCTGCGCAGCAGCGACAATCTCTCCGTTCCGGACAAGACATGCGGCACTATCGTGATAGAAAGCCGAAATACCGAGAATATGGCATGTGTTCATGTGGGCGTCCTTACATTAATCAGGCACTTCGTTCACTGCGCTATTAATGACAGGTCTCCATGAGAAGGCAAGGGTATAAAAGGGGGCATCCCCCCCTACTTAAGTTTGTGCCTCCGTCGCCGGAGAGGGTGCTGGCAAGATTGACCCTCCCCCGATTTCACAGACACCTCCATAAGTGGGAGAATGGTGAAATTGGAGGTCAGCATGGCAGCACCCACACGACGTCAATTTACCGACGCCTTCAAGTCTGAGGCGGTTCGGCTCACGCGGGAATCAGGTCGGCCGGTGGCCCAGGTGGCACGAGAACTTGGGATTTCTGACCACGTGCTGTATCGATGGCGGAGTGAACAGCAGCAGGTCGACTCCCAAGGCGGCACGCGCCAGTCGGTGCGCGCCGCGCAAGACGAACTGGCTCGGCTCAAGCGAGAGAACGAGACGCTTCGGAAGGAGCGGGATTTTTCAAAACGTGCGGCGGCGTTCTTCGCGAGGGAATCCCAATGAGATACCGCGCGATCCAGGAACAGGACCGTCGCTATCCGATCCGCCTGATGTGCCGGGCCCTGGCCGTCTCAGCCGCAGGCTATTATGCCTGGCGGTCACGGCCTGAGAGTGCCCGGTCGGTGTCGGCCCGGACTATGCTTACCGCCATCCGGGTGCTCTATCGAGAATCCCGCGAGACCTACGGCAGTCCCTGCATCTGGGACGCCTTGGTCAAACAGGGCCATCGCATCGGCGAGCATCGCATCGCCCGGCTGATGCGCCAGGACGGCATTCGAGCCAAGACGGTGAAGAAGTGGCGGGCCACCACCCAGTCCCAGCAGCGGTTCCCCGTGGCGGCCAACACGCTCGATCGCGCCTTCACGGTCGAGGCTCCGAATCGGGTGTGGGCTGGATACCTGACCTATATCTGGACTCTGGAGGGATGGCTCTACCTGGCGGTTCTGTTGGATCTGTACTCACACCGGGGGTCGGCTGGGCCATGGGCCAGCGGTTAACCGTCAAGCTGGCCGAGCAGGCCCTCACGATGGCCTTGGCGAACCGGGCTCCCACAGCGAGGCTGGTGCACCATTCGGACCGCGGCAGTCAATATGCCGCCACCCGCTACCAGCGCCTACTCAACGGGTACGGCCTCATCCCCAGCATGAGCCGCAAAGGGAATTGCTGGGACAATGCCTGTGTCGAAAGCTTCTTCGGGACGCTCAAGCGTGAGCTGGTGTACCATCGGCGCTATGCGACCCGTGAAGAGGCGAGGCAGGATATCTTTAAATACATCGAGGTGTTCTATAATCGGCAGCGCGGCACTCGACCCTCGGCTATCACTCCCAGGCCGAGTATGTAGCGAGGACGGCAGTCGCTTAACCAGGTGTCCACGGAATTGGGGGAAGGTCACTCTCCTATTTCAGAGAGCTTACAGTATTACCTGAAGAGAACCCGCACCAATGCCTGCTTCACCCCAACCTTGATCCGTCCGGAAATGCCGATGGGCGTCTGGATCTGACTGGGGAAGATATTGTTGATCGAGGTGATCGGCGACAGCACGCCGTAAGTGTCGACGCCCCATCTCAGGCCACGCCCCACGAGGGAGTCCGCGGGATAGCGGATCGGCAACGAATTTTCAAGCATGAGTTCAGCGCCCCGCCTGGATATAAGATAGGCCGAAGACCCAAGAGGCAGTGATCCGACGCCGTCGTATTTCACGATCGACTCACCGGCGCGCTCGTATCGAGTGCACGGGCAATTCAGATGGAGTATCCCCCAGCCTTCCGGCAACTGCCTGTAGGCCGCCAACAGTTTTTTGGTGAAGCCTGGCCGGAATAGCATATCGTCTTCCAGAATCAGCGCCACCGGGTCCTTGCGTTCCACGATCTTGCGATAGATGTTGTAGTGGCTCAGCGAACAGCCGATCTCGCCCATGGACAGTTGCCGACTGAAGGCCTCGTTGGCCTTGTCGGGGCTGTAGATCCCCTCTTCGATCAATCTGTCCAGATTCAGCTGACGCCCATCGACGGCATCGACCATGACCGGCACGCTGCCAATTTGCGCGAGCTGCCCCAGCGCGAATCTGCGCCGTTCCTCCGAGCGGGGGAGATTGATCAGATAGATCGGGAAGGTGACTTGTCCGGTGCCTCCCCCATCGGCACCATTTCCGGTATGCGCAGTCTTAATGAGATTTCCGATGGTCCGATCCAGGAAGTCAAACATGGTCATGCCGCCTTAATTATTACGCTGTTGGCTCACTCTTGTCCAAAACAACTCATGACCACCGGCAGTCAGGAGGTGTAGGGTGTTGGTGAGTAACCAAGCACACCACTACCTAAACCGAAGCAAATCGATCCTTTGTATACATATTAACATGTTCAGCCACATACTCAAGTTGATTCAAAAGCAGAGATAGGAATGGTAGAGAGACTTCCATCCAGCCAGGCGCGGATGGTCTGGGGCGTATTTCTCCGTGGCTCGCTGGACCCACGAGGCGGGCCGCTGAGCAGGCCACTGCAAGCGATGAGTGGGGCACCAGCCCCCCTCGCGGTGACACCACACCGCCGGCTCCCCTCTCGTTGCGGCCTGGCAGCACCGGAACGACGCTACATCGCCTCAAGGAGAGCGGCGCAGCGCTGGCGAATGACGTGGAGCTCTCGCCAAGGCCGAGCCTCGACCCGGAGTTTCAGAATCAGCTGCCCCGCATGCTGTACGATACGCACTGCGAGCTGGATCATGTGACAACATCGATTTGAACAGGCTTCTCAATAAAATCGTACGCGCCGCTCTGCACCGCCTTGATGGCGTTACTCCGATCGTTATTACCGGTGATCACAATCACCTTGGTCAAGGGGTCGATCTGCAAGACAGCGCGGAGGATCGCCATCCCTTCCGACACCCGATCGACGTCTGGAGGCAACCTCAATCGAGGAGCACAAGGTCCGGCCTCACCGTCCGAATCTGTGCCAATACCGCCTGCTGATCTGAAGACTCCAGCACCTGGTAGTCGGTAGCCAGGGCCCATTTCATTTGGTCTCGTATTTCTTCGTCGTCATTGATGAGTAGAAGGACGGGATTTGTGTAACCTGCCTCCCTGTAGGTGAACGCCTACAGGAGAATCTCGTCTATGTCCGTACAACAGCCCCCTCAGCCCCGCACACCACCCACGCAGGCCTCCCTCCGCAAGGCAACAAATGTAGAAACCTGCTCGACCCACCATATGCTTCCGTGCTCATGGGAACCTGCTAATTATATGAAAACACAAGGAATGAAAGAAGCAATCAAGCCAGCCCAGGTCGGTCAAGCATGACACCTGCCCTCTGCTTGTTGCTCTGCCTGGCAGTACCAGATCAAAAGACCTGCCTCCAAATTACCCGTATATAATGTGGTCCGATACGTGCATAATGCATAACGAGGATACACCGTATCTGGTGTTCCTAATCACAGGAGGACAACCATGTTGGGAACGAAACACAGGCTTGTGCCATGGTACCGCCACCCCATGACGTGGTTCAGCGTCATCAGCTCCCTCTGGCTGGCGGGAACGAGCCAGGCGGAAGTCATCTTCCAAGATAACTTCGAATATGTTGTGGATCGGAACGTGACCAACGCGCAGATACCGTTCGAGGCGCATCGCTGGACGGATGCCAAGGGGCAGAACACAGATTATGGCAGGGGAGCTGGGTATCTCTATACTCAACAAGACGCAACTCTGCGTTCTCGTGTCCTAGTCATGGAATCACTGCCGTCCACCTCCTCGCCCATTCAGCAAACCTCCTACCATCTTGCGTATGGTAGCGGCGGACATCCACTTGGCACGATCCCCGCGAATGTGTGGTTTCAGTTCTGGACCTATGCCACGCCGGAAAGCCGGTGGAATCGGCAGAAGTTTCTGTATCCCTGCCATACGTTTTATCCATGCCCCAACGGTGAGTACAACTGGGTTCTTAGTTTTAATGCCTTCGATCTGACTGGTGTTGGCGACAATCAAGTGAGCACTATACCTGGCGGGCGATTCTTTCGTCTGGCGGGAGGAACCACCAACTATAGCGGCGGGAATCCATGGAATCACGATAAATTGTATCAAAATGTGAGCCATACTCCCCTCTTACCTGGCGTGTGGTACGAGGTCCGTGCCCACATGGACACTTCCGGCCCACAAGGGGTCTTTGAACTCTGGGTCCGCCAACGCGGGGTTGCGACGTGGACGAAGTTAGCCGAATGGATTGGCGGCGTGACCCCAAACTTTACCTGGCCCATTGCTGCTGACCGGCGGAACGGCAATATCGTGTTGTCGATGCCGACGACGGTTGATGACCTCGACTCCACCACTTATCTGGACGACTTCATTATGGCAACGTCCGTCAATGATTTGGAGAGAATCAGTGGGGACAGCAACCCACCCCAGTCACCGCAGAACCTACAAGTAATCCCAGTCCCGTAGAACTGGTGTCTTATTGCCGATGCCGACCAAGGCACCCGGCCCCCTGCAACCGCAGGGGGCCGGGGAAATAATCCAGGGAATGATGGTGGAAGGTTAGTAACATGGATGGGGGAGGAGCGAATGAGCCAAGTAGCACAAACAATCAGTGTTCTGGCACAACCTTCAGACGCTCTTCGGCATAGTGAGTTAGCGCTTCATATCCCTTCTGAGAAATATGGCTACCATCAAGCTTTGACAAATCTCTTCGCCTCACGCCCTGTTGATCAGCAAGGGCTGTCTCAAAATCTAGGAGTTGGATCTGTTCACGGACAGCCAGATCACGAATCCACCGGTTTGTCTCTCGAACATGACCGTTGACATACTCTTGATAGCTTGCTTTACCCAGCAAGCTGCCGACCAAGTCTCCGATTGTTTCCTTCCATCCATCTCTTCCTCGAATTGTCACTTCCGTAGCCAGAATGGGAACGATGCCGGACTTCTTCGCCGAATCCACCATCGCCTGCATACTCTTCCGAGTACGGTCCAACGTCTCACGTATCTTCGCCTGGTCTGAGCGAAAGATGTCATTGATGAATCCCCAGATCAAAACCGCATTCGGGTTCAGCACCACCACATCGATTTCAAAACGCGCCAACATTTCATGCGACTGCTGTCCGCTAACCCCCTTGTTAACCACCCGATAGCCCCCAACCGGCTGGTCCGACAGCCAACCTCCTGCATAGGACGCTCCGAGAATCACAAGCGTCTTCGCACTCTCTTTGTTTGAGCCCATGCCAGTACTTCCTTTCAACACAGCAGATTCCGCACCACCAGCGAGGAATGGCGCGAACAACCCCGCTGCACACAATACGATTGTAACCTTCAAAAAACTGAGCATGCGTCTATAGCTTCTGTTGTCGTGGCCGTCTCACGCCTTCGCCCGCTCGACGACCTGCGAGGCAAGAGTCGTATCGTACCGTTCGGAGGCGAATGCGGCGGCGATATCGATGGGGGTCTTGCCACGCAGAACGATTCGCTGGAGAAGAATAAGCATCGGCGACAGCAACGACAGTATGATCGCCGGCAGCCAGATCGACTTAAGATCCGGACGTTTCTTCAGCAACAGTGCGAGCAATTCTTCTCGTGTGGGAGCAGTTGGCTCCACAAGATTGACGACAGATGGTGCGGCATCGATATCCTGCACTGTCGACCGAATCACTTTGGCAGCGGTCCCCACGTCACACAGGCTCAGTCGGCTGGACCGAGGCCCCACTGCAACATAGACGGTTCCCAACTCACGCCCGAGTCGTCCGGGCGGTTCGTAATCTGAAAAGTCGACCAACGGGCCTGGCCTTATGACTTTTACCGTCAACCCAAGTGCAGGCCCCTGCTCCATCACCTCACGCTCCGATTCGGCCTTGCCCCAGACATAGGGCCCCCGGGCCAGATTGCCGGCATCCACCGGCGTCCGCTCATCGAGCGGCCTCCCCATCTCTTTACCGGTCTTCAAGATCCCCAGGCTACTGATGTGGATAAACCGCTTGACCGAGGCCTTTGCCGCGTTATGGAGAAGATTCTTTGTCGCCAGGACCGAGTTCCGTTCATGAGCCTCTTTGCCCCCTGCAGTCTCAGCCGCGCAATGCACAACGGTCTCCACTCCTGATAAGACAACCCGGTCGAAGTCTCCGCCAAGATCTGCGCCTACATACTCAACCCCCGCCTGTCGCTCCGAAGGAGGAGGGACACGCCGCCCAAGGGCTCGTACCGGCCAGCCGCATCCCCGAAGCTCGGCGACGACCGCACGGCCCAGCAGCCCCGTTCCTCCAGTGACCAGCACGCGACCTTTCGTCACATCGGTCGGCGGAAGCTGTCGCTCGCGAGCGGCCAGGTCCGCTTCTGCTCGTACTTCATATTCCGCCTTGGCGCTGCGAAGCCGTTCCCCGACCTGCTCACAGAGACGAACCGTCTCACGGATGGAAGAGGGAGATAACGGCGGAGGAGTGCCCTGGCGAACACTGTCATAGAAGGCTTCGATCAGCTCGGCCAGTCCTGGATATCCCTTCCCTTTGTTCAGAATACGTGAGGCAAACCCCCGAGTCGATCCAAACAAAATCTGCATCCCCTCCCGATAGGGATTGGAGAGAATCCCAACGGCGGACGTGCCAGGTCCCGGCAATTTCGTGAGCGCGCCCCTGACAAAATCAGCACGAAGTGATCCGTTGGTCCCCACCACTCGAAGATACGAATCAATCGGACGGCCTCGCAGCGTGACGACCAACACCCCCGTGGTCTCGCCTGCCTGCAGAATGGCATGCACTTCCCCTTCAGGCCTGACCAGCATCGACTGCAGCTGCGGTGCTGCCCCGTCAGCCCCTCCGAGTGCATCCAGGAGGGTATAGACAGGATGCGGCAAAATATCGAGCAGTTGATCAATCGGAGACATCAAGGATCGCCCGTCGTTGGACTTCCTCACTGGTTTGAAGGAAAAGTAACTTTCCACGTGAACCACACGACCGATGAGCGGAAGCGCCGCCGCCAAGGCTCGCGCCGGCGACTCGTACAACAACTGGTGCCCGGCACAGACCGATCGCCCCGCGCGCCGTGCGGCATCGAGCACCGCCTCCGTATCGGCCAGTCGAAGCGTAAACGGTTTTTCGACGTAGACGTGCGCACCGTGTGAGAGGCACAACATCGCCAACTCGGCATGGGTTGCAGGTGGCGTCGCGATATGAACCACTGTCGGCTTGACCGACTTGAACAGGTCGGAAACGGATGTAAAAAATGGCACATCCTTGGGTACCAGCCCATCCAGTTTAGATCGATCACCGGAGGGATCGGCCAATGCGATGATGCGTCCGGCGCCATGCGCCTTAATGGCTTTGGCGTGATGCACACCCATCTTGCCACAACCAATAAGAGCGACATCTACTGGTATCTGTGCGTGACCTTGTTGTCCCATGTCTGTCAATTCTCGGTTTATCACGGACTATTGAGCAATTCCCCCCTGAGGAGTTGCCCTTAACAGCTCGAATAAATCCAATCGTCCCTTCTATTGTTAACTACTGCTTCACTCTAATGTATTTCCGCACATGACTCTAGCAATGAAACGTTTCACGCCAGACATGAAGATTCAACGCCGTCCACAACAACTCTGAATGGTCATGCGTGCTCGACCGATGCTCCGTCACGATTCGACGGAGTGCTCCACGATCGAACAGATCAGGGTCGGCCTGGTCGGGAAATTCCACAATCCGTGCCCCCATCCCCTCGTTCGACCGGAACCAGCGATCCAGCGGAACGCCAAAACCAGACTTGCGCCGATCGACGATGTCTGCTGGCAAGAACGTCCGCGCCACATCCTTGACAATAGCCTTACCGACCCCTCCTCTTAGCTTGTACGCAGTCGGCAGCCGATTCGCGAATTCAACAATCCGATAGTCCATAAATGGAACGCGCGACTCGATACTCGCCGCCATGCTCATCTTATCCTGCCGATTGAGGATGGAAACGAGGAAACATTCCTGGTCGAGGAGCGACAGACGGTCAACCGCATCCAATCCCAAATTCTCCGTTCCCTTGAGGCAGGCCTGTCGATACTCGAGATTCGCGCCGAGTATCCGCGGACAAACGGACGCCACCACTTCCGAACGCAGGACACTCGTGTTGTACATCAACGTCTCCTCTGGAGAGCAGGCGACATAGCGATCGAGCTTGTTCACTCGATGATCACGGGTCACACGGCCCCATATCTTCAACAAGCCCCGTATGGCGCCAGGAATACGCCGATACATGGATGCAATCCTTGGGATCCGATAGCGGGGATAGCCGGCGAATAACTCATCCGATCCCTCTCCGGTCAGGACCACCGTGACATGCTGCTTGGCCAGACGGCTTAACGCATAGATTTGAATGGAATTGGCAAAGTTCAGGGGTTCGTCGTTATGCCACACCATCCGAGGAAAGAGCTCACTGAACTCAAGATGGCTAAGAGTCAGCGGGTGATGAATCGTTCCATACTTGTTTGACACGATTGCTGCATAAGCACTCTCGTCATATTCTGGTTCGTCGAATCCGATCGAAAAGGTGTTGACCGGGCCTCCCTTGAGTTTCGACGCTATCGCGGTCACGAGACTGGAATCGACCCCGCCGCTGCAAAACGTCCCGACCGGCACATCGCTGATCAGTCGTAGCTTCACGGAATCTTCAAGCAAATCCGCAAAGGCCTGTCGTGCGTCCTCATAGGTCATCTGCAGCCGGTCGCCGGAAGGCCTCGGAGACCAATACTGCGCGATCTTCGTCCGTCCGGCGCGAAGCGTCAGGGTGCAGCCAGGAGGAAGGCTCATGACGTCGCGGAATAGGCTCTCTGGACCGGCGACCTGACGAAAGAGCATGTACTCGGCCACGGCCTCTTCCCGGCAACGAGCAGAAATCATCCCGCTCGCAAGGACCGCCTTGATTTCTGAGCCGAAAATGAAGCCACCCGGCGCAGAGGCATAATACAGAGGCTTCACACCCATGCGATCCCTGGCAAGAAATAGTTGGCGGCGTTTTTTGTCCCAGATCGCAAATGCGAACATGCCGTTCAACGCATGGACACAGGCCTCTCCAC
The DNA here is from genome assembly GCA_040081095.1 of Nitrospira sp. Taxonomy (GTDB): domain Bacteria; phylum Nitrospirota; class Nitrospiria; order Nitrospirales; family Nitrospiraceae; genus Nitrospira_D. The sequence goes on from JBEBHO010000124.1 coordinate 36,873, forward strand.
GCTCGGCATAGAGATGGAGAATCACCTCTGTGTCGCTCTCGGTCCGAAAGCGGTACCCCTTCGCGATCAGCTCTTGCCGCAATACCCGGTAGTTATAGATCTCTCCGTTAAATACGATACAGAGCGACCCCTCTTCGTTCGACATCGGCTGGTGCCCGCCTCCGAGGTCGATGATGCTCAGCCGACGCTGTCCGAGCCCAACAGGACCATCGAGATACAGACCCGCGTCATCAGGCCCCCTGTAGGCGAAGATGTCTCGCATCTTCGCGATCAGGTCCTGCTCACATCGCCTTGCAGGATCAGCATAGACCAAGCCGACTATGCCACACATACGTCTGGTTCCCTTCTCTTCAAACCAATGGAAGAACTGGCCCGGTCAGATACCTAGTGGAACGTAGGAAGTCACCCATTTGAACTTTCCGTTTGCCGCCGGTTCTAGCCGGTCCACCATCTGCACCTCAACCCGGACATCCTGCCCCAATCGGGCCTTCAACTCGGTGATCAGATGGTGCGTATGCTCCGGTGTATAGGTCGGACCAGGAATGAGTTTCACGATCACGGTCTGACAATCCGTTTGCACGATCTGCGATCCTTCGATGCAATCAAGCGGTTTGAACGGATGCGTCAACACAGAGGGCGAGATCAGCCGTCCGTCTTTCAAGGTGAGCACGTCTTCGGCCTTCGTCGTCACGTCATCCATGATGTTCAAACCACGCCCACAGGAACAGCCCTTCTCTCTCAGGCTCGTCATGTCATTCGTCACGTAGCGGATCAGCGGCATGGCCATATTATGCAAACTCGTCCCAACCAGTTTCCCCACAGTGCCGAGCGGAGCGGGATGCCCTTGCTTGTCAACGATCTCCGAGACCCCGTATTCCATCGCCAAATGATGGCCTTCATGCCGCTCGCACTCGCTGGAAAAGACCACCCGCTCGGCCAGCGCATAGTAATCGAACACGCGACAGGCAAACCGTTCCTCTATCACCTGCCGTTGAAAATCGTAGAGCGTTTCGGACGACGTAATCACGGCGCGAAGGGGAAAGGTCTCGCCCCGGCTTTGCAGAAACTTGGCGAGCACATACAGCGTCGAGGGATACCCGTCGAGCAGCGCAGGCTGGAAACGGGCTAACGCATCGAAGTACGCAGGAAGATTTTGCTTCGAAAGGTGAAACGACGACAGCAACATCTGGTTGTGGCGACGGTTCATCCGCCAAAATGGCGGCCCCTTCTGTTCCAGCGGCACAATGACATTGCCGCGAGCCACTCCAATTCGATCTCCATCCCGGGCCAGACGGCACCCTGCCCATCGATAATGCCGATCGAGTGCCGCATAGGCCATCCACACATTATCGGCATCGTACCCGACGGTCAGAGGAGTGCCGGTCGTCCCGCTCGTGTGACCGGTCCGCATCGACCCGCGCGACACACTCCTGGAACGTAAGTCCTCGAAATGGGCTCGGACATCGTCGCGAGTCAACAGCGGCAACTTGGGCAAATCACCCTGGCCTCGAATATCGGATGGTTTCAACTTGCACTCGTCGAACCGGCGGCGGTAGAACGGAACCGTCTCATAGGCATGCTTTACAATGGTGCGAAGCCGTTCATCCTGATAGGCTTCCAACTCGCTACGCGAAAACCACTCAGCCTTGGCTAACAGATCTCGGAATTCGCCAAATCGCCCGGCATACCGTTCTCGGTCGAGTAAGGTGCTGTATCCCGTCAAAATCAGGTTCTGTCCCCAGACAGGGGCCAAACTGTAGAGCGCCGCTAAATAGCGATTCATCGCGCTTTCCCTCTGCTCTCCATTGCTCGACGATACGCATCCAGGAGCTGCCCACCGATCGTGCGCCAGGAGTACCGCCGCTCGACCAATTCGCGAGCGGCGCGCCCTAACTCAAGTCGTCGACTTCGATCTCCCAGCAACATGACGGTATTTTCCGCAAACTGTTGCGGGGTATCGCCCACCAATAGATGCTCGTCGGGGCGAACGTCGAGGCCTTCGCAACCGATCGAGGTCGAAACCATCGCTTTGCCCATGGCCATCGCATCTAAGACCTTCAAACGAGTCCCGCCGCCTACGCGCAGAGGCACGACATAGACTGATGCATCCCGGACCAGCGGACGAATATCGGACACATATCCCGTCACCACTATTTGAGGATCAATTGCCGCCAGCGCAACGAGATCCTTGGGCGGATCTTGACCGACGGCAAAGAACCGCACGTCCGGCACTCGCTGCTTGATTAAGGGCCAAATGTCCTTCAGGAAGAACATGACGGCATCGCGATTCGCAAACATATTCATGCCGCCCGTATAGATAAGCGCCGGAAGATCACTCCCTTGACTCGGCGAGAAGTACTCAATATCGACCCCATTGGGGACAATTGCCGTGCGCAGGGATGGAACTCTCTCCATGAGGGTCTTCTCGTCCGTGTTGGACACAAACACATTGACGTCAAAGGTCCCCGACATCGCGGCTTCGTACGCCAGCAGTTTCTTGGTTTCCCGCTGCAGATAGAGTCTCGCGAGCAGGCTGCTCTCAGCTCCAGACCTACGCTCCATTAACTGTGACTCAATGTTGTGATGGGTCAAGACCGTGGGAATCTTCCATCGTTTATCGATAAACTGAGCCAGCGCAATGGTATCGACATGGATCACATCGAAATCATTCGTCGCAATCAGTTCAGCCACCCGCCGACGAAACACCGACGAGCAGTGCGCCAGTACACTGAACGGCATCGGGGACAAGGCAGCCGCCACCAGACCCGCAATCCGATGAGTGGACGATTTCTTCGGCCAGAGCGAGAAATAATCGACGGACTTACAATGCTTTTGCAGCGCCAGGCGGCTCTTCTCGACCGCCGCATCGTTGGGCAGCACATCCGGATGGACGAACGCCAGCAAATGCACTGCGGCTTCACGGCCCAACTCTCTAATGAGGTTATACCCGCGCTGGAGCACCCCGCCATGCGGCGGATACGGCACGATCTGTGATAGAAAGAGGACTTTCATCGCATCATATCCACATACGGAGTCTTATAGGCTTTTCTCATACCTTCGACGATGTAACCCCTGTCTACTGTTGTTTGAACCGACTCCCCTAGCAGGCTGTAGACAAACTACTTGCGCACTGTGGAAACGTGGGCACCGGAACAAGCATAGACACTTGCAACCTTAGTCGCAGGATGCGCAGAAAGGCCTTCCAGCAAGTCTGCGGTAAGCAAATAGGCGAAACATACTCTCCGCCGTACATTGAGCCTCTTAGGGCTGCGAGCATACCATTCGGAGACTTTGTCAACAGCCTGCTAGACAGCCACAGAGTCCACATCACCAATCTAACCGCATATCATGCTACTAAGGAAGGTCTGATTTATTCACGTTTCCACTTGGAAATCTGTTTTTGAGGTAGTCACCAGAAGAAATCCGGTACGCATCCGCTGGTCCAGGAGCCTTTTTAGGGGCGCCCTCATCCTCCGATGGCCCGCTGCCCACCTCCGGATACACATGCTCTACGTTCCCGCCACGAGCCGCCGCCGCGCGACATACAGATTTGCCAACCCGCAGCTGATATGCAGCCAGTGGGTATTCTTCGCCAACCCGCGGTAGCGGACTTTGGCCCAGCCGAAGATTCGCTTGATCACCAAGAACGCATGTTCAACCTTTGCCCGGACCTTCGACTTCGTACGATTCCGGGTTCGCTCCTCCTCACTCAGTGGCCGATGCCGATGCGCTTTCGCCTGGATGAAACTCTTGGCCTTGGGTGCGTGTTGCCGAATCACGTCACGTTGCCCCCCATAAGCCGAGTCGCCCCACACCCGCGTCTCTTGACCATGCAGCAACTCCGGTAACACTTGGCTGTCATGCACATTCGCCGCCGTGGCCGCGACCGAATGAATCAGCTTGGTCTGGCTATCCACACCAATATGCGCCTTCATGCCGAAGTACCACTGATTCCCCTTCTTCGTCTGATGCATCTCGGGATCCCGCTCCTTTGTCCGGTTCTTCGTCGAACTGGGCGCACTGATGATCGTCGCGTCCACGATGGTGCCTCGGCTCACCTGCAGCCCCTGCTTCGTCAGATACTCCCCGATTCGTGCAAAAAGTTGCTGGCCCAACCGGTGAGTTTCCAACAGGTGTCGAAACTTGCAGATCGTGGTCTCATCGGGCACGGGCTCGCGGCCCAGATCAATCCCGACGAACTGCCGCATGGCACGTGAGTCGTACAGCGCCTCTTCCACGGCTGGGTCTGACAGGTTGAACCACTGTTGCAAGCAATGGAGGCGCAGCATCCGTTCGACCCCGACCGGTGGACGCCCCGGCCCGTCGGCTTTGGGATACACCGGCTCGATGACCGTCACCAATTCCGCCCACGGCACCACGCGATTCTTCTCGTCGAGAAACCGCTCGCGGCGGGTGGATTTGTGATACTGCTCGAAGGTGACTTCTGCAAAGGTCTGTTGGTGCATGAGCGTGTCTCCCGTTCAGTGCTGCATTCCTCATAGCACATCACCAACGGGGAATAAATCAGACCTTCCCTAAGTTGCAGAGCTGTCCCCCCTCATTCGCAAGCCTCGTTCATGTATGAATGGTATTGAATCGCTTGCGTCATGCGTGCGCTCCCCGATAGAAAATCGAGTGGGCATTCTCAGGTTTGTCGGCACCAACCTTTTCTGCAAACGACTTCTTACAGATATCCCGGCCACACTCTAACAACCCCGCCAGCACATAGATGTGCGGATAATATGTCCCTGAGAGAAATGCACCGCCTACCATGAAGGCAATCAGGCTCGCGTTCAGCGCAATCACCAAATCCCGTCCATTACTATCACCGTTCGTCAATTGAGACCTTGCCCTCAACAATGTCCGTCTGTTCTGTCGAAGATTCGATAGTATCAGGCCGAGCAAAAAAATAATTCCAGGGAATCCTAATTCGCCTAGCACAAGAAAATATGATGAATGGGCCGTTTGCCATGGAATTTCGTTCAATCCATATCCTTCTGGTTTATAATCCGCTCCATACTTGACTGGGTAGTGTCCTACTCCGACGCCAAGAATCGGGTTGTTGATCGCCATTTTGGCCCCTGCTTTCCAGGCTAGAATCCTACCTTGAGCGGATCCTTCCATCTCATCGCCGGTTTGAGTTAATGTCGCCATCCGCCCAAAGAATTGCATCGGAGCGACCGCGAAAACTAACAGGATCACGATTACAATCCCAGCGATCCCCAATATCTTTCGATCACTCTTGAGCCAATAATAAAATCCTACGCTTGAGAGGGCCAGGATGCCTCCCCTCGACTGCGTAGCCACCACAGCGAATATCAGAAGGATTAGAATCCCAGCAAAGAAAAGCTTCCTGAACATCCCCTGTGAGGACAACATCAGAAACAGACAAAACGGAATCGCGACATTCACCGACAAAGCGAAATCGTTACCATCCCCGAGAAATCCACCCGATGCGATATAATGCCGCTCCCCATCACCAGCAAACAACTCCGGAGTCAGGAGTCCGATGACCATATGGACCAAGATCAGCGTTGTGAGAACTCCTTTCATCCTGTCGAAGGTATATATTTCTTTCTTGATTATGAAAAACACGATGCAATAGCCGAATACCCGTTCAAACACATCGAGCGCATAAAGCTTGACGTCACAAGTCAACGCTGAAACGACGACTAAGAATAGAAAGTACAAGAGCCAGCGTGCATTCACGCTGCTCAAGGCTTCGGACACCGTCACTTGCCCCTTGCTCACCAGTGCACCTATGAGCACCGAGAGCGGAACGATCGAGTTTAAATGCAGAGCATTTAACGCAGGGATATAACTTCCCGGCCGAATGTAATCCAATACGAAGAAGAGAAGAAGCCCGTAATACACCATGATGCTAAACCGGCTCTCTCAACATTATCTCATCATAGATAGCTTGCAGCTTACGCGTCCGGGCTTGAAAGTCGAAATTCGTTCTCACCATCTCTTTTCCTTCCATCGCCATACGCTTCCACGACTCGGGGAAAGAGAGAAACTCAAGAATGCCTGCTGCAAGCTCATTCGGAGAATGGGCTGAAACAAGACGTCCGGTCTTTCCATCCGTGATCACCTCCGGAGTCCCGCCGACCCTAGTCGCCAGAACGGGCACCTCCATGAGCAATGCCTCTAACGCCGCATTGGGGAGCCCCTCCGTATGAGACGGGAGCACCATTAGATCTATCTCTTCGAGCAATCGCTGCGGCTCCTGAATATACCCCGGCATATGAACCACCTCTTGAAGTCCAAGAGTCTTGACCTTCTGAAGCAACGTGGGACGTTCCAGGCCGTCGCCGATCAGTATAAGAGAGACCTTATGCCCACGGCGGATCACCTGATCCACTGCATCGATAAGATCCGCATGGCCCTTCTCAACACTCAGCCGTCCCAGAGTGGCAATCACCGGTCCGCCAATCGGACGTCTAATGATCTCCGCCAACAATCCGCGCCGTCCGGTGCGCTGATACCGTTCTAACACGATCGCATTATGAAGCATATGAAGCTTTGCACGAGGCACCCCGACGGCAAGCAACTCCCTTTCAATCTGACGCGAGACGGCAATAACCCGATCAAACCCTCGCACAACGCGCTTATCCAGCCTGACAAATAGTCGATCTTTGAGAGAGTTGGTAATCCAACCATGCAGCGTCGACACGATTGGAACCGGATAAAACCGAGCCACAAAATAGGCAATGACGTCCGACTTCACTTCATGCGCGTGCACAATATCGACTTGCAGCGCCTTCACAAGATCGATCACCCGACCAATCATACGCAGATCGTAGGCATGTCCCCCACGAATGAAGTGAAGTGGCATATCAAGTCGCCTGGCCTCAGCGATGAATGGCGAATCCTCCGACTCCCCATGTCTCAGAAACACGCCAAGATGCAATTGGAACCGCCCACGATCGATGGCCCGGTGAGTTTCCAGGATCGTCTTGCCAGGCCCCCCGATTTCATGGGTATCTCGTAAATGTAAGATTGAGAGTGGTTTCATTGCCTCATTAGCGCTGTCATATTCATCTCCTATTCCAGCAGCCAGAAATCTCCTCTACGTGAAGACACATGCCAAGATGCCCCTTATCATGCCCTGCGTACAGTTATAGAGAAAGCTTGACCGGTACTAACTGTGAACAGATTGCAGCCATTTCTTTATTCTGTAGGATCCGAAATGCAGTAGGGAGATAGGCCGCGCTTCCGGCATGGTGAAACACTGAGGCAGGATCAAATATTCCCGATAGAAGCAAAACGCCCTTGCGGTGAACGTTATTATAGAAATCAACAGTGAGTGGCTGGCGAGTCCGCCCCGCAAGCATGACTCGTCCCCATTGAGGCGCCACTTCCAGGAGCAGATCTATGGTTTCCGGGCGCCCGCTCAGATCAACGGCTGCGAATCCCGGTTTATCCTGAATTCGCTTTCGGAGTTGGCGCAGAGCCTCTTCCTGATCGGACATCAGCTGCTGTTCCTCCATAGACAGAGACGCCCTTCCAGAATCGATGCCCAATCGGATGACGGGACATCCTCCCCGCCAGATCGCAACCTGTCCCACTAGATCCGTAAAACAATCACCTTCTGTATAGACTGCAGCTTCGCCAAGTTCCAACTGAAGACGATCCCATACGTACAATGCCATCGCAAGCGGCAAGGCCCGCAACGCCTCGTCACTCCCCAATGAATTCGGCACCGGAATGCATTGGCTTTCATACAATGCTACCTGAGCGGACTGTGGCGCATCGACCACGGCCAGAACATGTGACGCTCCATTTATCCTGTGATTCCCTGCGCATGCTCCCAGCACACGCGCAACTCCATAGACAGGCAGTTCAGCACCTATGGCATCAAGGGAGCGAGACGTTCGCTCAACAATCGCTTCGATAGTATATGTTTCCATCACTTAGGCTCCCGGCGTCTCATCGTAGGGGAAAGGAGCAACTTCCATCGGCACCCCCTTCTCCATCGAATGGTAGGCGGCGGAGATCAGCGCGAGATTGTCCCACCCTTCACGGCCAGAGATGTCCGGTCGTGTCCCCTGGCGCACTGTGGCGGCGAATCCTTTGACCCATTCTGCTGTCCAGCTCACGTTTGGAAATTTAGCATATCGAGTCATCTTGCCTGGCTTCTTGCCGTCGATGGGCCTCGTCGAATACACCGAGAGTCCTTCCGCATTGAGTATCATCGTCCCTTTCGTCCCCCAAATCCGCTCTTCGGACTGATCAGCTCCCCGCATGATCGAACTTGCGCTGATGGAGGCGATGCCTCCGTTGCTCAATCTCGACGTCACACTAATGATATCTTCGACCTCTGCGGGCGAACCCAGCGTCGCGTACTCGCTATAGACCCGATTGCACTTCAGTCCGGTGACAAAATAGATATAGTCGATGACATGGCACACATTCATAATTAAGAAGCCCCCACCGCATTTCTCTTTCGACGCCCTCCAATCATCGGGAGAATTGCTCCGAGCGCCGCTCCAATAGCCCCGGTCTTTGAATTGATGCGAGATGATTTGTACCCCTGTAATATCACCGAGCGCTCCTTCAGCGATCAGCTGCTTGGCTTTTTGAATCTTTGGCAAGTATCGGAAACTATAGTTAACCGTGAGTTGGACACCGTTCTTTTCACAACACGTCAACATCTCCCTGGCTTCGTCGAGTGTGTTGGCCATCGGCTTCTCGACCAACACGTGCTTTCCGCAAGAGGCGGCTTCCACCGTCATGCTTTTATGCAGGTGATGCGGGACAGAAAGCAGGACCGCCTCCACATCCGAATTCGCAAGCAGCGACTCATAGCTCGTGAAAAATGGCACAGAAAGTGCCTTGGCCATGTCTCTCGCCACTTTATGGTTAAGATCGAAAACGCCCACGATCTTCGCCGATCCGGACGCTGCGGCTTCCGTTGCGTTCCGCTGTGCAATCGCGCCCGCGCCAACAATGCCGATTCTTAATGCTTCCATTCGCTCCTCCCGCGTGATACCCAAAAGAGAGATCACTTATTCCATAGTGATAGTCATGCCACTACCTTTTCAGCCTTCCAGTTAAACGTAATCCCGACATGGTTACGCCCGCCCTCGGCCAGCACTTCATAGACTGCATTACATTCGTCCGGCTTGGCTCGCCAGGTAATAAGATCGGCCACTTTCAACCGGCTGGTATTCAGCAACTCGAGAAACAAATTGCCCTCCTGCTCATAGGTCCAGCGCTTCGGGCTCGCATCCTTATCCGGCATGTCGCTAATATGTGCTCCAAGAATCGTCAGATTTCTTTTCTGGGCCAAACCCCAGATGTCTAAATCCCGCGTCAAACCGCGTGAGCTTCCAAGCAGAATGACTCGCCCGCCTTCACGGGCGCAGTTCATCGCCACCGCATTGGCTTGAGGAGTGCCGACTGCCTCGATCACCACATCGGCGGCAATGCTATGCACGCAAGCTGGATTTTCCACAAGTGACAGATACTCATCAACTCCACCCGGGAGCCTCGCGAGCCGTTCTCGGTTTCGGCTTGGCGCAACAGCAATAATGGAAGCGGGCGTAAGGAGACGGACCAACCGGTTAGACAATTGCCCGATTAATCCCTGACCGACGACCGCAACAGTCTCTCCCGGCTTGATTGCAGCCTTTCGAATCCCCTGAAGCACAATAATGCCCAGTTCAATGAAACTGGCCTCTTCAGTTGAAACGCCCGACGGCACTTTGAAGAGTTTGTTGGCCACAGACGTCTCGTGGCTCGTGTGATGAATACGTCCTGTGACGCGCTCGCCGAGCTCCAGTCCCGTAACCGCACTCCCTTTTTTCACGACTCTCCCCACGGTGGAATAGCCGGGAAGGTAGGGGAAGCTGCGCCGGGCGCCGGGAAGCCCACAGAGCACGGCTCTCTCGGTTCCCGGACTGACAAGACTACACTCAGCCTCAACTAGCACCTCATCCGGCGCCGGGCCGAGAATTTCACACGGAACGAGGTGTGCGATTTCGAAATCAAGAAATTCGACACGCATAGCACGGACTATTTGCCGTCGCTTAGCCACCGCTTCGATTCGCAGGACAGTTCTGGTAAACACATCCTTCAGCGTAGGCCTCAGTGCTACTGGAATCCTCATGTATACGGACAGCAGTATCTTGATGAGCCAATTAGGCATTGTCGATCACACTCCAGTTCTTGATTGCGCAGAGACTTCGACAGGCTTCAGGGCAGTTGCCCGCCAGCCGGCCTGTCACCTGCAATTCTAGGTTGTAGAAAAGAGGACTCTCTTCACCTCGGAAACTACAACCTTGTCGAATATAAAAACGGCCGCCGCATAGCAGATGACCGTTACCAGTATTCCGCCTATCACATGACCGAGAGCCATGACACCGACGTTGAAACGAAACGCCCAATAAATGGCCGGTATAAGCACCACCGACATACACAACGGAAGGCTCAGCGCTCTGACAAATTCGCCGAACGAAATGGCCAGGTACTCCGCTACTTTAGCAACCTCAAGAACAAGTACGATGCCGTTGGCTGCGGCAATTAAACCGCATATCCCAGGTAAACCAAGCCACATCAGTGCCGGAATTCCCAAGACACCAATTAGCGCAAGCCGCACAATGACGAAGAACTGCATCAAATCAGGGCGGCCCGTCGCTTTGAACATTTCGTAGATCACCACGCTCAGAGACCGGAATAGCCCATAAACAGCCAGGATCTGGAGCGGAATGCATGCTGCGGACCATTTGTCTCCATAGAAGGCCTCTATTGCATCGGGACCGTACATCGCGATTCCAATCGCCATGGGAAATGTGATGCCCGCTGTATAATAGATCGTCTTTAGGAACGATTCCCTCAATACTGACACTTCCCTGTTCATTCTTGAAAATACTGGAAACATCAATCTACAGACAATGTGACCGAACTGAGTAATCGGCAGGTTGGCGATTTGGGACGCCATGGCATAGGCTCCAAGCGCCCCAACCCCTAGAAACTTGCTGATGAAAAACTTATCGATGTTGTACACCGCAACCATCATCACCGACGACCCAATGATATGCCGGCCGTACTTAAGGAGATCCTGTGCGATCTTCCGATCAAACTGAAACGCGGGGCGATAGGATGTATAGGGCCAAATCAGCGCCATCCCCCCAATTGAGACGATCAACGAACGCACAACCAAACTCCATACGCCGAATCCCTGATAGGCCATTGCGATACCAACGATAGAGCCGATCCCCAGAGGCACCATGTCAGGCACAACCAGTTTTTGAAAAGACATCTCCTTATTGATCAAGGCATCCGGCACCGCCCGTAGCGAACTCCAAATCAAGCTCGAAGCCATAATGGCAATGATCGGCACAACGGCGGAATTATCGAAAAACCGACCTGCTAGAGGAGACACAATGACTGCGCATAAAAAGACACAGATGTTTAGCCCGACAACCAGAAAAAACATCGTGTGGCTTGCCCGTTCAATATCATCCTGTCTATAGATGAGCGCCTGACCTAATCCTAAGTCCTTGAATATCCTTAGCGTCTCAATCACCATCCCTGCGACAGCCACCAAACCGAAGTCTTCTGGAGTAAGCAATTTCGCTAAAATCAGCGTGGTGAGGAAGGCAAGAACGTCACTCGAGTATTTGACCAAAGCCACCCATCCAAACCCACCAATGATTTTCTTCGATCCACTCGTCATGCGACTGGCAATCCTTGTCGTTCCATAGGATGGAGCATTATCTCTCATGCAGAACGGTACGATACACCTGCTCGGTAGCCTCGACATTTGACTCAATCATGAAGTGCTTCCGAATACGCTCTTGGGCCTGGGCGCCAAGACGAGCTCGCAAATCAGCATTGCATAGGAGCGCGTTAATCTGCTCCGCCAACATGATGGGATCATTAGGGGGAACGAGTATGCCGGACACCCCATCTTCAATCGCTTCAGGCGTTCCGCCGGTACGGGTAGCAATCATTGCCCTTCCCAGCGTCATCCCCTCAAGTACCGAGCGGCTGAATGGCTCCGGATCAATAGCCGTATGCGCCATGATATCGAATATCTGAATAAACTCAGCGATACGGGGTTGATAATCGATGAGGGTCACCTGCGACTCAAGGTGATGCGCGCGAATGAAGCTGAGAATCTCATCACGATAGGCCCGATCAGCTTCGTGTTGATCGGACACGCCTCCGATGATCAAACAGCGCGCATTCGGATGCTTGTCTCGCACCTCGACCATTGCCTTCACGAGGACAAGCTGTCCCTTCCACCCCCTGATCATTCCTGCTACACCGATAATAAGACTATCCGCTGGAAGGCCCAGCGCTTCCCTTACTTGCTCCGGACTTCTTGCGATCCCAGCTAGAAATTCATCCGGGGCAATCCCATTGTGAATCGTGGTGCATTTTTCAGCAGAGATCCCCTGCCGCACCAGATTAAATCTCGCCGCGTCCGAGACACAGATAACGTGGTCAACCAGAAGGGCTAGCCATTTCACTGATCTGGGCAGCGTTCCAATTCCGCGTTGATGCACCACCGTCTTAGCCCCGAGCAACTTGCTCGCGAGTAGCAGTTCCGGTGAAGTAAGCATCCCATTATTCAGATGAGCGACATGAATTCGTTCCTTTATTAGCAGCACGATGTACCCGAGAAATATACGTAGTGTCCCGAAAAAAAAGTTCAAACATTTCTGTAGCACAATGAGCAACCAGCGTAGAGGAAAGAGAGCCAGACTCGAGGCCAAGGGCTTCCAATCAACGAGCCTAACAATGGGCGGATAGGTCAAGAGCATCACCGCACAACCAGACTTGCGGTACTCGTCAATCAGATGATGTTCGCGGTAAAATGCCGCGACCGGATGGTAGCGAGACTTATCCAACAATCGAACCAGATAGAGTAGAGAGCGATAAGATCCCCCAATGGTCCCATCGACATTGCGCTCAAGATATAGGATATTGCGAGCCATTTAGTCCGCTGTCCTTGACGCACACATTCCACGCCAACCACTTGCCGCTTTAATCAATAAAATACGAGTACTGTGCAGGAATCTACCATCCGCCGTACAAAAACAATAACCGCTGAACACGGAACGCATTCTAGTTGATTGTCTACGAATGCGCGAACAAGACCACTATCTCACGGACTCGAATGCTACCATCCACCAGTGTGCAGGTCTAACCTTTTTAAGCTTCCGACATACCACCATCTCGCCGACTAATCACCCGTGCAGGAACACCCACCGCTATGGAAAAAGGAGGAATACTCTTTGTAACAACGCTGCCGGCGCCAACGACGGACCCATCACCAATGACCACCCCGTCAAGAATCTTCACACCGCTACCGATCCATACATCATTCCCGATCTTTATTCCGAGCGCTGTCTCACCTTGCGTCCAGATTGGAACATGCGGATCCTTGAACACATGATTCATCGGGCTCACGACGGTATGCGCCGCAATTCTGGTGTTATCTCCTATCTCTAGCCCTCCCACACCATAGAGGAGGCACCCGTACTGGACGGTGCAATTCTTTCCGATTTTCACAAAGCCCTGCTGCGGAATAATTTTCGCATAGGGCATAATCTGTGAATTGCTACCCACGTCAATGCTAGGCGAAAAGTGAGAACGGCTGGACTTAAAGTTAAGCATCGCATGTTCATAGATCGTGGAGTTTTCCCCGAGCTTTATCTTATCCGGATAGAATATGAAAGACCGTCGTGAGACGTAGCAATCGTATTTGAAGCGCAAATACATCTTAGCCCACAATGACGCGGGCCTATCGATTGACCACCAATAGCCAATTTGGCGAAGCACTCTGTGCACCAGCATCAACATCGCGCGACCACTCCCACGTATAAAATGCATCGGAAAAACATCGTGTATCGATTTCCCATTTTCGCTCGCCCGCGAACGTCAAAGTTTGCACGCGACCAACTGGCGTGCCCACTCGCACGTGCCAATTCATCAATGATCAGCGAGCCCCTCGCGTCTAATGAGCAATCCCTCAATGCATCTACTAATCCTTTGGAAACATTCGTCAAATGCGCTAGGTGGACATCCATATGGGTCTTGAATATTGAAGGCAGCGTAGCCACTGTAGGTAGTCGGCCCTTTCGAACCCAGCAACGGAAGAAGAAATAGTTTCTCACGTTGCTGCCCAAAGGAAGATTGGAGCGCTATATATTGCCAGACTTCCATGGCGATGATCATATCGTAGGACTTCACGAGATCCAGCGAAATTGATTGAGAGCGATGATTCTCAAGATGGATGCCAAATGGTTTCACGCATTGGATCGCATCGTTCGGAGACGATATCGGCAGGGGAACATCTAACCCCGCTGACCCAAACTTCATTCTTGAAACAAGGCCTTTATCCTGGATTTTCGACGCGAGATGTTCAGCAAAAACGCTTCGACAGATGCTCCCTTTGCAGACAAACAGGATAGATCTCGGATTGACTGGAATAGGAGGCATACGGATACCTGCCCCCCGAAACATCCAATAGATATCGACAAATATTCCCTTAAGCAGTCTTGCTGCTGATCGCATCAAGGTCCTCCAACTCAGGCCTAGCAGACGGTTCTAACTGTCCACCACTAAGGCAACGGAGCCATCTGCTGCACTGGTCCAACATGTCCTCTTCCCACTCACGGAATGAAAAGATGTGGTTCGCATCTTTTGTCACATGGATCTCGTACCAAGAGGCGTACGATTCTAACTCAGCACGATTCCGCTCCACGAATTTCTTCTCGAACTCGTAGTAGAGTCGATCCATTCCGGCAAATACCAAATACACGTACCGCGACGTGGAAACCATCTGGCGAAAAGCAGGGGCAAAATAGGGATTCGTATTGTCCACCTCTTCGCTTGGACTGGAGACAGGAGACGCCTGCCTTGCGGGCTTGAATCGTGCAAGAACCGGCTTGAGCAACAAACGCGCAATCAGCCTGTAGTCGCTTTGAAAGGTCACAAAACGGGCCCACGAGCGCCAGGCCTCAAGGGTCCACAACTTCCGAATGTAATCCTCACGCATGCCCTTCGACTGTACATCGGTCATATATTTCGTAAAGTCGATGCGGGACCCGTCAATGATGACCGGGATTGCCAACCCAAGCAGACAAATGACTCGTGGATCTCGTGCCCCGGCAAAGAGCCCGGTGATCGCACCGCCGCACAATCCTGAAACGATAAACTGCGATGTTCCATAGGTCTGCTGCATCCAATCCATTGCGGCGATCGTATCATCGATGTAGCGGCCCACCTGGATCGCCCCATAGAGATCGGCTAAATACTCCTCGTGCACTTCCCCTTCTGAATCGCCCAGGCCGTAGAAGTCGAATCGTAGAACCGGGTATCCGAGCGACACGAACCGCTCGGTCATCTTCACATACAGCCGGTGGGGAGCGACCCTCATCTTCACCCCCGGCGATAAGAGAATAATTGCAACGCCGGACTTGCAGGGGTCCGCAGGCTGGTGAAACATCCCGAACAGGCGGGCACCTGCCTTATTACAGAAGGTCACCGGAGTCACGTCACGGATCATCGTCCCTCCACCCACGCTGATGTCGTCTCAAACAGATTCGGAGCAGTTCTATACCACTGTTTAATTTCTTTCCAAAACGGCTCCTCCACCACTTCGCGAATATCGGCAGACCGATACGTCGCTTGTAACGCCTTCACCTCAGAGCGAATAGGTTGGCCCGCCCTACCCATCTGTACAATCAAGCAGGGCCCCGCAAACCGCTTCCCCCCCTCGTTGAGCTTCACAGCCGAGGCTTGCTCGTAGCAGGGATAGGCAATCTCATACCCATCCACGTTCACCGTACGACCCTCCTCCCGCATCATCCTGACCAGAGCTTCGCGGTTGTGGCGAATCTCCTTATATATCGCCGTTTGTGTCGTCAAGTTTACGCGAAGCAATTCCTGCATATACTTCCCGCCATCGACAATCGGCTCCCATAAGACGAGCTTGCCGACAGTCGAGTACTGCTCAGCCGCAAGCGCGGCCAGGGTCGCACCAAACCGCAGCCCCAGCAATCCCACGCTCAGCGCCGTCCCGCTCGACCGCTCTAACATCTTAATGGCGCACCCGATATCGGATAGCATCGTATCCACTGATGAGTCTGAAAATTCTCCCTGACTATCACCGTTTCCCATTGCGTCGAAACGAAGCACCCGTGCGCCGCGAGCAGCGAGCATTCTCGCAAACGACACGTACACCCGTTGCGCCCATAACTTCTCTTCGGCAAATGGATGACAAAACACCCAACCCCATCCCGACGGGGCTGCTGCCGGCTCATGCAAGACGCCAAAGAGCCGATACGCTCCATTCTCGAAAAACATCGGAGTCTCAATCGCTGAGGCCTTTATCTCTGGGAGGGTGTCCACAGTTCCTGTCGCACTCCTTTCCCGTATTTAAACCAGGCAACGAGAATCGCCGCATTGACCATTGAAAAGTAGAGCGCGATCTTGCCAAGAAGCGAGTGCCGGATGACACTCCATCCTGATAACGCCAAAAGCGCGATGACATAGAAGACGATTTGAACGATTGAGAAGAAGAGAAACCATGGCGAGGCCATCAACATCACAGAGCTGAATAGGGCCATGATTAAACAAAACGGCACCGACCACCGCAATACCTTGTGCGAGAACATTTCGACTGCAAAAACGCCGAAGCGAAGAGGGTTCAGCACCCGCGCATAGGAAAACAGCGCCGCCATCCCTCGAATCAATGTGCGGACCTTCCGTTCGAACTCCTGCTTGGAGTCCTTCACACTGGTCATCGTGCCCACCGCGTCCGGCTCGCTGACTGCGCGAAATCCTTGTTCCACGGTCCTGAGCACAGAAAGAAAATCAGGCGCCAGGCCTTCCGTAAACGGCGCGCAAAGCGCCCGACGTTGCGCATAGAAGGATCCGCTCGCTCCGACGATGGAGTGGACCTTGGACTCCAAGCGGCGGACCAGCAATTCATACCGTCCATACCATGCTTCTCCGCCTGACTCGGCAATTTTATCTTCTCCAGAAATACACCCGATGGCCGGATCACGAAAGCCTTGCACGATGTGACGCAGGGCATCTGGCTCCAACTCAATCGATGCGTCAGAAAAGACCACGATATCATGTCTCGCTTGTTCAAGGCCTGCATTCAGCGCCGCCGCCTTCCCGCCACGCACAGGAAGCTCCACCAACGAGATTGAAGCGGAAATCTGATTCCGGATCAACTCGATCGTACGATCGGTTGACCCATCGGAGACGAACAGTACTTGAAGCCTATCGAAAGGATACAGAAGGGCTTTCGTATTGACGATCTTCCGCTCGATCCGCCTTTCCTCATTGCATGCGGGAATAATCATGGAGACCGAAGGGTAAAATGGCGAACCCTGAGGTGTTGGTGGCTGTGCCCTAGCCCAACCTCGCCCCAAGAGCCACAGGAGAAGCGGATAGCCTAGGTAGGGATACATGACCCCAAACACCGACAACCAAAACAACCCTTCCATCGCCGTCACGGCCACACCCCCATCAGTCATCATGCAGCAATCCACCGCTTGACCTCATGCCAAGTAGGCTTAAGGTCTGAGAATCAGGCAATCTCGTTATACGTATCTTATTGCCACAGTTTCAGAAAATGGAGAACAGAGAAGAGTTTTTCCGCATGGCATAGAGGAAGGTGTAATTCATCCGAACCCTTGAACAAGCGCATCGACTTGGCTTCCTACTCCCTAAGCGTTCGTTCTGCCTAGACTCATCTACGGCTAAGATGAGACTATAGCATGGTTTCTCAGACAAACATCCTCGGTATCGATGGATGGAAAACCGTCTCGGACAAGCGCTAGGAAAACCAACAGATGGTGCATTCTGGTTGATCAAAAGCAATGGCACGCCGGAACGCAGTCCTGTGGGCGGGTCCCTTCTGACCCTAAGCCCTCAGTGACGAACTTTCCAGGGGCAGGGGTAACCCAGGAACCCCTCGTGACATATGATGTTGATATGGACACAGAATACTGCGCCTCAAGCCTACTCCCAGGCTGCCATTAGATGGAGACTCTAATTGTGGGACGGTCCAGAGATCTTATAGTAATCAGGATCGGCAAGGCCTGGGGCCCCTCCACCTCACATTCGATCATGGACATGCGCTTTTTGTAGCTCAATACATCAGTTTCGGCAACAATGTTTCGCGACCATCACAACAAGCTTTCGTATACCCCTTGATACCGGTCGATCATTTTGTTGATAATGAAATTGTCCATAAAATCTTGTCTCGCACTATGCCCCACCTGCTGACGCAATTTCTCCTGATCAACCAGCACGGCCAGTGCATCAGCCATCCCTGCCGGGTCGCGAGGCCTTACTATCCGACCACTTCGCCCTTCCTCAATGACATGCCTACTCTCACCCACATCCGTAGTTACAATCGGCAACCCCGCTGCCATCGCTTCCAGCAATACAATCGAATTGGCCTCCCATAGGGACGATTGGCAGAAGATATCCAGAAAAGGAAGCAAATTGTTCCCGGCATTCGGCGCCCACCCCAGAAAATGCACTGTATCGGTCAGACTGAGCCTCTTGCACTTACTTTCCAGCTCCTGGCGTAAAGGGCCGTCGCCTACGATCAGAAATATGCAATTCGTTTTCCTGCGCCGAAGGATATCGGCTGTTTCAAGAAGAAAGGTCAACCCCTTCTGTTCTGTCAATGTCGAAATAGAACCAATCACAACTGGCTGGTCCGGCCGATTGCGATAGGGCTTGAGGGGATCTGCGCTGGAATCGAAAGTCGGCAGGCCGACGCCGTTGTATATCGTATCCAGCCTGGAAGATGACAAACGAAGTGCTTTGCGAATTTGCTTCGCCTGCTCGACACCCACGGCGACCAGATGATTAGCCATACGGCTGGATATCATCTCCATCAGGACATAGCGCTTCCTAAGGATGGGATAATTGCCGAAATGAAACGTATGGACCAACCTGGCTTTAGAACCGAATATACGGCATTGCGCGCCATCGTAGAGAGCACCCGTATCATGTGTGTGCAGGACATCTATGCGCTTCTCCTTCATCAGCTTCTTAAGGACCAAAAACCGGCGATAGGGAGGCACCTCGGGAACCAGCTCCGGCAATCCGATCACCTCGTGCCCCTGCGCCATCAACTCCTCACCGATTGCACCCCTCGCCGAACGCCAGCACACCGTTACAGAAAATCTGCTTTTGTCTAGGTGGTTACACAATGAGGCAACCACCCGCTCCGCTCCCCCATGATGGAGCCCGTGGATTGCTAGCATCAAATTTATTTTTCTGTTTTTTGGCTTCACGCGAGAACCTCTTCTTGTGCCCGAGGGGGTCCGCCGCATATTACTAAATCCAGAAGGACTTAGGACCGCTTGTGCCCTGTACCGTCCTTCCACAACGCGCACACGAGCGCCCTAATTAATATTACCACGGTCTCCAGCGAGTACCTCCAATCGCACAGGTCGAAATCAAAAAATGCTAGCGGTGGTTTGTAGGAGCTGAACAACTGCCGCCACGACAGCAAACCGGCCCGCATATACTCTGGGATCGCCGTCCCCTCAGCGCGCAACACAACATGCCGGAAATGATTCCCAGTCGGCGAAATGGGCTCCACCCGCCGTCCGATCATTTCAAGATAATGAATCCAACACAAATCAACCCCTGCATAAGGCGCGGCGTCCCCGCCGCCAGACAGTCTGGGATTCGCCTCGATTAGCTTGACCTGCCCATCCCTTGAATCCCGCTTGATCTCAATTTCGCATATTCCGATGTACCCGATTTTCTTCAGAAAGGAGTCACATACGGCATCCGCCTCCGCGTCCGGATACGGCTCACTCACCGACGCCGGCCCGAAGCCAATGGGAACGCACCGCAGTTCCCGAAACATGGCATTCGCAATTCGGTTTCCGCTCCGGTCGTAACAGGAGAGATAGACTCGCTTCGCCATGTCAGAACCCTGAATGATATCTTGCACGATAACACTCGGGGTGATCGGCCTGGCTAACTCATAGTTTGCGATTAACTCCTGCGCAGAGTTGGCAATAGCGATTTTCTGATTGGACAGAGGGTGGTCCGGCTGGAATTTTTGCCATTCCCTAAAATGCCAGGGCTTGATCAAGCATGGATAACTCAGTCTGCGCGAGAATTCGAGCAACTCTTCAAGCGAACTAACCATGCCAGTCAGTGGCATCGGCATGCCATGTTCCATGGCCAGCTGATACTGCGTATGTTTCTCTGCAAGCAACCCCTGGAGCCGGATACCCGGGTTCAACAGGAAATATTCTTGCAGTATCTCGCGCTGATCAGCGATGGCCGTCACATATCGGTCGGAACTGGGGATCAGTACCGCTTTCGTTCCCAACTCATGCGCGAGCTCCTTCATGAACTCCACCCACTGTTGCGGCTCCTCATCGGGATTGGGGCAAAGGCGCGCCGGTCCATACACGGACCGAAACCCTGGCATCTCGGAGTTGCAATCGAAACAGAGGGCCTTCACGCCGTGCCGGTTGAGACTCCGAACGCCGAGCACGGCTGTCTGATAAGCGCCTGCAATGACAGCAGGCGGCAAATCCGCTACAGCAGGAAACGTCATAGCTTGTTTCAATGGGGTCTTTCTCGAGGCGGAAACCCGACCTCGCTAAGGTCAAAACACAAGAAACGGCGCGCTCAATCCGGATCATGCAAGCGCGACAAAATACCACCGTCCACATCAAACGCAGCTCCCGTAATGAAAGCGGCATTTCGGGAAACCAAGAACAGCACCACCTGAGCGATTTCCGCAGGCTCAGCAATTCGACCCAAAGGATGCATCCCGCCGAGAGCGGAAAATTGCGCATCCTTGCCTTTAAATCCCTGCAGCAACATGGGGGTGGCCACGGCTGCCGGGTTAATGGCATTAACCCTGATACGGCCGCCCAAATCGACCGCAAGAGCTCTGGTTAGTCCAACCAATGCTGCCTTGCTAGTCGCGTAACACACGAATCCAGGCTTTGTTGCAATTGCATGAACGCTTCCCATATTAACCACCGAGCCGCCCGCCTTTTCCAAGTACGGCAGAAGCGCCTGGGTCAGCAGAAACGGGGCAAGGACGTTGACATCCAACGTATCGCGCCAATCCTGCACCGACACCGTATCGGTCCGGTTGAGAATCTGCACCGCAGCATTGTTGACTAAGACAGTGAGACCTGAAGCAGGGATATTGAGCTGCTGAACGAAGCGCTTCAAACAAGCTTCATCGCGAGACACAGCCTTGAGATCAGCTTCGATGAAGTGATCGCACGCGATACCAGGCGCGCCGGCCATATCGGTCCCAATTACTCGATAACCAGCCCCTCTAAACTCTGCGCACAGTACACGCCCTATGCCACCTGCCGCACCGGTAATCAACGCTGTCATCGCATGGTCGCTCATCACCTGACCTCAAGAAATCCGAACAGCAGCCCAACAGCCCGCTCGCTGGCTCGCATCACCGCATCAGCGGTATTCGATCCATTGTGCGACCCAAAAATACATCGCTCGAATTTTCGCAAGGGTGAAGACATCGGCAAGGGTTCGGTCTCAAAAACATCGAGGGCTGCGGAATGTACGGTGCCATCCTCTAAGGCGTCAATCAGGTCGCACTCAGAAATCAGGGCGCCACGTGCGACGTTGACGATGCGAACCCCCCTCTTTGCCCTGGCAAACAAGTCAGCATTCAACATATGCCGATTGGCCTTGTTGAGAGAGCAGGTCAGAACGATAAAATCGCATTCTTCGACTCGCTCAGGCCATGTGGCAAACTCAACGGTATCGGCTTCGCTCGACATCCTGACTGTGCGATCGTAGGCGATCACCTTCATATTTGCTGCCAGCGCGCGCCTTGCCGTTGCCTTGCCGATGTCCCCGATCCCGACAAGACCCAGGGTCTTATCGGCGAGCGAGATGCCGTTGGGCTTTGGCCATCTCCCCGCCCGCACTTCCCGGTCGATCCGAAATGTCTCGCGGGCAAGGGCGGTGACATACGACATAGCCACATCCCCGACCTCTCCTCCGAACATATCCGGCGTATTTGTAATAGGGATGGCAAGATCTTTGGCAGCGGCGAAGTCGACGTTATCTACCCCGACCCCCCACTTTACTGCGGCCTTGAGTAACCCCTGCTTCCCAGCCTCAAAGACACGCCGTGTAGCAGGATCGTCCCCGATGATCCAACCATCGAACTGAGGCACCAATTGGACCAATTCTTCCTCACTCAAGGCCTGGACCATGGCGGGACAGAAAATATCGATGTTCTTTTGGCCGAATAGGTGGCGCAGATCGTCGATTTCCCCCAGCATCGGGGGACAGGTGATTAGGACTCGCACGAATCACTAGCCTTTCGAGGAAGTTAAGTGCTTGGAAACGATCTCACAGATCGTCCAGTCTGCGGGGGTATCAATGTCGAATGATTCTATGCGAGGTGTTTCGAACACCATGGGCTTCGCACCGATCCTGGCATTGGTTTTCACAAAACTGTCACGCGTAAAAATGTAGAGATTGGAGTTCTCCTCGAACCAAGGCTCAAGATCCTGGGTGCGCACCAGATTATTCGGATCGTGATTCACCGGGCTTCCATCTGCTCGGTAAAACCGAGTCTGGAACTTATTGACGGTAAAAAGCGAGTCGACTTCGCCTCGAGCCGCCTCAAAGCGCGCCAATGCCGCCCGTATGGTCTCACCGGTCAATAACGGATTGGTTGTGTGCGTCATCAGATAGATGTCGGCCGGGACATGGGTCAGATCGTCCGCCAGGATAAGATTCATGCTGACAAAATCGCCGCAGATTTCCGGAAGGCGGTCGCGTATCAAGATGCGATCGGAATCGGTAAGGCCGTTCTCAGCGAGGATAGCCCTGGCATCCGTATTGATAACGACCTGATCGATCAATTCGATGCTAAGCAGCGAATCGAGCACCCAACGAAACAGCGGTTTGCCATTGAAAACTCGAAAATTCTTACCTTTGACCCTTTCGCTGTGTGCCTTCATCGGCAACAGCGCGACGATTCGTCTAGCCATTAGTACATTCCTTCTTGGTCAGGGGGCTACTTGGGATAGAAGTACTTCTCTTTCAGCACACGCGACATCTTCCGGGTTTCATGGTTGCCCTGGTACGCCCCCAGAAACTGTAGCAACCGGAACATGACGATCTCTGGAAACCGTTTCAGCACCACCCTCTCCTGCAGGGCCGCGCCTGCATCGAGCAAGATCGCGCTTGCCGAGTAGCGCAGGAAATCATAGAAGCTCACATGAACCTCGGGCATGATGCGCTGCAGTGCGATCGCTTCCCGTTCGTAACGTCGATGCATCTTTCGCCAGCTCTCATCATGCAGGTGAAAAACGGGCGCCTCCGCAACGTACCCAAGCTTGAGGCCTCGCTCCACCAGGCGCCTGCCGAGCTCCATATCTTCCAAACCCGTCAGTTCCTCGTTGAACCGGTGCGCCTCCCAGACTTCGCGCCGCAACGCCGCATTGGCATTATTACAGAAAAACCCCTGCTGATAGATGCTGCTAACCTCCGGAAAATACTTCTTGAAGAGCTGACGTTCACTGAACTTGCTATCCCCATTTCCCATCTGCCGGCCGTAGGTATACACGCATATGTCATCGTGCAGAGGCTTGATCAGATTGGCCAGCCAGGTATCCGTCGCCGGCACACAATGGCCGCTCACAAACGCAAGATATTGGCCGGTCGCCGCAGTACAGCCGACATTCAAAGACCTCCCAAAGGTGAAGTCGTCCTTGGCAATGCGCACGATCCGGCACCCGAAGCTTTCGCCAATGTCCCTAGTGCGGTCTTCAGAACCGGAATCGACAATAATAACTTCTTTCGATAATGAGTCCGCTCGCTGCGAAGCAATCTTTTCAAGAACGCTGGGCAGATGTCGTTCTTCGTTATACGTTCTAATGACAATGCTGACTTTCATCCTGCCTACATCCCTACAATTCTTGCGGATCCAGCCTCATCTCGAAAGGAGGCCGCATCAGTTCGTACAATAGATTCAACTCTTCCCTGTACACACTGTTGGGGGCAAACATGTCCCAGTGGGTCGGCACCAAGGTCTTCACCCCGATATCCGTCGCCAACTGGAACGCCTCGCGAACTGACATATTTCCAACAATGCCACGTTTCTCACGATAGAAGTTTCTCTCGTTGACCGGTATAAAGGCAACGTCGATCGGCCCCAACTGATTCAGTCGGTTAAAAACGCGATCGTCAGGAGAACCATCGCCTCCGTGGTAAAGCTTTCGCCCCCCCCATTCCATCACGTATCCGACACAGCGTAGATAGCCTTCGTCGTCGGTTTCGATGCGCGGATGGGCCGCGGGAACCGGCATCACCCGAACTTGTGGTCCCAGCGCAATCCAGTCTTCACGAGCAAGAAGCAACCGGCGGCTGTCAATTCCCGCGCCTATCAGCAGTTTCGCGACTTCGTTGGGACACACAAACTGGCATCCACTCGAAGCGAACGACAACGGCACGAGCGTCTTGAGATCGCAATGGTCCAAATGGGCGTGCGTGATCAGGGCAAAATCGGCATCTACCACCTTGGACGGCTCAACCGGCGCTGGCCTCAGGCGCTGCATCTCCCGGCCTTCGACCTCCGCTACGTGATTCGTCAAATAGGGGTCCGTATAGACAACGGTGCTCCCCAACTGAAATCGAAATCCACACTGCCCCAATGGAATGACAGGGATTTTCATACGCTACGACCCAGGCCGGATAAACGGGATCGCCAGAAACACTGCCGCCGTCGATGCGCGGATGGGGGCACGCACGATATTCTTCCACCACCACGTCGCCACGACGGTAACGGCCACCACAACAGGCGATCCGAAAGCGCGGTCGAATGGCAGGGAAGTTCTTTGTTCACAATCATGGGCCATGGAGCGGCAGGATCATAATGATTTTGGTTGAACGGGGCGTCGCGGGTAGGGCTTGACTTGCTCGCAAGAGTTCAGGATTTACTTGCAGATTTCACCCAATACACCGCGCGCTTATCGATTTTGATGATAGAATCTTCGATGTGGTGCTGCAGACGGTATTCCTCAATGGCGCGTTGACAGTCTTTCAGATTTTGATAGTCGTCAAATATCGCGTATCCCCCCACCGAGAGTTTTGGGTACAGGTGATTCAGAACATCCCTCGTGGATTCATAGAGGTCAGCATCTACCCGCAGTACTGACAATGTCGTAATCCCAGCGCCGGGTAACGTGTCGTTGAAAAACCCTTTAAGAAACACCACTTGCTCATCCAGCAGGCCATAACGCGCAAAATTTGACCTCACTTGATCCAGGGATTCCGCCATAGCGCCTTTCTTCCAGCCAAACGAATCAAAGGATTCTTCAGGATTTGGCAGACCTTCGAAGGAATCGACTACCCATACCCGTCTTTGATGTTCGCCCATGGCTTTCAATGCACCACGCATAAAGATCGTCATCCCTCCACGCCACACGCCTGCCTCCAAAACGTCACCCGGCACCTTGCGCCCGATTACATCGGTGATGCAGGCCTGCATCTGATCCAGTTGCTTGATGCCCAACATCGTTTCTGCATCTTCCAGGCGCGTACGAGCTGCGTGGGTGGACTCGATATAATCGGCAAGCCCGGATTGCTTTAGGTGCACCAGCTCTAAGTGCAAGGGGGTCAGTATGGCCCGAAGAACCTTATTGAGAATTCGCAGATGGAAACGACCGGGGTCGATGGTGTGTCGAGCTACTTCTTTCGCGAATAAAGACCTGGTAAGACATCGCTTTAACAGGTCCAAATACAACTCTTCAGACGTTTCTGGAATAGGACGCGTTTCAATCGGAGAAAGATAGTGTGTGGGCATTTTCAAAATGGAATAGTTCCCTTCAGGAGTTTATAAAGAAATAATCTTCGCATTTGATTTCTTTCCTCGAGCAATATCATTTCTCTACACTTTATCATAAACTGAATTCGCGTCGCTGCCAAGCTCCCGCAATAATGTTGCCATAAATATCCGACAGCCCATAGTAGCCTGTGGACATGCAGACACCCACCAAAATTACTCTGGTCTGGCGTAAGCCCCCCCTAATCTGAGACGGTCAACAGGAGAACTTTCTGGCACAATGATCACCCAAGCCAGGAGGTTCCCCTGCGTCACTCGAAGTTCACCGAGACCAAAATTGTGTCGATTCTGAAGGAGGACGATGCCGACCGACCCGTCAACGAGATTTGGCGAAGCTACAGCATCAGTTCTGCCTTCTGGCACAGCTGGAGTACCTGCATGAACAGCCCACCCAGCGCCAGCAGGTGACGCTTCTGAAAGTCGTTGATCGTGGGAAAATCCTGACTCTGCCGCGCCGGCACGGCCATGAAATCCACCCGTTCCGGACAGGCCTTGGCGATCCGCCGCGACGCGTAGAGCCCTGCTGCTGTACGCGTGCAGCAGCAGGGCGACCATCATGGTGGAATCATAGGGCGGAAACCCGCAGTTCTCGTCGTAGGTCTTCAGGACTGCAGACAAGTCCAGCGAATCTCGGACCAGGTCCCGTACAAAGTGAGCCAGATGCCCCGGAGGCACCAGCTCATGTACCGACGGGGGGAACAGCACCAGCTGATCGACGTCCCAAGATTTGAATGTTTTAGCCATGCGGCATAGAAACCACAGCGTACTCTGGGCTGTCCAGTCAAAAGTGGCGCATTACTCGGACAGGCTCCTAGCACGCTCCATGGCCAAAAATCGCGAGTATTTGACTCCCTTTGCCATCGAATCGCTCATTCGTGGTCACGCTTGCGGTCGTTCTTACCGTCGAGCATCGTGGTCATGGCGTGTTATTTCGACTCACACAACGTAGCAAGATGGCTCTCGATCAGATATTTTTCCAGCGCTAACGCCGCAACCTTGTGACCTTCGGCGGTCCAGTGCATGTCATACTTAAAATAAAGCGGTGCGTCACCTTTATACGCACGAAATGCCGGAAACAAATCGACAAGCTCTATCCCAAGCTGCTTCGATCGCTGATAAATCGTGTCGAGGTATTTATCTGAAGCTGTCGCACCCTCCGGGATAAAGTTGTATCGTCCAGGCAGCCACTCCGTTTCACTTACCTGATGACCCCAGGGGTAAATCACCAATGCAAACGCCGTTGATCTTTCATCAGCAAGCTTCTTAATTTTTGCGATACTGCCAAAAATCTGGGCCCATTGCTCATCTCGATTGACCTTGTCTTCTGCGAGAGTGTATTTTAGAAGTTCAGGGTTAGCCCGAGTCACTACCCCCTGCACGGTAAGATCCTGGTAACCCAGCCACTTATTTGTGTGAAAGAGCAGCAATCTAGTAAAGAACGTGTGTTGATCGATCCAGGATCGAATACGTTGGTTAAACAAAAGTGGCCGCTTTGATCCTGGAACGCCGATGATCTCACCGGTCGAGTCGTAGACGGCCTCCTTCCTATAGGCCGCCTCCTGCAGCAGGTCACTCAAATCAAGATTTAGCAGGACAAGATCAACCTCCAATGGAGCGAGATCTCCGGACAGCTGGAGATAAGAAAGGACAGGGGCGTAGCTGTCTACCCCGCCATTCAACACCTCGAACGTGGTGGATTCACATACTCTTTGCTGATTCAACGAAACTTCCAGAAGAGCGGAAAACGTTTGGTTGTCCTCCATCCCCTTTCCCATCGTAAAAGAATCTCCAAGCATCAACACCCTGTAGTGATGCGAAAGCTTCTTGAACGAGCTATCTTTTCCCCGAATCCCCAAATTATTGACGTGTTGTATGTAGGAGAAATCTGGCTGTTCAAATCTAGAATCAGTATTTGGGACCAATTTGTGATGGCGAATCTTGTCCGGTGATAGCTCAGGGGAAAGTGGCTTTACGAGAAGTACCCCGGCAGCCAAATCGACCACTACGAATGTCAAAACGACAGATAGCCCGACAAGCCAGACTCGAGTCACTACCTCATGAAATCGAGTCCCAAACGAGAACAGCGTTATTGTCAACGCCAGCGCAAAAAACAAGAGGAGCGAAACGCCGAGAAGGGAAGAGGGGCCAAATTCTGACTGAACGAAATATCGTTCGTACGCTATCGCACCGGCTGTCGCGATCATGATAACGATTACGGTAAAAATAAGTTTCTTCATAGACCCTCCGGAACAGATTACAACAACAATGCAGATCCCGTCGCTGGATTATTCAAATTGCCATAGTCATCAATACCGAGACGAGCAGTCGCCGGGTGTGCTTAGTCCAACTCAAACTGGTCCTCATGGCAGGTCGCCAATCTCTTGGATTGCTGCTCCTTGCAAAACAGACAATTGTCAACGGCGAGCACCTCAATGCCGGTGCCCATAAAACAACAGAAGGTGTCTTCCGGTGTGCATACAATCGGCTCGCCTCGCACGTTGAAGCGGGCATTGACCACGACCGGAAATCGACGCCCCCCCCCAGGCCACTGCGGCCGGTCACCAGGATGTCCCATCACTACCCCCAACGGAGTAGGAATGGAGAGCTTCTCGGCCAGCACCAGCACTTCCACCTTATTGGCCGGACGGCTGAACATCTCCATCATTGGGAAGGGGGCCCGGCTGTACCGTTCAACCATTTTCTCTATTCTCGACAACCACGGCTGTAGTGATTTCCGTAACCGGCAGCACAACATCAACGCCTTGCTCACGAACCATCCGCAGGAGGGACTCGATAAACCAGGCACTATCCTGCGCGGGATCGGGATACGTGAAACTCTCGCGACAATAGCGCGACGCCTGAGCCAGCGACGGCTGGGCCTTTGCCCCAACGATGATCGTGCGGACTTTACTCCCAAGCGAGCGGGTAATAGCGAGAGCCGGTCGAGTATCCCGTCCGTCACTAAGATCTTTAATGGATGCCTATTCAAAACAATCCCACAATTCTGGCAAGAAACAGCGGCCTGCTGTTCATGAGCCCCTCATGAATATTGATTCGCCGAACCGTGAAGCGGTCATCCTCACAACTGACAAAGCCCGGCTCTGTCGTGAAGGCGAGCCGGTACCCGGATTCCCGGACAAGCGTGGCCACATCCGAAGACCAATTCCCATTAGGGTAGCTGAATGTCGGAGTTTTTCCCTGAAGGTGACCGTCAATCACATCCTTTGCGGTGCAAATCTCGTCGCGTGCTTCGCTGGTTGATACAAGTGTAAGGATCCGATGCTCGGCACCGTGCCCCCCAAACGCGACTCCCTGCCGTGCCATGACCTTCACCTGCTCCCAATCTAAGAAGCCATCCAGGCCTTCTAGCTCCTCTACCCGAAGACTCAGCTCGTCGGCTAAGGTCACCAGCGTCGTCTTGATCACAGACAGGGCCAAGCCCTTTTGCCGTCTGACAGCTTCCATAATTGCAGGTCGCGGATCATGGTCCGAAAGATCGAGCGTCGAGTCAAGGCACACCTCCGTAAGCAACTCGCGAAGACGCTCTCGCCGCCCTGGCTCACGCCTCACCTGCATCACAGCCTGCAACGTGAGATGTGTGAGGTATTCCTGCCAGAAGAGCCGTCGGCTGCCGATGAAATTAACGGGGAGAAACACGACAGCCGGCAGTCCATACCGAGAGAGAATCGGCAGCGCATGAGTGAAGTTATCCCTCCACCCGTCATCGAACGTAATCAGACAGGACGCATCGTCAAATGGAACTTTCCGCTCCATCCTATCGGTGAACTCCTCGACCGAAAGGACCCTGAATCGACTCTTCAGCATAGCCATCTGCTTCTCGAAGGCCTCGCAATCAACAACAATCCCAGGGTGAGACCCGGTTACGGCTCTCTCTTCGCGGGTTAACACCCTGTGATACATGAGGACGACGGCTTTCCTCCGCAAGACAATGAATTGCCAGAGCTGCAGCGCCCCCAGCCCATAAAGCAGGTGAGCTGCCGCGAACTTGATGGCAAACTTAAGCCGTTCCCCCACCGTCATCCCGCATTCCCTTCCAATTGATCTAGTGCCAATTTAGCAGAGCGCCCCCAACGATCAGCCGCGTTTCGTTCAATTTGACGCTTCAGATAGTCGGCTGCACGGTCCCGATCACCCGTCTTCATATAAGCCACACCAAGATGAAGATCGATACAATACATACTGGACTTCATCGACTTCGCCCGCTCAAGAAATGCCAGCCCCTCGCGAGGCCGCCCAGCCTGAACCACTATCCACCCATAGGTATCTACAATATCAGGATTGTCCGGGTCCATCGCGAACGCTCGAGCAGCATACCCCTCTGCCTCGAAGGGGTCTGCATTCAAAAACTCGATGTCCAGCCATGCAATCGCATTGTACAGTTCCGCAGACTGAAAACCACTCTCCACTGCCAGCATGTATTCAGCCCTGGCTCGCTGGTAGTCGTGCTCCCGCTCATACACCATTCCACGATTGAAGTGTTTGAGATCATGGTACGTCTGCAAAGTCACTGCTGCGACCGGCAACAGAAGGAGCACCACAATCGCAATGGTACGGCCCATGCCCAATCGCCTCGCCGAGACCACCGTCAACCCGACCAATACGCCAGCAGCATCCGCCACCAGATCGCCGTATTCTGCCGTACGCCCCATACCAAGCAGAGCCTGTTGCACCTCATCAGCGACTGAGATGAGAAGGGAAAGGCATACTGCGACGCACAACTTCTCCCTTTCTTGACGTGGCCACGCGCGACCGCGCATCACACCATACGCCATCAAGAACACTGCCGTGAATGCAAAAAAATGAGTCGGTTTATCCAGGCCAGGAAACTGAATCCACACCTTCGAAAGCGTTCCCGCCACAACGTTCGGCAATATCAACAACGCGGCCAGCATCAAAAGACCCATCCACCAAGGGATTCCCCTTCTCATGCGAGCAACGATCGCCCCTACCCCGAGCCGGCATGAACCGTCTTCTGACTCGAGGCGGGACTGAATCCACAGTCTGGTTTTCTTACTCAGAAACACACCTGTCCGTCCTCTTCGCGAAACTCCTGAACATCTGTTGTGCACGACTCATGGCAAATTGATGAAGATCTCCACTGAGGCACAGAAGCCCGTGGAGGGACGTCGGGTACAACACCAATGAGCTCAACGCATGGCGATGGCGTGGCCACATAGACTGCCATGGCTCCTCGGACCCGAGAAACTCATAGGCCTCAAGTCCTTGCTCGAATGCGTAGCGGATGGTCTCCATCGTCAGCTGAATTCCAGGAGAACATCGTGCCCATTTCTCGTCATACCCAATTTTAAGCACCCAAAACCGTTGTGAGTCTTGAATACCGAGGATCGTGGCGATCGCCCCTCCCTGCACCTCCAGGAAACAGACACGAAGCGCCCCGCGATCACAGGCCATCTCACTGTACGCGGCAATGAACGTTCGCACGCGCTGGTTGACAAGAAGCGCAGAGCCCGATCGTGCTTTCCAACCGGCCCCTTCAATTCTCAAGACTTCCTCAAGCAAATGCGGAAGGTCAGCTCGGGAGCTGGGGCGCTCGACCCTAACAACCACCTGGCCTAGCCGCTCCATTCGCTTGCGCTTTCGCTGATAGTCGTAGCGGCGTTGCCCTGAAATCGACCGAAAGTAGTCTTGCCAGCCTCCCTCGATGCAGACATATGAAGCACTCGCGGTCTTTCGACTGAGAACCACTCCTCGATAGCGAGTCAGCTCACGAAAAGTGGCTTCGATCGGAGACTCGGCGGAAATCCTGGCAAGCACCGTCGGCATTCGAAGACTGACTATTTTGCGGACTAAGTGCTGAAGCGACTCTACACCGTCGTAGAGAAATCCTGCCGGTTCGTAGAGCACCGACACCCCGAGCAATTCCAGCCACTCAACCCCACCGCGTCTGACGACGACGAGTGGCGCCACGGCACAGATGGCATCCTTCGACCGCACCACCACGATTCGAAGATCGGATTCGGCGCACAGGGTCACCGCACAGGCGAGAAACCAGTCAGAGCCAAGGAGGGGACTACCAAATCGCTCGGCAAGGACATCCCAGGCAACCGCCATGGCTCGCACGTCGTCGACCCGAGTGAGCACATCTGCTTCATAGCCATACTGATCCATCTTACTTAGCAGGCTGCGGGGGAAATATTTCCATCCGCTGCTTGCCTCCACGGAGGATAGCCACTCCATAGCTATGACTATTAGCCATTGATCGCCCCTGTCCGCTTCGGATCATGTGGAGTCGGCTTTGGCGCACGAAGACGCGAGAGAAGTTCACGGACACTTCGCAGAACAGTACCACTTCCGGGAAGTAGCACGCAGGTCGCGAGAAAAACAGCCTCCCTCCACCGGCCTGAATGACCCAACCGAAGCCACTGTCGAAGCGCGGCGCGCGCGGCGTGTGGCTCAGAGTCCAACAGACGCGCACGAGCCAGGACGAGACACTGATCCGCCTCAACCTCTGTCACTTCAGCACCATGAACAGCCAGAAAATCAGCATCACTCTTCCATACTGATCCGATCATCCGCAAACGGCTCTCTGCCTTACTGGCAATGCTGGCATCGGTTACCCGTGGCCGGTCATTCCCTCCCCGGTTGATAGTCGTATCGAGTTCTAAAAATCCAGCCTCACAAGTCCGAGCGAGCCGTGCGAAGAATTCCCAATCTTCATAAATTTCTACACCTTCAGTAAAACGCGTTTCCAAAGTCAGCCGATCCCTTCGGACAATGGCGCAACTGGTCAGCACATAGAACTCTTCCAACAGGGCTCGATAGATCTGTCCGCAGTAAAGGTGAACTTGATCTTCTTTGGAGGGAACGCCAACCGTTGACGAAGAAGCTTTCTCAAAAACATGCTCCCACGGCCGAGAATGGCGATACCAAGTCTGAAGTCCATGGGGCGTCATTCCCCCGTTCTCACGAGTGATCAGAAAATCAGAAAACAGCAAACCAAGTTCAGGACTGCGCTCCATCACGCCAACCTGCAATTCAAGCTTGAACTCAAGCCAGGTATCGTCAGAGTCCAAAAATGCGAGGTATCGGCCCCGCGCCATGGCAAGCCCACGATTTCTAGCAGCCCCCACTCCTTGGTTCGATTGACGGACAGAGATGATCCGATCGCCAAACGACGCTAACACACGAGGCGTTTCGTCGGTCGATCCATCATCAATGACAATAATTTCTCGCGGAGGAGTAGTCTGGCGAAGCGCACTCTCGATCGCCTCAACGACCAAGCGAGCGCGGTTGTAGGTCGGGATAATTACGCTGACATCTACCGGAGCGCGCTGCCTTATAGTCTCATGGATCTTCACAAGAACCTCCGCTTTGCCGCACTCAACTTCTGCTTCGACAAGGCAAGGTAATAGCGGGTGGGGTCCTGAAAGATCTGAAGACTGACTGTCGTTCGTAGGTGATTGCTGAAACGGCTCTTGAACGGCTCATCCCCGATCGTAAAGTCGAATTCATCCCGTTTGTGCTCGAGGGCATACCCGATCAAATACCGGAGCAGGACAAGACCTGGCGAATGCTTTGCCTGAGCCCTGTCAAACGAGGGCTTGTACCATAACAACCTGCCGTTGTAGTCAAATCCATAATGCATGGCCAATGGCTGGCCGTCGAACTCGATGATGGAAAGAAGCAGACACGTATTGTCGACCATGGCAATGGCAAGCTCCCGATAGAAAGTTCGATTGACCTCCTTGAGGAAGAGACTGGGACTCCCACTACCCGTCCATCGACCGACATGCAGCTCAAAGAACCTGTCGAGATACGGCATGACGTCCACACCAGTCAGAGTCTTGTAGGTAAGGTGTCCCTTCCGCTGAAAATAGTTCTCACGCCGGCGCAATCCGGCCTTATTGAAGACCTTCAGCGCTTCATCCTCATGCCCTCTGATCAGCAGAGTGGGACTCTGATACAGATCTCTCGCTAGCACACGATAGCCCGCACGGCGTGAGATTTCTTGCACAAGCTCTACGGTTGACGACTCAACAGGAATATTGTTCAGCTCAATGACATCCCAACGTTCACGTGCCGTAAATAATGCGGTACACATCGTTTCCAATACCATCATCCGGTCTCCTGCCGTGAGGAAGTCCAAATAGTCCGCCTTCCCTTCCCCCAAAAACATAACGCGCCGCTCGCCAAGGAGTCCCTTCTTCACCATGAGGGGTGCCACCCCTATGACTCCGGCGGGGTCTGCCACGGAGATCAACCATGGCTCACACTGATCCCCAAACACCTTTTCCCAACTCGACATCCACTGGTGAGTCTGAAATATGGTATTGGTCTCACTTCCAGATGCCAAGGCATTCCAGGACTCTCTATCAAGTCCTACCTTGTGAATCGATTGGAAGAGCCTGGTCTGTATCATTGTGGTGAGTAATTACGTTTTCCAGCACCAAGCACATCCGTAACCACATCCACCATTCGTTCCTGATCCCGTGAGGTCACATACCCATGCGTCGGAAGCGTCACAATCCGGCGAGCCACCGACTGCCCCCCCTTCGCCTCTCTGTCCCCGCTTTGAAGCTGATTTCTTAATTCAGGCACATCACTGATGGCAGTCGGATACGAAGCCGTTGCTCCAATTCCATTTTCCCGTAGTGCCGCTAATACCGCATCCCGGCATTCAGGATCAATCAGGACCGGAAAACGAAGATACGCAGGCTCCGCCCCCTGTTTGAGCACGACTGGTTCAAGCTTGGGCCCCCATGGCAACATGCGTTTCAACCGCTCGGCATTCACACGGCGCTGCGCAGTGATAGCATCGAGACGAGTGAACAGCCGATGACCCATCGGCGCCATCCATGAGTCGTATTGTGCCAACGGGTAATCGGTCCGATAGGCGGTGGTGCCCAGTCCAAGAAACGGAAGCGAGTTAGGCAACCAATACCCTCGCGGATGCAACAAAGCGGCATAGACTACCAACTTGGCCAGATGAGCCGCGGACTCGCCTATTGTGCACTGCGGAAGAACACGAACTTGCCGTGTGATCGCCTCCGCAATGCGCTCGGAGTTCGTCACGAGCACTCCACCATCGATCGACGTCACGTTCTTCCCTTTATCGAAACTATAGATGCCGACGTCGCCCCAGGTCCCCGATGGTCGACCACCAATCGATCCGCCAAGACACTGCGCTGCATCGTCCACCACATACACACCACGATCATGTGCCACCCGTGTAATCGACGGCAAATCGTTCGGCAGCCCGTACAGATTGGTCGCGACAACCGCTAAGACTCGAGACCCGTCAATCTGTTCCAACGCGCCAGGGGCAAAATCGAGCGTCATGGGATCGACGTCGGCGAGGCGCACCTTCAATCCGGCTTTCATAACGGAGGACGGCACCGAGAAACAGGTGTAGGAAGGAATGACCACCTCATCACGCCGCCCACCGTCCAGAGCCTTCAGCGCAAGCAGAGCCAGGGTCAACGCGGCGCGTCCGGTTGAGACGAAGTCGCAATACCGCACGCGCGCACGCGCGCGAACGTCTTCCTTGAATTGCTGCAGCGTGTCGGACCGAGTCAGTGCATTACCGACGCTGCACAACACGTCGGCAAGGCTTATCGGTGTGCCGGCGGGCGGAACGAATCGCAAGGCGTCCATCATACGCTTGGTTCTCCTCTCAGACGGACCTCACCTCGAACATTGGTGACGAATATCATCATCAAGGAATCCCCTTCGCCACCAATGGCCCCAATAGTCGGGTGACCGGCAACGGCAGTCTCCGCCACACGCTAATGGCAAATTGGAGTTTTGGATTGGCAACATTCAGCTGGGGCATGGGTCGACCGTCTCGCATAAGATATTGCCAATAGAGTTGAGTCGGGTACGTATTCCATTTTTTCTTGAAACTCTCTCCTCCAGAGTCAACCGTCGACCGTCCAAGATGGTACAGCTGAAAATCTCGCTCGCATGCGTCTTTAATCATCTCCCAGTAGAGGACGTAACTCGATTCGACCTCTCGAGCCTTCGGTAACGCTCCCAACCACATTCCTTCAACGATACCGCGGAAATGTCCATTGAGGGCTGAGGAAACAGGAACACCCTCATGGTCGAGGACGAAAATCTTGGTCTCTTGTGGGAAAGTCTTGATAATGCGTTCGAAATAACTCTTTTGATAGAGCGGAGTCCCCAAGTTTCGCCAGCTCTCGCTCAGGATGTCGTAGAAGGTATCGAGGAGTTCCAGTCCACCGCTCCGGACGCTGAGACCTCGCTTGTAGGCCCGCCGGATATTGTTGCGATGACCGGTTTTAAACGCATCCCAGAGCGTATCGGGGTTCTTATCGAGCGTCAGCGTGATACTCACCTTGTGCTCGGACGTCGGCAGATCGCCTCCCAGCTTTCGCATGCCGCGAATCTCAAGGTAATCGATCCCGTGTTGTTGAACGATCTTCCTCGCTTCATCGAGAAGCAACTGTTCAATAGCCGGCTCGTCGGCGCAAGGCCCGCCGTAGTTCACAAAAGGAAGAGAGCACAACAGTTTTCCAAATACTCTACTTTGAAGATACACGAGCGGAAACACGCCACGAATCTTCCCATCATCAACCGCAGCCAGATAAAAGGTCTGATGTCCAAAAGACGCTTCATTGACAGTCTTCCAGCCGAATAAATGGTAGAAAGACGCCTGCTCCTGGCTGTTCACAAAATCGTCCCACGCCTTTGCGTAGCTCTCATCGCACTGGATAATTTGCATCATGGTTGTCCTTCTGCGGATCTCGATGTCTTAAGTTGAGCAGGCTCGTTATCTACCTTAACCAAGCATGACA
Organism: Nitrospira sp.; assembly: GCA_040081095.1. Lineage (GTDB taxonomy): Bacteria > Nitrospirota > Nitrospiria > Nitrospirales > Nitrospiraceae > Nitrospira_D. The sequence goes on from JBEBHO010000124.1 coordinate 73,545, forward strand.
GCAGGCTAGCCGCCACACGTTCAGCAGCCCGTTGGTTCAAGTGGCCCCCATCCTCCGTATACTCAGGCACAAGGGTCGGGACCAGATCACCGTGATAATGAAAACAGGACGGCCTCCCATCAGGATATGTCGCTTCTACTTCCGCAAGATCGAACAGGCGTCCGGAACTCCCATAGGCGCCCCGGAGCAACTGATTATACGCATGGCGCCTGGCTTGGCCCTCCCGCTCGCGATTGACGCATCCAGCCTTCTCGCGCAACCATTCCATGATCCCGCCCCCGATACACATAAGCGGCACCGTGACATGGAGAAAGACAATCTTGGGATATCTCTCACTGAGCAAAGCCATCGTACTCCGATAATTCAAAAACAAGGTATCGATATCGGTATTGGCGTTAATATCCACGTAACAGAGCTTAAACAGGGCGACGTCCACGCGCTCCCCCACCCCTGATTCAATCACCTGCGCAAAGGCCTGGAGTTTTGAGAGGGGGTCGCGGTTCTGCCCTACTCGGAAATGGGCAAACACGGGACGTTGCAACGCATCTGCATCGCTGGTTTCAACCACCTCAAGATGATTGCCCGTCAGCGTCGACAGCGCCTTCATGATGTCCGCGCCAACCGATTGATGGCCGAAACAAATTCTTATCCGTGCGAGCCCATCCCAAGAGGGCATTAGGGATCGGTCGGGCTTCAGCGCCATCTCCGGTATCACCTGCTATTCCAATTATGCAATTCGGTCGGCCGAATCAGAAAGATACCCAACAAGGGCGCGGGCTTTGGCGCAAACACCGTGCTCATCGCCAAAGCCCGCTCCTTCTTCTAACTGGCCATCGAGGCGAGAGCGAATACTCGTGACACCTGCCTCCTAGAGTGAGGCTGCAGTTCAAGCTGAAACAGTCTTTTCAACGGCTCCAAACCTGAGAAGCACCGGCCTCAGCGATCAGACCACATCCCACCAAAACCTAGGAGGGCGTTCCAACGTCGCCGACCGCTTCAATCAATAACGGCTCCATATGTAGATATCGCGCAACGGCACGCTTCGCATCGATGTCGCGATAGACCCGATCAACCTGCGCAGCCGTCAACCCAGCCGCTACGGCCACGGCATCTGCCTGAATCTGCCGGTCCTTTGCGTAGAGACAGAGATCCATCTTGTCGTAGGGTAGCGAGAAATAGAATTCCTCTTGGGACTGTGCCAATGAATAGGTGTCGGTTGTCGGAGGGCGGTTTAGAATTTCTTCTGGGACCCCAAGGAATCGAGCGATCTGATACACTTGCGACTTATATAAATGCGCGATGGGTTTGATATCTGCGGAACCATCGCCATTTTTGACAAAAAATCCTTGATCATACTCAAGACGATTGGGCGTTCCTCCAACCGCATAGAGGAACCGATCGGCGTAGTAGTACTCCATCATCTTTCTTGTCCGCTGCTTAAAATTCGTAGCGGCAACAAGCGCCAAAAATGCATCGGCCGTGAGCCGCACCTTCGTCTGCTTGCCCTCGGGATCCTGGACCACCACATACGAGATCCTGAACTCCGAACTATCGAGAGAGGAGAGCACCAGCTTGGATTTATACCCTGCATGGTATTGGGGAACGACAGCCTTGATCGCCTCGTCGCGTCGCCGATAACATTCAGCCCCCTGTAGAATGCCGGAGATATCCTCCTTGAACGTTCGAATCCCAAGCTTTTTGGCCAATAGCTGCCCCAAGCGCAGGCTATCGTCTGAAGAGTCCGATTCAGGCATGAATATTCCCACCACTCGATCGGCCCCCAAGGCATGCACCGAAAGGGCGGCGACAGCGCTGCTGTCGATGCCTCCGGAGAGTCCGACCACCACTCCTTTTCGCTTGAGCTGTTTGAACACGCCCTCCCGCATGAACACACCGATTCGGTCCGCCTCTTTGCTGACATCAAGCTTCAACTGATCCGCTGAGAATATCCCTGACTCTTTCTTCATCGTCACCCTCCTCCCAACATTCCGTTGTCATTCAGTGCAGACACTTACCCACTTCAGCAGGTAATCGCGTCATGCCATTTTTGATCCCTCTCAAATCTCTTTCGGCACAGAGTCCCATGAAATGCTCGCGGCTCGTGCGACGGACAAGATCTAGGACGTAACAGGCGCCGATGATTGAACCGCGCGCAAGCTGATTTCACGAAGATTCTGCCGCAACACCTTACCGGAAGGAGACTTCGGCAGCGCATCGACCACAATAATCGATTTAGGCCGTTTGTATTGCACTAACCCCTGAGCACAATGCGCGAGAAGCTCTTGGTCGGTCGCACAGCCTGCGGATTTCAGTGTCACGACGGCGCAAATTTTCTGCCCTAAAATCGGATCGTCGACGCCGACCACTCCGGCCTCGTGAACTTGAGGATGCTGCAAGAGCACCTCTTCAATCTCCACAGGACTAATCCGATAGGCACCTGACTTGATCATCTCGCTATTGCGGCCTTCGATCGTCAGATAACCATCCTCGTCTAATCGTCCCAGATCACCTGTGCGAAGCCATCCATCTCGGAGCGCATCAGCCGTGGTATGAGGATCTTGCCAATACCCTTGCATGATGTTATCCCCCGAGGCATACACTTCACCGACTTCTCCGACACGTGCTTCCGCGCCTCCCTCTTTGACGATCTTCAGGGTCACACCGGGAATTGCGCGGCCGGCAGATCCTTTCTTCACATCCAACAGGTCGGGAGGGAGGTAGGTTAACCGTGCAGATGCTTCAGTTTGGCCATACATAATAAACAGACGTGCCCCCGAAAACACCGATCGTACGCGAATCAACAATTCTGACGGCATTGGACCGCCCGCGTGCGTCAAATACCGAAGTGCGGGAAACGAATATGATTTCAGACTCGAGTGGTTGAGCATGATGGCATAGGTGGTGGCCACGCCGGAAAACCCGGTGACTTTCTCCCTCATCATACTTTCCAGAATGACGTGGGGATAGAGAAAGCTGTTTTCGATCACGAGCGTTCCACCGACAAAGAGATGCGTGAGCATGACTGAATTCCCATAGGCATACATGAACGGAAGAACGGCCATCGCCGAGTCGTCCGATGTAAGCTGCAGGTACTCAAGAATTGACTTCGTATTGGCCATCAAATTCCTGTGCGTCAGCATCACGCCCTTCGGCTGGCCTGTCGACCCGGATGTATAGATAATTTGTGCAAGGTCTGCCGGGCTCTTGATGGTCGACTCTCCTTGACGACAGCCAATGACCTGATCGTCCTTCACAATAAATCGCAACCCGACTGAGTTCACATCGTCGATGGTCCAATGCTTGACTGCCGAAGAAGCGATCAGCCCGGTTGCACCAACATGGCGAATAATACGCGCAACCTCTGAGACCGGAACCTGGGGATGAATCGCCACCACAACACCCCCGGCCTGAAGCACAGCAAGATAGGCGGCGATATAGTCGGGCGAATTCTCCATCCAGAGGATCGCCCGATCTCCTTCTATAAATCCGCCGTCGCTCAGTCTGCTCTTCACCGTCGCGACAAGATCACGCAATTCTCCATAGGTCCATTGTCGGCCCTTATAGACAACGGCGACCTTGTGAGGCCAGGAACCCATCGTTTGAGCAATGACAGTCTCTACGCGCATACCCTATCCTTGCCATTCAACAGACTAAGTTGCAGAGGGCAAAACGAACCAGCGATACCAGTTGCCGCTCTTGCGTGCACTACCCGCGCTTGAGCGCGCGCGACGACTCGCATGACGATTATTTCCGCTTCTTCTCTACGTAGCGAACAATGGCATTGATTGAATCCAGATTCGCTGGAATGAGGTCTTCGTCTTCAACCTTGACTTGAAATTGCTCTTCCAAGAAGGAAACCAGCTCCAAGACCCCTGTCGAATCGATAATGCCGGACTCTAGGAATGAGGCATCGCCGCTGAGCGCCACCTCTGTCCGTCCAAACAATAATTTGTCCAGAATATACTTTCGCAGCTCTGTCTCAATCGATGACATGTCACACACTCCTTGGAAAGTTCTTAATAAACCGGTCTATGACCACCTGAGTCGAGAGGACTCCAACCAACGCCATATTATCCTTCATGCTCACAATCTGACCCTGCCTTGCCTTCTCTAATAGCTTTCCCACCGCCCCTGCATCAAACACACCTCCCTCCTGAATGGCGCGAGGAGCAAGCAGCTCTTCGACATACTCAAAGAGCTTGCCTGCCTTCCCGCCGGCAAGAAAACTCTGGCTATCAGGCGCACGGTACGGCTGCTTATGTCTGTTTCTGATCGAAGATGGAATCATGTCTCCGATCGCTGCCTTCAACAGATATTTCTCGTTCAAGACTTTCATCTTGAGCTGAGGAGAAAGTCTCGACGCAAATTCCACGACCCGGTAGTCAAGGAAGGGGAACCGGCCTTCAATGGAATGGGCCATCGCCATCCGATCGCCTTGAGAAGAGAGAATGTACCCCGGAAGGAGATGGGCCGCTTCCAGATATTGCGATTGTGAAAAGTGATCCCACTGCCCATATCGGCTTGGCAACAAACCTTCGATCGTCTGCATCGCATCACTGCTCTTGAGGCTGTCCGCTGTGGACTTGGAGTAGAAAACTTTGAGCTTCGATGTCATATCCCAACGGGGCAAGTGAGAAAAAAACGGACTCTCGACGTCTTCTTTTCTCACATGGAAGAATGCGCGCAGATAGGCGTCGGACTGGGATTGGATATTTTTCATATAGGGGTAGAGGCGCCTCAGAAGCATCGGCCGAAACTTTGAATCCGGGTATTTCGCCCAGAATCGCCGGATCTTCGCTTCCTTGAAAATGTCGTACCCTCCCAGGATTTCATCTGAACCCTCTCCGGTGAGCACAACTTTATATCCCTGCTCTCGCACCAGCTTAGATAACAGAAATAGAGGGGCGGGAGCCGTTCGCAGGACAGGTTTCTCGGTATGCCAAATCACTTCTGGAAATACTCGACCGATATCCTGGGATGAACAGAGAACGCCTTGGTGATCTGTCCCGAGAAACTGGCTCGCCTCGTTCTGAAAGCTACTTTCGTCAAACTCTTTATCTTCAAATGCGATGGAGAATGTTTTTAGATGCGTCGTCCCAAGCTTCTTCACTAGTGCTGCGATCGCCGTCGAATCAAGCCCACCGCTCAAATAGGCGCCGACTGGCACATCCGCCCGTAACCGAATCCGAACAGCGTCAAGAAGCAACTCAAGCAGACCCTCTCTCGCCTCTTCTTCCTGCATCAACCCTTTCGACGGATTGTAGTCGAGGGTCCAATAGGGCTTGACCTGAAGATCGCCATGTTCAAGAGTTATTGAATGCCCGGGAGGAAGCTCTGATATCCCTTCGAAAATTGTTCGAGACGGGAGGGTCACCCAAAAGGTGAACAATTCGTCCAAGGCCTGCCGATCAATTGCTCGAGGCACGGAGGGAACGACCAGCAAGGACTTGATTTCAGATCCAAACACAAACCCTTCAGGAGTCTGTGCATAGAAGAGCGGACGAACCCCCAACCGATCGCGCGAAAGAAATAACCGCTCGCGTCTGGAGTCCCAAATGGCAAACGCCCACTGCCCATTCAGATCATGAACGCACTCTTCGCCCTTCTCTTCGTACAGATGCACAATGACTTCTGTATCCGACTGGGTTTGAAACCGATGCCCCTTCTTGATGAGATCTTCACGCAATTCGACATAATTAAAAATTTCACCGTTGAAGGTGATCCATACGGTCTTATCCTCGTTATGCATCGGCTGATGCCCACCGCCAACGTCAATAATGCTGAGCCTTGCGTGAGCGAGCCCCACGGACCCAGACAGGTGGAATCCAGCCGCGTCCGGCCCCCGATGATTCACCATGCCGATCATCCGTTGGAGCAACGGCTTCTCAACGGCAGCGCTGGGATGCTTTACAATTCCTGCAATGCCACACATAGAGAAATCTCAAATTTATTGGAAGGACAAATCCACCACGAGAATCCTACGAACTTGCCTGCATTCTTCTTGGAACCGACAATATCGCAGGGATGAGAGGAACTGGATGAGCTGCCGCCTTCCCGGCACATAGCCAGGAAGTCTCTTCAAGAACCCATGCCTTTCCCGCTTGGCACTTGGCCACAGGCCCGTTGGGCCTGAGGCCTGAAGACCTAGCAAAATGATGGGATCTGGAGCTCCATGAGTTACCGCAATAGATACTTCCATATAGAAAAACCGGGTGAACCTCCATCCCGGTTAATCTTACCTGAAAATTACAGATTGATAACTGAATTCAGATCTAGGACAACTCGTATTTGGCAAGTACTGCGTTACAGCAGCATCTTTCGTATAATATGCTTCTCTTCTATGAGCGGTTTTATATGCACCATATGCCATGCCCCCTGCACAGGTTCAGCCTTTGAGGGTCCTCTCCGCAAGGCAAGAGGCGCTGCCAGCTGCCGCTAACCCAAGAACTCGTTCCTTATCGGCGCAGGCCCCACCAACTGTGTCAACGGCTTCTCGTATCGACGCAAACCTGAAATCCTTGACCAATTGCTGCAAGCGAGCTTCTGTTTTTCGAAGATTCAAGTAATGGCGAAACTTCGACACCAGAGATCCTTCCATCCTCGGCTGATCCGGATCAAGCTCCCACGGGTGGAAATACATGACAAGTGGCTGTCCCTCCGTTGCAGCACGCGTGAGTAAATTACGCAAAATCTGATACGGGTACAACCTAAAATACCCTCCGCCTGCGATCGGAAGACGAATTGGTCCCATTCGCAATGTCGATGGAGGCACTTCCCATAGAGCACCAGCTGGGGTCTCTAAGAGATGGCACCAGGGGTTGGCTCCTGGCATCCCATAGCGGTCATGTTGGATGGGGAAGATACTTGAGTCATAGACATACCCTTCCTCAACCAGTATGGGCAGCGCCCACTTCGTTTCCGGTGTAATGGTAAAAGACGGGGCCCGGTAACCGTGGACCGGCCCACCAATAATATTCTCGAGGATGTCTTTGCTGTTTCGGACATCTTCCCGAAATAGATCCGGCGTCTGGGAGGTAATCAACTCATGTCCGAAACCATGAGAGGCGATCTCATGGCCAGACCTCGCAATGGTTTTCACAAGCTCCGGATGTTTTCGGGCAACCCATCCGAGCACGAAAAATGTTGCACGAATCCCCTGTATCGAAAGAATCGAGAGAATTTTTTCGACATTCCTCTCCACCCGGCTCTCATAGTTGTCCCACTGACGCCTCCTCATCGTCGACCAAAAGGCAGCGACTTGGAAATGCTCTTCTACATCAAATGAGAGCGCATGTACTCGATTTGCTTGTGGCTTCATTGCTCCTAACGGGCCCCTTCCCCAAGCAGAACAACTCTGGCCGTTTCAGTCAGTATTCGAAAGTCCAAGACTAGGCTCATGTTCTTCACATAGTATAAATCGTACTGAAGCTTGGTATGTGCATCCTCAGCGGTCGATCCATAGCGGAATTGTGTCTGTGCCCATCCCGTCACCCCAGGTCGAACCGTGTGCCGGATATCGTAGTAAGGGATTTTCTTCCTGAGTTCATCGACAAACACCGGCCGCTCAGGACGTGGGCCGACTAAACTCATCTCTCCTCTCAGCACGTTATAGAGCTGTGGGAGTTCATCGATCCGCAACTTCCTGAGTATACGGCCGACTCGAGATATTCGAGGGTCCTGCTTTTCCGCCCATCGCGGTCCACTCTTTTCTGCATCGCTATACATCGAGCGAAATTTCCAAATCATATACGGCTGACCACGCAACCCGACACGCATCTGCCTATAGAAAACAGGGCCTGGCGAATCCATCTTGATAAGAAGGCCGATCAAAACACACAGTGGCAGCAATAGCACCATTCCAATGGCCGAGAGCAGCACCTCTACAGCCCGCTTCAACCCCATCGTCACGACTCGCCGCTGAAATCCTGTTGAAAATATGAGGGCACTCGGTCGAAGTTGGTCGATTGATAGACGCCCTGACTCCTCTTCATACATCTGATGCCCGTCGATCACCTCGATACCAAGTGTTTTGCAATCGAGTAGGGCCTGAACAGGAAGAACCGACCGTCGATCTTCAACACATACTGCAATAGTATGAACTTGGAATTGCTCAACAACTTCGCAGAGGTTCTCATACGTACCAATGATCTGGGGGCTCCCTATGTGGGAACTTACTTGCGATGGTTCTCGATCGATGAACCCCACCACTTCCATCGTCATGCGGCGCTTTGTCACAAGGATATGATACACCTCGGAAGCAAGCTGGCCACAACCAAGAATGACCACGCGCCGCTTAAGGCTGTACCGCCTTCGCCTAGGAACAGGAATCTCCCTCACACTGGGAATGATCACAGCTGCAGCTTTCTCCATCTCTATCTTCCTTCGACATACCGAGCGCCAACTGGATCCTCATAATGGTATTGATAGTACGGGATGCTCATCGACTCAACTCCCGCGAGTATGATCCCCACCTGACATTGAGGCCGCAAAGCTTTCAACGCTTTCTCCACTACATCACGACTCGTTTTCCCTGCCGAAATCACAAACACCAGGACATCTGCCATGCGAGACAAAAAGTTGAGATCGGCCAACGGAAAAACTGGCGGAGCATCGAGAATAATTTGATCAAAGCGAGGACGAATTTCAATAAGCAATTGCTCGAGCTGACGAATCCTCGATAACTCGATGACCTTCTCGCTCCGCGTCCCTGCGGGCAAGACCCACAGTGACATATCCCCCATTTTGTGAAGACAGGAATCAATGGTGTGAGTGCCAGCCCAATAATCAGCTAACCCTGGGCCGGGAGCCATGGCAAGATACTTACTAAGAGCAGGTCTTTTTAAATCACAGTCAATGATCAGCGTTTTCTTATCCAAGCCCTGTGCGAATACATGAGCAAGATTAATGGCAGTGGAGCTCTTCCCCTCTCCCATTACAGAGCTGGTAATCAAAGCAATTGAATGCTGCTGCCCCGTCGACATAAGTGCCAGCCGTGTTGCTGCAACTCGATATTGCTCCGTGATCATCGAGTTCGGCCACCACTTAGATACAAGATTCCATGAAGCCTCACCTTGAACGACATCGGCCTGCGTCAATGCGGTTGAGGAAGGTCCTATCCCTCCCTCCCTGCCAAATGAGGGCGGGAAAAATTTCATATTCTTTTCGGCTGAAGAAATTGGACCAGAAAGTGCCGGAGGAACACGCGCACTCCACTTGGCACCTGGCAAGGTCGCGAAAGATGGAATTCCTGCGAGTATGGGGAGCCCCAAAAGACTTTCCGCTTCCTCCGGTCGTCTAAATGATGGCCACAGCAACTCAATCCCAAACGCAGACCCAAAACCAACCCCGAACCCAACAACCAACCCGCCGAGAAGGATAAGCAGGGGATTGGGTGATTCAGGAGTGGCAGGGAGATTGGCGGGATCAAGGATACGAAACTGTTCTCCCTTTTGGCGTTTTTCCAAGTTCTCTGCAAGCCGAGCGTTCAATCTCTTGTCGAGCAATGATTGATAATTCTTTTGCATATTGTCATAGTCGCGAACCAAGATCATGAGTTCTTGCTCTCGAGTGGGTGCCCGTTCTACCCGTCCCTCATACTGCTTTACCTGCTCGAGCAAGCGGCGAAGCCGCTCTTTTTGAGCCTCCAGTTCATTCTTGGCCTGATCTCGCTGCCGCATCAGGTCTCGGAGCATCGGATCTACTAACTTAGTCGACCCAGGCTTGACTTCGTCTTTTGAGACTCCATACTTGATGGCCAATTGGTCCTTCACCGCCTCAATTTCCTGACGTGTCTGCAGAATATCTGGATACGTCTCGCGATACTCGGCCGAAAGCGTCGTCAGAGTACGTTCCAGCTCTGCGAGTCGTGCGATGAGCGGATCGACGCCCCGTCCCTGATTTGTGGGTGTTGCCCCGACTTCCCCCTGCGTTGCTGCACCACTGGCGACCTCGCTGACTTGTTTTTCGAGCATCGCCACTCTGTTGAGTGCCGCCTGAATGCCTTCACGCGCAACATTTACATCCATCTGCAAGCGGTCTAAGCTCCTGAGGTTCGCCTCCATTTGCTGAGGCAGTTCACCCATATATTTACTTTTAAATTCGCTGATCGCTCGCTCCTGATCTTCAAGTTTTGCTTCTGCCAGCTTTAATTCCTGTTCGAGAAAGCTAGAAGCCCCTTCAAGCATTTGCTCGCGATATTTCAAGTTCTCCACAATGAAACTCGAGGCAAATCTCTCTGTCACTCTCATGGCGGTGACGGGGTCTTCGTGAGCAAATGAGAGAGAAAACCCCTCTATGGTATCCCCTCCTTTCGCATGCCCAACCCTGGACTTGGTGACTTGTATTTTTTTCCGCATCACAGCGATGATCGTCTCCCGGTCCTCGGGAGACATTTCAGGACGGAACAATTTGAATTCTTCAGCCACCTGGCTTAACAAGGATCGGCTCATAACCACTTGCTGGATAGCGCTAATACGCCCCTCAATAGTACCCTCGACCCCTGACTTCACGTAACTTTCTGGAATTTGCTGGCTCTCAACGAGAACCGTCGTTGTCGAGCGGAAACTCTTCGGAAGAACAAAACACAATACAATAGCAATGGCCATTGAAGCCGTTACAGCCGACACAATCAGCCATTTCCTGCGACGGACTATCCCAATGTAGTCTTGAAAGCCAAGTTCAGTCGACGAGTTCATCGTTAATTCCATTCCGCTGTAAGAGACAGCATGGTTGTCTGACGACTCACCACATTGACGGAATTTGCGGCACCGAAGGTAAATCGATCCCACGTAGCGGTCGCGCTCGCGATTAAACCTGGATAAAAAATGTAGTTCACGAAGCTCCTTCCACCATACGAATCGAACTGGACGTTCCCACTCCCTGCCCCAAGAGTGCTACTACGCACATAGTTTCCCTGACCGCCTATGCTCCACTGGCTGGTAAGACTATGATAAATGGACAGGGCCACACCGTCGCTTATCATGGCTGATCCCGTCTGAAAGAACGAAGGGATAATGGATCTATTATAGGACGTCGTTGTGATTATCATCGGAGTCCGCCATTCCAAACTTGCCAACATCGTCCATTGAGGCTCTCCTGGAAGGCTCGACAAAAGAGAAATACCGGGAGAGACCTTCACAGTCCACTCACGAGTTACCGCTGTTTTCCATGTTGCCATGGCTCCGTCGACAACCACACCAGAAGACGGGCCACCAGTATTAAGCTGAAATGACATCTGTTGATGCTGATAGGAACCCCCTATTGTGTTCGAAGGGTTGATCTGATGGTCCAGCCCTGCTAGAAAAATGTGAACGTCCGTATTGAACAACCCACCGACAGCGCCAGTGACTGCGCCTTGGGCATTGAAAAACCTTAGCATCTGATACGAGTAGGAGGCATTAATCAGATCCGACGGACTGAGCTCATACCTGCTCACTAGATTAGTCGTATTTGTAAGCGTATTGTTCCGAAAAGTCTGAATTCCACTGATAAAGGCGCTTTCCGGCACCTCCGGCGTAAGCCAGGCCTGTGACTTAGGAGTATACGTCACCGTATCACTTATACTGAGGCCCAAGCCTGGGACTACTTTCCCCACAGCTTTATCCAAAGCCGCATTGAGAACTGCATTGGTCCCGACATAGTTCAACCCAGGATTACGGGCATATACTTCGGAAATAAGACCTCCGCGTAATGTTGTATCGACCATATCATTTCGATAGCTCACACGAGCACCGGCAGCAATATTCGTCACAAAATCCTGCTGTATATTGGTCGGAGTGGAAAAGACATTACTATCGTATCGTTCAGCGACAGACACGTAGGGAACAACCCCCGGCGGAACTCCCCCCGGAGGCGCACTCGTAAGTGCACCAATGGGTGTGGTCGCCAGCCGCGAAGCAGCATCTTGTGCCGTCCCTGAAGTCTGTCCGCTTCCATCACTTTGTGTTTGTGCCTGCAGGGTATTCGCCAATACGACAACAAAGAACATGGCCAAGACCACGACCAACCAATCCGACTGGGCAACCATGCGCACAAACACTCTATGGCACGACAATGGTATCCCCTGACAACAGCCTGAAATTTCCCACTTCACCTTTTCCCATTACCAGATCGCCATAACGAACGGGAATACGTACTTGGCGCTCGTCCGCCGCCCCATGGCGGATGGTCCTCATCACTGCCATCCTATTTTTCGAGGCATATTGATTAAACCCTCCGGCCAGTGATATGGCCTGGAGGACGGTGGTATAGGACTTCAGGGAATACTTTCCTGGACGGACAAACTCTCCAACAACAAAAACAAAATAGCTGTTAATTTCCTTTACGCTGACAGACACGGACGGATTTTCTTTGTACTCAGAGAGTCGCTTGGATATTTTCTCGCTTACGCCTGACGCTGTCAGACCACTTGCCTGCACATCTCCAATCAGCGGGAGAGAGATCATTCCATCTGGCCGTACCACTACCGTCCGAGACAAATCCTGATTTCTCCAGACCGTCACCTCCACGACATCCTCCGGCCCAAGAAGAAAATCCTTTTGAAGAGGCCTGCCGATTTCCTCCAACGCTTCCCGCGGGACCTCTGCGCATGCAGCCACAAACAAAAGCGAAAACCCCACCACACACAAGCAGAGAGTCTTTCTAGTCATGTCAAAGACCATAACCGGCAACGCTCCTTTTCTCCTCTGCGCATTCATGGTACAAGCACCATCGTCTCTGAAGGCACGACGATGGTATCACCGGGAGCAAGCACAATATTCTGCGCCGACCCGTCCCTAAGAATAATGTCATCATAACTGGCCTTTATTCTGATATCTTTTTCTCCATTCTCACTAAACCGAAAAACCACTATTTTATTGCGTGCAGCTGCCGGACTGAAGCCCCCCGATAATGTGATCGCTTGAAGGAGGGTGGTCTTACTTTTCAGCGGATACTTTGCTGGCCGTGTAACCTCGCCCAACACATAGATTGAATAGCTATTAACTTCTCGAACCACAATCGAAACCTGCGGGTTCTCCTTATACTCCTTCAGCTTCTGCGAAATTATGTCTGCTAGCTGAGTGGCAGTTTTTCCAACCGCGATCACATCTCCAACTAGAGGAAGTGAAATTTTCCCATCGGGACGGACAGAAACCTGCTTTGAAAGATCTGCATTCCGCCAGACACTGATCTCCAGAACATCTTCTGGTCCAATAATGTAGTCCGTTGTCACGATCAATGACGACTTCTCATGTGCTGACTCCTGGAGCGGGTTACTCGGGTACGGCTTCGATTGCGCCAACGCTGTTGCCGCTGTCATCGCCACTATAATGCCCATGATCGCCATACTACGTATCATCATGTTCATGACTGCCCTCATGTAGTGAATCGACACAATCACACCGCGCCTTCAGGATGGTCGCCGTTCCCTCGGAACCACATCGCAATCTCGACTTAGAACATAAACTTGAGACCGACGAAATATGGACCGGCACCACTCTTTTCACTAAATGGCAATTTCCTCGTCCACCGCACTTCTGCGAGTGTCGGAGTCTCTGCCGCAGTGATAGGTGTCGGCACATAGACCTTCATCACCTGTTCGATCGCTGGGACTTGATCCATCAAAATTAGCATGCCTCCGCTGCTAATATTGACCGAGAGCGCTTTCCCCCTGTGAGCAACCGCCAAGGGATCACTCACCGGAGCCGTCATCTCGTAGGGGATAGGGCGCAAAAGCGCCGCTCGATCGTGATGCTTCTGGAAATCTGTCGCGATTGGCCATTCCCACTCATTCTGTCCCACAGTATCCCCCCTACGAGATTAATTGCTACACAAGCTCTCACACCAACAC